>CBFIEZ010000018.1:0-14467 GCA_965661755.1 Minisyncoccia bacterium
TTAGACCTCCAGGACCTAGAGCTGACAGAGTTCGTAGGTGCTCGATTTCTGCAACAGGGTTTTCCTGAAGCATAAACTGTGAAAGTTGGTTTGTTGTAAAGAATTCCTTGATTCTTGCTTGTAGAGGTTTTGGTGAAATAAACTGTACTGGCAGAGTAACATCAGTGTCTATTGTAGACATTCTGTTCTGAATATTTCTCTTTATCTGTGCCATACCAGTTCGAATCTTTCCCTGGAACAACTCTCCAACAAATCGAACTCGTCTTGAACCTAGGTGGTCGATATCATCCTCCATAGCGTTTGGAGTATTGTTTAGTAGAGCTATGTTAGAAATTATTGTTACCAAATCATCTAGAGATACTGTTTTTCTCTTTAACTCCTTCTCATCCATTTTCTTTCCAAATCTCTTATTGAATCTGTGTCGTCCAACTGGAGAAAGGTCGTATCTTTCTGAATCAAATATAGAATCAATAAATTCCTTTGCATTTTCTGCTGAAGCTAGATCTCCATCTCGAAGTCTCTTGTGTATGTCTATATATGCCTCATCTACTGTAGAAGTGTGATCTTTTGCTAGAGTTTTTTCGATTGATTTTAGGGCAAACTCATCACCTGCAAATAGTTTCTTTATAGCCTCGTTATCTTTTGCTCCTAGAACTCTTAAAAGGGTAGTTCCAGCAAACTTTCTCTTTCTATCTATACGTATAGATATAACACCATCTGCGTCTGACTCTATTTCTATCCAAGCGCCTCTAGAAGGAATTATTTTAGCACCAAAAAACTTCCTTCCTTTTATTTCAGAAGCTGTAAAAAATACTCCGTATGATCTAGCTAGCTGTGGAACTATAACCCTCTCGATTCCAGAGATAATAAATGTTCCGTGATTTGTCATTATTGGCAAATCAGCCATAAATATTTCCTGCTCCTTCTCTGTACCCAATATGTGGTTCTTTAGTTTTACTTTTACCTTTAGAGTAGCCTCGTATGATAGCTTGTTGTCTTTTGCAAAATATTCGTCATACTTTGGTTCTGCTAGTTCAAAACCAGTAAAATCTAATGTAAACTTTTTCTCTGAAAAATCTTTTATTGAAGAAAATTCTTCAAAAACTTCTTTTAGACCTTTTTCAATAAGCCATTTAAAAGAGTCTGTCTGTGGCTCAACAAAGTTGGGCGTAGAGACCAATGACTTTTTGAAACGTCCGAAAAACTTCTGTGGTCGCGCAGTTGTTGTGTTCATAAAAATATTGTGCTTTTTAATAATAAACCCCCAAAAACCACCACCTCCTCATAAAATAAAAACGAACAAAAAATACCCCACCCCTTATGTGGTTTATTTTTTGTTTATTTTTTTGTTAGCGATTGAAACGCAAGGAAGTAGTTGAGAACCAAAATCGATCTTATAATCCTCACTTCGTCTGCCATAACTCAATCCGTGAAGTCAAGTAGAGTATACGTCAAGTAGGTATATTTTGTCAACAATAAAGTCAACAAAGTTATACACATACTGTTCACACTCTATTTGACACCACTTTTAGACCTCTTTTACCCTTCGAACAGTACTACAACCGAAAACCGGTTTTATTACATTATTTAGACAAAAAGCCCTCTTTTTTCAATATTTTAACTTTATTTTGAATTCCTCTGTTATATCCGCCCATACCACCGTCAGAACGTATGACTCTATGACAATAAACTTTTGGATCATAGTTTTTAGACAAGATATTACCCACTGCTCGACTAGCATTTGGGCTTCCTGCCTTTTGTGCGACCTGTTTATATGTCAAAACCTTACCCTTTGGTATTTTACTAACTATATCCCTGACCTTATCGGAAAAAGTTCTACTCTTTGGCATTTTCTAAAAGTTTATACAAAGTTCCAGTAAAAAATAACATAACCACACCTATAACCATGAGTAGCCATGGCTTTTCGCGGAATAATGGCATTTCGTCAGTTAAAAGCTCAAAACCGTGCAATATAGCTGCCAAACTAAATGTTAATAGGAAAGCAAAAAGAAGCGGATACCTGTTTAGAACTGGTTTAGTATATCTTCCAGCTTCATCGTGTATCTTTTTAACTAATCTCTCTATTTCAAGAATCGGATCTTTTTCCATATCTACCATATTAACATATATAAAAATCTATAATAAATAATTATTTTATTTCAAATACTTTTATTTTTGATGTAGAACCAGACAGCAGAGTAACTTGTGCACGTGATACACCAAAATGTTCTGCTAGGACTCTAACAACGGCGTCATTGGCTCTACCCTCTACTGGCGGTTCTTTTACTGACACAATATAGTAGTCATTTACTCTCTCATCTGTAGGTAAAAGTCTCTGAGGTGGTTCCTCTACTTTATTTTCTCGACTTCCAGCTTTTACTTTTACAAAAATTCGCATTTTATTCTAGTGTAAATGAAATTTTTACCTTGTCACCTTCCCACAGCCTCTCTTTTTTTCTAATATTCTGTTTTATTGATAACAAATACGACTCTGACTGTTTGTGAGGAAAGAGTGCCGTAATCCAAGAACTTTGACCTATGGTCGCTTTTATTTTTATGAAACCTGCACCATATCTTTTGCCAACAGATTTTATTTCTTTTGATAAAGCTTTTGGTAATGTTACAAAATGCCAACCCATATCTCCAGGCCATCTCCATATCTGAGACTGAAACTTGTAAACACTTTTTTGCATTTTAATACTTTCGTACAACTCCACGGACTATCGCTGCCACTTTCAGGTCATAAGATGGATATATTGGAGAGTAGTTTTTATTGGCTGGTTTTAGATAAACAATACTTCCCTTCTTTTTAAAATATTTCATTGTCCAACCACCATCCACCTCCGCTATAACTATATCACCGTCTTTTGGATCTCCTCTACGCTCAACCAAAACTAGATCACCTTCACGTATACCCTCGTCTATCATAGAGTCCCCTTTAACTTCTAGCAAATATGTAGAATTTTTATTTCCACCTATCAGATACTCATCTAGACTCAAAGATTCTGAATTATCCTGATCTACTGTTGTTGGAATACCGGCTTCGACGAGTCCCAAGAGTGGAACTTCACCAAAAATTTTCATAGGAGTTAGTTTGCCGTTAGAATCTTTGTCTACAATACCATCATCAACTAGTTTATTTATGAGTTTATAGACTGCGTTTTTTGATTTGAATCCAACAAGAGACATTATCTCGTTATATCCCGGCATACGTCGGTTCTTTCTATAGAAAGAGAGTATCTTATCTCTATATGTAGAATATTTTTCGTTACTCATATTTATGCGAGACTAAATGTTCTTATCAAAAAACTAGACTTTGCTCTTTTTATGTTCGTCAAACTATTCGAAACAAACTTGTGTCTCCTAGCTTCTGCTCCATAAGGCAGTCCACGCAAAATCTTCATATCAATGATTTCATTTAGAACTCTCAACTCTTTTTTCAGTGATTTTTCGAAATTTTGTTTACTCATAATTTTTTAATAATTAAACCCTTGTAATTTCTTATGTTTATATTATAGGTGAACTTAGGTTCACCAGTCAATCTTATACAAAATAAAACTGTGGATAAAACAAAAATCACCCTAATATTAAGGTGATTTTTGTTTTGATTTTAGATTTTTATTATCTTGAGTACATCATTCCCTGTCCCGAAGATGTTGTACCGGCCTCTATTGTATACATCATTGGCATAGCTCTATGACCATAACCATAGTATGAATTTAGCTGTGACCTTATCTCTCCAAATCTAACACCGATTGAGAAAACCCAAGTTATTATAATGATGCCTAGGAACCATCTCAATAGATGATTTCCTCCGAAGCCACACATATTTCCACACTTACCACATCTACCATTTCCTGATCCACAAACCCCACAAACATTTTGATTATTTCCTCCTTCCATTTTTTTAAGAATTAAATTTTAATAAATAAATTATATCACAGCCTTTTTAAAATAAAACATTAATGCCCAACAGACTGCCACTGTTGTATGGTTTTAGAAGGATAAGCTAGCATAACAATATTTAAAGTCAGATTATCTCTTACCCAAAACAGGCAACCTATTTCCATCAAAATTATCAAAAATATTGTAGCCCAAAATTTAGAAAACCTAGCAATAGAAAAACCTATACCAGCAAATACAACATCAGATAGAGAGTTCAGTATACTGTCTCCCACATAACCCTGAGCAATAGTTACTTCACGATAACGATTTATTATTAGTGGAGAATTTTCTAAAATTTCCCATCCAGCCTCGAGCCCCAAAGCCATAACAAGTTTATATTTCATTGGAACCTTTCTGGCGACCAAATGCAAAAGCCCAAAAAATAACATGCCGTGAATAATATGTGAGAAAGTATAAGCATCTGCTACACGTTGAGAGTTTTCAGAACTCCAAACACTAGCTTCCCACAGTCCAAACTTTCCGTCAGGACCTAACGGTGATCGTCCTGTAAAATATTCAAATAAACCAGTGATAGTAAAAATAACAACAGTCCAAAATATTACCCATTTGTACTCTTTTAAAAGATCAAAAATATTTTTCATCTGATAATTTTAACATTATTTTTTGAAATATACTTTTTTATACGAACGAACCTCGCGTGGTTGAGAACAACACACGCGAGGTTTAGAACTTGGGAGCTAGCAACTGCACCCATCGGGGTGTCCACTCTCTTCCTTAGGTGGAAGTATTGACCTCGTGTTAGAAAACTGAGTCTCGACTGCGACGAGATCACTGGGTGGCACTCGGAGCTCGAGACCAGTCATCAAACCCTTGACGACAATGAAATCTCCTTTCGGTTCGGCGTCTATCGAAGTCACCACGACTTCGACCCCGCCACACAGAAACTTCTTACCGATGTAGAAACAGCGGTCGCCACCCTGATCTGACTGGACTGTGACATCAGTCATCTTGCCATCACGCCAGCGGACAACAATACTCTCTGACAAGTTTACCTCCTCGAGCAGAACTGCTCTGTATTAGATACTAAATAATATTAAATTACTGTCAAACTAGAATTATTTTATAAGTTTAACTAAAACAGGATAAACTCTATCTGCTATTTTTTCGTAACCCAAATCATTTGGGTGAACTGCGTCGGACATATACTGCATATTTGTTATGAGACCAGAGAGAACATTCGAAACATATACTGTGTGATACTTTGAACTTATCTTTTCAAACTCTGTATCAAACTTGTCAGTTAAAAGTCCTCCTCTCACACCGAGCAACAAAACAACAGATCCCCTATCCTGAACTTTTTTTATTATTTTTTCTAAGTTTTTAAATGTTGTTTCTATTGGGACCTTTTTTAAATAGTCATTACCACCGAGCAAAACTATAACGACTTTTGGATTGTACTTATCTAACTCATTTATTCTATCTAATGCATCCTGTGTTGTGTTCCCCGGAACACCCAGGTTTATTATTTTCTTGCCTATTTTTTGAGAAAGCAGAGAAATAAAATTTTTGTCATTACTGGAGGCGCCCTGACCAAAAATCAAACTATCACCGAAGGCGATAACATCTTGACCCTTGCTAGGATAATTCTTTATCTGAGGATTTTTACTAAAATTTACAAAAAAGAAAAGTCCTAGAATTGCCACTCCCAACAAAAATATATATAGAATATTTCTTTTCATAATTTATATTTTTCTAGAATCATAAGCCCAATGAAGTAATGCTTGTCTCTGTCTTCGTCTACAAGAAATGTCTCCAGGTCTACAGTTTGCCACTATCTGACCAACATGACGTCGCATTTTTTTCCAACGACCGATCTGCCTTTTATCTTCATCTGGTATTCTCCTTCCCATATAGTACCGGCAATACCACTGAAACCAGCCTCTAGGATCTTCCTCAAATATCCAACCTTTTTTCCTCCAAACAGAGAGTGGCTGGCTAGCATTTATTTTGAAAAAATTGAAACTTTCATCGCGTTTGTCTTTTGCGAACTTTGCTTTTGTAAACCAATCTTTTGGAAACTCTTTTGTGCAATCACGCATATACACCCCACCAAATACACCGAGGCCTAACATTTGTTTCGGTGTAAGAGCTGGTTTAAATTCTTTATCAAAATTTTTTCCAATCGGTTCAGTCAAAAAGTAAGTATACTTCTGCATCTTGTCACTGACTGTAACTTTCTTTTTCATATCTATTATTTTTTCACAAACAGTCTAGCAAGTCTAATCTTTAGATAACTAGGTTTCTTTTTCTTCTTTAATAAATAGTTATAGACTGAGGATAGAGTATCTGTATCAACTTCTTCAAACGCATTAAGTATTTCTTCTAACTCACTACGTTTCAACTCTTTTTTTAAATAATCAACATCTGGACAGTTGTTTTCTCTTTTTAGGTCCTCAATATGAGAAACTACTGTTTCTTGTTTTATTCCACGTTTGTCAGCGATCATTGCGAGCGACATTTCCTGTTCCAGCATTTCTGCAGTTATTTCGTGTGTAGACTTCTTTAATTCTTTTTTGGTCATACGACCACTGCTCGCTTCCAGCGGTTGCTTTCTTTTTATTTTCAATTTTTCCTCTGGTTCGATACTTTCAATAAACTTTTTTTGTTTATCTTCAATTTCTTTTCTATTCATCGTCTGTAGTTTATCGACTGCTTCATCTGATTTTTCCTGAAACTTTTGATCCATTTCCAAAACTTCCATATCTATCTCTAGCGACATATCATTAAATCCGAGTAGCTTCATACCATCCAGAGACCTTACTCGCGACAAAGCTACATAGCCCATACCTTTTACAAAAGATTTTGATAAATCCACTTCCATAGCGTCGAGCGACATTCCCTGACTTTTGTGAACAGTAATAGCCCACGCCAATCGCAAAGGTAGTTGCTCTATTTCTGCTTTTACTTTTCCTTCCTCTTCTATTTTCCAAGATTGAGGACTAACGGAAAAAGTCATCCCGCTGTTAGTTTCTACAATAGGCTCTCCAAACGGACCGAAATCTTTTACAATTCCCAATGTTCCATTCACGAAACCACCTTCTGGCTGGTTTTTTGTAAACATCACACGTGCACCTTTTTTCAAAACTAAAACTTCTGGCGACAAACAACTTTTTTTCAAAGAATCCACTAGTGACGGAGCACCCTTGGACGTCATATTGTAAACTTTTTCACTTGTCTGTATTAATCCCAAATGTTTTTTATTTATCTCATCTACATCAATATTGTGGGTATACAGTCGAGTAATAACAGTTCCCGTGTCAGGATCAGCATTAAGTCGACTTTTCAAAAGATCTACAGTTTTTTGGGTTACCTTGTTCTGCCTTATCTGATTTAAAATATTTAAATACTGGTTATCTTTCTGTCTGTGCTGTTCTGACAAATAACAAATAGTAAATTTTGAATTCAAAAAACTTTCTGCTTTGAAAGCAAATTCTGACTCTACTGGTTCAATAATCTCGTAGCCGTCAAAACGTCTTTTAGAAACAGGCGGGAGTTGGAAAAAATCCCCACATAAAATAATCTGCATGCCACCGAACGGAGCTTCGTTTCTTTTCATCTGACGACAAATCCATTCTATGAGGTCGAGTCGAAAATGATGAAGCATAGAAACCTCATCGATTATTAAAACTTTTGTTTTTTCAAATCTTTTATATAGATACTGTCGCTCCATGAGTGTCTCTATATCATAGTCAGTCAAAGTATCTTTGATACCAAGTCCAGACCAAGAATGAATAGTCTGTCCTCCTATGTGTGTTGCGGCAATACCAGTAGATGCAGTTACGGCAACATCTACAGCATGAGACTTAAGATATTTTACATACGCGTTTATAACGTGAGTCTTTCCACTACCAGCAGGACCGGTAAGAAAAACATTTTTTCCCATTTTTAAAATATCTAGAGCTTGTGATTGAAGCATGCCAACTATTGTACCAGCTACAGAGTTATTAACAAAAAACATTTGACAGTAAAAATAAAAAATGTAAACATTGTTCCTTGGAAGGAGACAGTCACATGCCGGATCACAGGAAATACATGGACAAGTCGCTCGAAGAACTCCTCATCTACCACCCGGAAGTGGTGTTCGATTGGGAGATCGTAGACAGAGTGTGCGCCATGTGGGGATTCCCACTTCGGAGGGATAAACTTTCAACGAATCCCTCCATCAACCAGTTCCTGAACACACTCCAGAGTGACTCGGCAAGAGTTGAGGTCTTTGCTCACCTCATCGTCGAGTTCGAAATCTACAACAACCGAGCGAGGGCCAGTAACCGAGAGGCTGTACTGGCCTAAACAAGTTCTTTCGATAAACAATCGCCGTCGCGACACGAGGAGGAGAAATATCCTCCTTGGGTCGGGGTGGTTTTTTAATACAAAAAAAACGCCTGGGGCGTTGTAGGTGACGGCTGTCCCGTGGGATCGATTCCACGGAGACAGCCGAGTCACTCTGGGACTACACTAGTCCCAGATGATGATGCCTAGCATCTTCAGAAGAAGTCTCATCTGGCCTCCTTTCAACTACAATAATAGCACCTTTTATGATATAAGTCAAGTAAACAAAAACAAATAATAATTTTTGAGCACCCGCAGGCTTTGAGCATGGTGTTGTCAAAGTCCGAGCTTTGCTCGGTTCATTGACAACTCAAAGCTGAGGACTAGAACGAGATTTTCGCTGGAAAATCGAGAGCCTCAAAAATTATTATTTGTTTTTTAATCTCCACTCTTCTATCTCTTTATGATTCCCAGACAACAAAACTTTTGGCACTCTGTATTTTTTCTTTTTGTATTCAAAAACTTCTGGTCGTGTATATGAATCATGACTTGAAACACGAGATTCTTCTAGAGAATTAAAATTTCCCAATACACCCTCTATCTGTCTAGAAACAGAATCAAGCACAATCATAGCTGGTAGTTCCCCACCAGTTAAAACAAAGGGTCCGACAGAAACTTCTTCCATTTTAAAAGCTTTTTTTACACGAGCGTCTACGCCTTCGTATCTACCACAGACAAAAATAATATCTGTATATTTTTTTGCAGTTTTCTTTGCATAGTCAGTATCAAACTGTTTTCCACCAGGTGAGAAAAATATTATTTTTATTTTAGCCTTGGTCATACGACTATCTGCAACCGCGCGAAGCCGAGCAGTGGCCGCATGGCCACTCGCTTTCAGCGTTTGCTTTCTTCTCTTTGTTTTTGAAATAGCTTTTTCTATAGCTTTTATAACAGGCAGAGCTTGAATAACCATACCTGGACCACCCGCATACGGCTTTTGATCTACTCTTTTCCATTTATCAGAAGAAAAATCTCGAGGATTGTAGAAAGAAACTTTTATTTTCTTATCCTCTATTGCACGAGAAATTATCGACTCGTTTAGATACGAATCAAATGCGTTTGGAAAAAGACTTATAATATGAAAATTCATAAAAATATTTTAACACAAAATTAACTTTATGTAAACAAAAAGCCCCATTTCGGGACCTTTTGTTTAGTGTTTTAAAACTAAGTGAGATTATAGTTTTAGATCGTCCATCGCCTCATCTAGAGACTTTGTAGCACTTCCAAACTTCATATCTCTACCTCCATCAGCAGGCTCATTTATCTTTAGGTTTACTCTTGAGTTATTTTTCATACCAACAACTCGAAGCAGAGTTCTGATAGCCTTTGCTGTATTACCCTCTCGGCCGATAATCTTACCCATATCGTCCTTGTTAACATCCAGAGTCATGAGGACTCCCATTTCATCAACTGTCCTAGTGATTTTTACCTCATCTGGTTTTTCAACTAGAGCCTTAATTACAAAATCGAGAAATTTTACGTCTTGTTCCATGAATTTCAGTTAATATTATAAACCAAACCCTACCGTATTAATTGTAATAAGTTAAAAGTATAGAGTCAAACAACTTATGCTGTTGCCTCTGCTGGAGCTACTTCTTCTGCTGGAGCCTGTACTGGTGCAGAAGCTTCTACTGGAACGTCTTTAACTATAGCCTTCTTTAGAGGAAGAACGTTGATTTTCTTTCCTTCTATTATTTTCTTTGAAACCAATAGGTTATGAACTGTGCCTGATAGCTGAGCACCCTTTCCAATCCACTCTTTTATTCTGTCTGATTTTAGTTCTGACTTTTCTCCTCTTCGAGCATCATAGCTTCCTAGAGACTCTATATATCTACCACTTTTAGTTGAGTTTTTTGAATCAGTCAAAACAAGCCTGTACGCAGGTTCGTGAACTCTTCCTACTCTCTGTAATCGTATTTTTAACATGGCCCCTATAGTAACAAAATAGTATAAAATGGTCAAATAACTCATAATTTGCTACTATATCGGCAATATGAAAAACGAACCTCTAATAGGTCCCATAAGCATCAACACAAAAGGTGTTGGTTTCTTTGACCCTAACCCAGAAATAAAAGACAGAACAAATAGTATAGAAATCCAACCTTCAAATGTTAACAGAGCCTTTCATGGAGATACTGTTGAGGTTGTTTTACTAGGTCAAAAAATAAAAAATCGAGAACAAGGAAGAGTTGAGAAGATAATAAAACGAGCAAAAGAAGAGTTCGTAGGTAATGTTGAAATAAATAACGGAAAAACATATGTCGTTCCAGACGACAAAAGAATGTATGTGGATATTTTTTTGGAAGACAACGAGAACATCCCAGCCGATACAAAGGTTTTAGTCAGAATAGCTGACTGGAATACATTACGTGGAGAAATAATAAAAGTTATCGGTAAAAAAGGTGAAAACAATGCTGAAATGGAATCTATAGTTTTGGAAAAAGGATTCCGTGTCGAATTCCCTCCCGCAGAAATAGCTGAGGCGGAAAAGATACTAGAAAACTATAAAGCAACTCTAGCAGATGAAATAAAAAACCGAAGAGATATGCGGGATACCATAACAATGACTATTGACCCATTGGAGGCAAAAGATTTTGACGACGCAATATCTTTCAAAGACTTGGGTGACGGAACATATGAGATAGGTGTGCATATCGCTGATGTATCACACTTTGTGACTCCTGGATCAGAACTAGATAGAGAATCAGAAAAGAGAGGTGTTTCTGTTTATCTAGTAGACAGAACAATACCGATGTTACCAGAAGTTCTATCAAACGACCTTTGTTCCCTAAATCCAAACGAAGACAAACTAACTTTTTCTGCAGTTTTCAAAATAGACAGTAATGCAAAAGTTCTAGATGAATGGTTTGGACGAACTGTAATACACAGTGACAGACGTTTTACATACGAAGATGCACAGGAAGTAATGGACGGAAAACAAGACGGACCTTTCCAGCCAGAACTGCGAAAATTGAGAGAGATAGCAAAGATTCTAGAAAAAAATAAAATAAATAACGGTGCTATGGTTTTTGAAACAGACGAAGTAAAGTTCGTTCTAGATGAAAAAGGTAAGCCCCTATCTGTTTATAGAAAACAAAGACTGGATGCACACAAACTTGTTGAAGAATATATGCTACTTGCAAACAGAGCTGTAGCAAAATTTATATTTATGTCACAGAACCAAGATATAAAGAAAAAAGGTTGGCAGTCTGTTTACAGAATTCACGCAAAACCAGACAAAGACAGAATCAAAGACCTCGCAGTCTTTCTAAAAGCTCTAGGTTTTGATCTACACAATAACGAAGGAGACGTGACTTCAAAAGATCTGAACAAACTCCTAGCAGAAGCAAAAGGAACTCCAAACGAGGAACTCATAAACACAGCGACTGTTAGAAGTATGCAAAAAGCAGTTTATTCTACAAAAAATATTGGACACTTCAGTTTGGCTTTTGCTTACTACACACACTTTACATCACCTATACGACGATACCCAGACGTACTAGTGCATCGTTTCCTTGAACGAGAACTAAAGGGTGGCAAAATCGAACTCGATGAATACCAGAAATTTGAAAGTATATGTATAGCATCTAGTGAACTAGAAAAGAGGGCTTCCGACGCAGAAAGAGCTAGTGTTAAATATAAACAGGTTGAATATATGATGGAACGTATTGGAGAAACTTTCGAAGGAACAATAACTGGGGTTTCAGAGTTTGGAATATTTATAGAAGATAAAGAAACAAAATGTGAAGGTATGGTAAAAATTCGTGATATAGGTGATGACTTCTACTCTCTCGATGAAAAAAACTACACTCTAAAGGGTGAAAAAACTGGAAAGAAATTTATGCTTGGTGACTCTGTAAAGTTCAAAGTAGTATCTGCAGATCTAGATAGAAGAGTTTTGGATTATAGTTTGGCATAAAACACAAAAGCCGCCCGTCGAGGCACAGCTATGTGCCCGTCGACGCGACGGCTACTACTCCATATATCGCCTTGCAATATCGACCTTACCAAGAAGAAGAGCTATGGCGATAGCACGGTAGAGTCTGAACTCATTTAGCCTAACCGCTTTATCGGCCCAGTAGAAGTCGGAATGAGCATCCTCTATTCTTTGACCGGAAGCAGGAGGAGTCTCCTCCATGAGAGCACTGAGTTTCTCTCTCTTGTCTAAACTTTCCTTGCGACACTGAAGAAGATGACTCTTGATTTCTCTAAGAGTCTTATCAACTCCATCTTGAAGGACAAAGAGTCCCAGTCCGAACTTGATGATTGGCAGGTATGGGATTATCCCAGCAAGAAAGTATAGAACGATAAAAGCCAAGACGAGGAAAGCTCCGAAACTGAAAGTGGTCCAAGCAATCTGTGAAAAGTCCATGGAAACCTCCTGAGCCTTAGCTCATGAATTTTGCAATCTAAACAAACAATACATTCAACAAACAATATGGTCAAACTACTTTGCCACAGATAGTGCGTCTTCGAAAGAAACAGAGAGTAGTTTTGACCCACCACCTAGACCCATAGTCACTCCGTATAACAGTCCCGCACGAGACATTGTCTCTCTGTTGTGAGTTATGACAATAAGCTGAGAATGTTTTGAAAGATTCTCTATCATATCTGCGTATTTCTTTGAGTTGGCTTCATCTAGTGCAGCATCAGTTTCATCCAAAATAATAAACGGTGGTGGGTTTACCTGAGATATAGCGAAAAGTAGAGCAATAGATGTCAGCGCTCTTTCACCACCAGATAACATCATAAGTCCTTTTACTTTTTTCTTTGGTAGGTTGACATCTATGTCTATGCCCTCGAGGCTGTCGCCCTCAGATGTCAAAGACTCAGTTTCACTAAAAATATCTTCATCATCATTCATCAGAATATCAGTATCTTTCTTCTTTTTCGGAGGTAGTGATACAGATAGATGAGCTTCTCCTCCACCAAACATCAGAGAAAAATATTCTTTGAACTCTCTGTTTATTTTATCCAAACCATTTTTAAACTCTGTCGACAGTCTCACATCCAAATCTTTTATGAGGTCAGTTAGAGATGTTGCCGAATTTTCTAGATCCAACAATTCTTTCGCCAGAAAAGCGTCTCGCTCTGTAGCATCTGTATATTCTTTCATAACATCAGCACCACCAGCTCCACCAGAATCTTCTAAACGGATTTTGATTTTCTCCATTCTTCGTCTTCTTTCTTCTTGTTCAGATCTTGGTTCGGAGAAATCAAACTCTAGGTTTTGGAACTGCAATATATGAGTACCCAAGAGCATCCCAAGCTCCGTTAACTCTCTTTTGAAATCTTCTTTCACAACTCTCAGAGTCTCTTCTTCACTATGAATAGAGTGTATTTTTGATCTAATCTCCTGAGACTCTGCCATTATTCTGAAAACTGCCTTTTCTGCATCTCTGTTTGAATCTTTTTCTTTTTCTATTTCATTTTTTAAATTGTTATATTTTACAGATAGATCATTTTCTCTCTTTTTTATATCACTCAGTTTTTCTTCCAACTCTTTTTTTGATTTCTCCAAACCATCTATATCTTTCTGTACATCAGCAATAAGCGACATTTCTACTTTGTCTTTGTTGTAATCTATAAAGTCAGATACGAGAGAATAAACTTCATCAAGCGCTTTTAGTAGACCTTCTACATCTTTTATATCTTTTGCTCTCTTTATTTTTTCTTCTATTTTTACAGAAAGTTCTTCCACAGAAACCAGTGTCACAGTTTTGTGTTCCATTGAACTAGCTATCTCCTGCTGTTTCTTTACCATTTTTACCAGAGAAACCAGCTCACCATCTATGCGACCAAAATCTCTAAACAAACGGTCTTTTTCGTCTCTAGATTTATGTAAGTCACTCTCTAACCTGATCAATTCCTCTGACTTCTCGTCTTTGTTTTTTGCATTTTCCAATATAGTTTTAGCTTCCTTGAGCTCTCTTTCTAGTTCTTTTTCTTTGTGTAACAGAGGTTCTTTTTCTGTTTTTATTTTCTCTTCTGTTCTTTTTATATATTCATCCTCTCGCTTACAGTATTCCAAAGCTTCTTTTTGTAACTCATCTTTCATCTGAATAGCCTTTTCTACTTTTTCCACCTGCTTTTTCAAAAACTTTAGATGAGGCATTATCTCTCTTCTCAAAGATTCTACTTTTTCAATATTTTCTCTAGTCTTTTCTAG
>CBFIEZ010000019.1:0-13025 GCA_965661755.1 Minisyncoccia bacterium
TCCTGTGAATGCAAATCCTTGTGATAGGTCAGATAGTTTTGTTCCGTTTAGTGTTGTAGAAGATAGTGAGAATATACCGTTAGTGAATCCGATTGCTGTAGATGTTGAGTTGTAGTTTGTGTTTACTGTGTATGGGAATGCGTATGAAGTGAATCCTGCATCATTTGTTAGTTGTGATGTCTTTATAGTAGATGTAGCAAATGAGTATGTAGAACCATTAGCTCCTACTCCTAGGAATCCTGATGTCAGTGATGGTAGGTTTAGTGTTCCAATAGAAGCTAGAGTTGATGATGAATTAGCAAATGTTGAGTATGCTGTTGATGATGAGTAGTTGAAGGTTTGTAATGAAGACCATGTATTTGCTGTTGTTGTTCCAAAAGCAAGATACACTATATTAGATGACTCTTGTAGAGGATAAGTAAATGTTAGTGGTGAAGATCCTGTTCCAGAGAAACATGTACCATTAACAGCAAAACATCCTCCTGTAATATTTATTCCGTTAGCAAAACTAGATGTTGCAGAGTTTGAAGTTATATTAAGAGTATTTGCCTGAATTCCTCCAGCAAAGGTTGATGTAGCTGTTGTTGTAGCTGTAAAGTATGAGCCAACAATCTGGCCAACAACAGAAAGTGGTGCATAAGGTGAAGTTGTGCCAACTCCAAGATTTCCAGAGAAGTATGATCCGGCAGTTGTTGTAGAAATCAAATTACCAACAGTTAGTTGTGTGCCTGTCGCAATAAGTGCCCCGCTTGCATCTGTGGCAACTATAGAGTTTGGTGATCCAGTAAATGATGTTCCATTAATTGTTATAGTAGTAACAGATCCAGAGTCAGAGGCCACAACACCACCACCAACAAAGTTTATGGTTGATCTAGCAGCAAGAGCTCCACCCTCATCCTGTACTATAGAATAGCCACTACTTCCAGTTCCGAGACAAACGCCATTTACAGAAACACAACCGCCTGAAACAGCAATTCCTCCAGCAAATGTAGAAGTTGATGTGTTTGATACTGTTAGATTGTTTAGAGTTGTTGTTCCAAGACTTGCAGAGCTTACTGATATTGAACCTCCATTTATAGTCGCGTTATTGATTGATCCTCCATTTATAGTTGGATTGCTTATAACAGTATTAGCCAACTGATCAATTCGTTGACTTTGAGCTATCTGTTGATATATGTTTGTCACACTTCCACCACCTCCAGTTCCCAAAGAACTAAATCTGGACAATATATCATTGTTCAAAATTTGGAGTCTTGTTTCTAATTCTTCTTTTGTTATTCCAGAATAATTTGTTTCAATTATTCTTTCTATAACTTGTGTGTTGTTTATAACTTTTGTTGTTTGTGTTGGCGTTGAATTTATAGCTACAACATTTTTTATTGAAGAAGTTGCGACAGCTGTTCCTGAATTTTTTATATTAACTGATGTTGTTTTTGTTGTCTCATTGATTGGTTGTGTTTTTGCAACATAAATATTTGTTGTGTTATTTTTCTTAAACAAACTTGCTATTGGAGAATAAACTCCAGTTTCAAACCAAGAATTAACTTTTCTATAAACAACAACTCCTGAGTGGTCTATTGGATTTAGACCTCCTGAAAAAGAAGTTACGACAGATGCAACCATAGAAACCCCTCCTCCAACAAAATTAGCTGACGACTCCACAACACCACCACCGAACACGGAGACTAGACCAAAAGTAACAATAGCAACAAAAACAACCGCGACCTTCTTTCCAAAATCAAAGAAATCATAATTTTTTGAAACAAATTTTTCATCTACTTTTAGATAAACTGAATTTTCTTCTTTTTTTCCATCCGAGATTTCATTATTTTTAGCAGTTTCAGAAATCTCGTCTATCCGAGATATTGATAAAACACTCTCTGAATTTTCCTTTGAAGCAGGCTTATAATTCAAAATTGAATCTTCACAAACATACCAAATTTTACCAACTCTTCTTGAGTCAATTTTATTTCCTCGACAAAGCTGACCGATGTAGTCTTTTGAGTAGCCTGTAAGAGCGCTAGCGTCTCTAACAGGGATGAACTTCTTATTATCAAAAAATAAATCTGAACCCATTGATGAAAATTATATCGATGAAGCTTTATCAAAAACAGAAAAATATGTGGATAACAAACACTTTCTCGGACAAACGAGATTGTTTTTTTAAATCAGTATTATCTTTTTTTGGGCTTTAGCTAAAAATTAAATCTCTTGATAAAGAACTGTTGGAATGTGACTTGGCTCTAAAAAAATTACTTTGAGATCAAAGGATGACCGTCTGGAGCGTAAAAGTGGTCGATATTTGAATAAAAAAAATTATTAATTTAATTTAAAAAATTAAAAAATAACATTGATAATAATTTATATTGTTTATTAAAATATTATCAATGTTTATATATCTTTATAAATCTTTTATTCATATTCCTACGTTGACTAATGATCCAAAAAATTCAAATCACTTTGACTAAATTGGCGTCGTCTCTCTCCCATTAAAAAGCCTGATGTCTAATCTGTTGGATTTATAACGTCCACGATCGTAAAAAAATAAAATAACATCAAACAAGTCTCGTCAATAATAATAATAAAAAATTTTTATTATTTTAAAAAACAAAGGAAAATATTAATTGTGTTGTGTCAATAACAACTTTTTAACCATAATAAAAAATATCTCATCTTTTTGATGAGATATTTTTTATTATTTTTTCAAAATTTCTATAATTATTTTTTTGAATAGTTCTGGATTTAGCGAACCTCCAGTCTGTTTCATTCCCTGCCCCACAAAAAACTGTATTCTGGATTCCTTTCCTGATTTGTACTCGGCTACCATTTCTGGATTTTCCTGCACAATTTTTTCAGCTAATTTTGTTATCTCTTCTGGATCATTTTTTTGTATCAACCCTTTCTCACTAGCAACAACTTCAGGATCACCTCCAACATCAAATATTGCTTTTAGAGTGTCTTTGGCTCCACGTGAAGACAACTGGCCTCCAATAATCATACTCAACAATTTACAAAATGAATCTGTACTTAATCCGCCCAAAACAAACTCCTTACTAAGATTTTTAGACATACCTATTATATCTGAGATAATGTAATTTGATGCTAACTTAACAAACTCAGGATTTGAATCTTTTAGCATAACTTCTTCAAAAAAGGCACAAGCCTTACCATTGTTAATATAAACTTCAATATCCTCTGGTTTAATTCCAACACCAGCAAATCTCTTTCTCTTGTCAGCTGGTAACTCTGGAATTTCTTTTAAAAGAGCTTCTTTGTTAAATTCCGGAATCTCACTTAACACAAGCTTTGGCAAATCTGGATCTGGAAAATATCTATAGTCGTTAGCATTCTCTTTTGATCTTTGAGAAAATGTTACTTCTCTATTCTCATCCCAACCTCGAGTTTCTTGAACTACGCTCTCCCCCTTTTTTAAAAGTTCTACCTGTCTAGCAAATTCAAAATCTATTGCCTTACCTGCAGCTCTAAAAGAGTTTATATTTTTAACTTCAACCTTTGTACCAAACTTATCTGTATTAGATACAGATATATTCACTTCAACTCTCATTTCGCCTTTTTCCATATTTGCGTCAGACACATCCAAATACTGAAGTATAAGTTGTAGCTCTTTTGCAAAATTCATAGCTTCTTCTGCACTATGTATAACTGGTTCGGTAACAAGCTCCATTAGAGGCACTCCAGCACGATTAAAATCAACAAGGCTGACACCTGGTGTATCGTGTGTAGATTTTGCTGTATCTTCTTCTAGATGTATTCTGGTTAGTTTTATACCAGCCAAAGAGCCTCCGGAAACTAGCGGGTATTTATACTGACTAATCTGATAGCCCTTTGGTATATCAGGATAAAAGTAGTTCTTTCGATCAAACTCTGTAAAATCAGCTAGGCTTCCTCCAACAGCTGTTCCAACCAACAGAACCTTCTTTACAGCTTCTTTGTTTATCATAGGTAGAGTTCCTGGGTTACCCATACATACAGGACAAGTATAAGCGTTTGGCTCCCCCTCGTCTGGAGAATTCTTACATCCGCAGAACATTTTACTTTTTGTTTTTAACTCGGCATGTATTTCCAAACCTATTGTCATTTTATAGTCATCCATATGCTTGTATTATAAACTATTAAGAACTCTTGATAACTCTGTAGTTAAATTTTTGATTGATTCGTCATCTATAATAGACAGTGTCATAACTTTTTGTTTCTTAAATAAATTTACATAAGATTCTAGTGTGTCCGCGTCTACAAGATCTGTCTTTGTTAGCAAAATATACTCTGGTTTGTCACACAGGATTGGATCGTATTTTTTCAACTCATCTCTTATTGTTAAATATACAGACATAGGATCTTCGTTCTCACAAGAAATGCAGTGTAGAATAGCTTTTGTTCGAGCTATGTGCCTAAGAAATTTGTGGCCTAAACCCTTACCCTCTCCAGCCCCCTCAATAAGACCGGGAATATCCGCCATAACATAACCATAAAAACTTCCTAGGTTCGGAGCGAGTGTTGTAAACTGATAGTTTCCAACTTTTGCTTTTGCGTTTGTTAAACAGTTGAGTAGACTCGATTTGCCTGCGTTCGGTAAACCAACTAAACCCAAATCAACAAGGAGCTTTAGCTCTATGAAAAATTCTCCTCCTTGACCGGGCTTTCCCAAAGTAAACTCTTTTGGTCTCTGATTTACGGGTCCTTTAAAATGATCGTTACCATATCCACCCCAACCCCCTTTTAGAAAAAATATAGGCTCCTCTGTTAAAACCTCAACCTCTTCTCCTGTTTCTGTATTTTTAATAACACTGCCAATAGGAAGTTCTAGTGTTAAATCTTTTCCAGCAGCACCATGCATTAGGTTGCCTTTGCCATTTTCTCCATTTTCAGCCTTGAACTCTTTTACAAACCGGTGTTCTGAAAGTCTTGCTATATCCCTGACGCCTTTCAGGTATACGTTCCCCCCTCGCCCACCATCACCTCCACCAGGCCCCGCATGGTCAATACCCTTTTCGTGACGCCAAGAAACAATGCCGTCTCCGCCATTGCCAGCCCAAATATTCAAAGTTAGCTCATCTATAAACATACTGTTACTATACAGATTTAGACCGAAAAAACAATTTAAAAACACTTTATGAGTTATCCACAAAAATCAATATTTGCAAAAAATTCTCAATCTGGTACAAATATGGAAAATCTATAAAATACTTTTATAGAATAATTATAAATTATTTTCATAAAAAAATGGACGACGAAGAGAAAGAATTAAACGAGTTTGACGACGAATTTGATCCAAAAAAAATAAAAGCAGACGATGATGATGACTTGGTGGATGATTTGGATGACGGATTCCATTCAGAAGATGTGCCAGAAGATCCATTGAGAGACTCTATTCGGATCGATGACGCTATAGAAGAAGAGGAGGCCGAAGATGCAGATGCAGACAAGTTTGATGATGAGGATCCTCTATAGAAACCTATAAAACAAAAACCACACATTTGTGTGGTTTTTGTTTCTCTTTTACTTTATAAGACTTTTACTTTCACAAACCTTCTTTTGCCTATTTTATAAGTAGCAGAAGAAACTACAGCCTCGACATCTTCTACTTTTGAATCTGACTCTAGAGTAGTGACTGCTCCATCCTGAACAAGTCTTCTAAATTCTGATTTTGAAGACACTATACTCTCTGACAAAAGAATATCTACCAATTTAGAATCCTTGCCTACATGCAACTCCAAAACTTCCTCAGGAATACCCCCTTTTGAAAAAGTTTTTTCGAAATTATCTTGTGCCCCTTTGGCCAACTTTTCACCGTGATACATTTTTACGATCTCGTAAGCGAGCTTTATTTTTATATCTCTTGGATTTACTCCACTACTTAACTGTTCCTCGTATTTTTTAATCATATCTAACGGCACTCTGGTTGTTAGATTAAAATATTTTATGATCAAATCATCACTTAAAGACATGACTCTACCGAACATATCTACGTGCGAGTCAGTAAGATTTATTGTATTCCCCCAACTTGAACTCATTTTCCTCCCATCGAGACCTTCTATGAGTCCGTTAGTTAAAATGTCCTGAGGTCTTTGTTTATACATCTTTTGCAATTCTCTTCCAGCTAAGAGATTAAACTTTTGGTCTGTGCCCCCTATTTCCACATCGGCCCTAACAGCTACAGAGTCGTATCCCTGCATAAGTGGATACAAAAGTTCCCTCAAAGAGACTCTCTTCCCCGCATCCAATCTTTTCTTAATATTTTCTCTAGAGATAAAATTGCTCAGAGAAAATGTGTCAGCCTGAGAACCAAGCTCTCTGTAGCTTATTTTTTCTAACCACTTACTGTTGTGATGAATTTCACACTTTTTAATATCAATTATTTTCCCTGCCTGAGCTATATAGTTTTTCATATTTTGCTCTACTTGAGTTTTTGATAGCATTGGTCGCTCACTATCTTTGTCCGAAGTGTCTCCAATAACTCCAGTAAAGTCTCCTATTATAAAAACAACCTTGTGACCGAGATCTTGAAAATCTTTTAACTTCAGTAGTGGTATTGCTCTACCTATATGAATATTTGGGCTAGTTGGATCTATTCCAAGTTTTATTCTTAATTGTTTTCCTTCGAGTAATCTTTTTTTTAAATTATCTCTATCAATAATTTCTTCTACGCCCCTAGCAAGAAGATTGTTGATTAATTCCTCATTAGTTATTATTTTAGGTTTTGAAAAGCTAAACATGTTATTACTTTACCACAAATATGGTAAAATACGAGACATGAAAAAAAACTTTTTGCGTAAGCACGGCTTGAGAAATATTGCGGTTTTTTTGTTTTCTTGTGGTGTAATAATGGCGGGCCTTCTACTTATATGGGTTTCTACCTTTCAAATACCCTCACTAGAGTCTATCGAGGAAAGAAAAGTTAGTCAGTCCACAAAGATCTATGATAGTACGGGAAAAATACTTCTTTATGATGTATATAACAAAACAAAGAGAACTATTGTGCCTATAGACCAAATATCTCAAAAAATAAAAGACGCTACCATATCTATAGAAGATAAAGATTTTTATACTCATCATGGATTTAAACCATCATCTTTTTTGAGAGCTATATTAGTCAACACTTTTTCTGGTGAATACTCACAAGGTGGATCAACTATAACTCAACAGGTTGTAAAAAATTCTCTCCTAACTGGTGATAAATCATTTTTGGGAGGGCCTATTAGAAAACTAAAAGAAATAGTCCTGGCTGTAAAACTAGACAGAATAACATCAAAAGAACAGATCCTGAGTATGTACCTAAATGAAAATCCTTATGGAGGAACTATATACGGGGTAGAGGAAGCTAGCCAAAACTTCTTTAGCAAAACAGCAAATGACGTGACTTTAGCAGAAGCGGCCTATCTTGCTGCTTTGCCTCAGGCCCCATCGTACTACTCCCCTTACGGAAAACACAAAGACCAGCTTGATACAAGAAAAAACCTTGTTCTGAGTGAAATGCTTAAAGATAAAAAAATAACAGAGGAAGAATACAGTCAGGCGTTAAATGAAAAAGTTGAGTTTGTTCCTCAGTCAAAGTTAGGAATACGCGCACCTCATTTTGTAATGTTTGTTATTGATTATTTAAAAGAGAGATATGGCGAAGATGTGTTAGAACAAGGTGGACTAAAGGTTACAACAACACTAAACTACGATTTACAAGCAAAAGCGGAGGCTATAGCAAAACAATACGCCGAAATAAACGAGAAAAGTTTTAATGGAACAAATGACGCTTTTGTTGCAATAGACCCAAAAACCGGAGGAATATTGACTATGGTCGGATCTAGAGATTATTTTGAAACAAAGATTGACGGTCAATTTAATGTAACAACGGCTCACAGACAACCAGGATCAACATTTAAACCCTTTGTTTATGCTGAAGCTTTTTCTAAAGGCTATACTCCAGAAACAGTTTTATTTGATGTTCCAACACAATTTTCCGTAAGATGTGAATCAAATAATTTTACTAGCGATAACGACTGCTACTCTCCTGGAAACTACGATGATAACTTTAGAGGGCCTATGACAATGAGAGACTCTCTTGCTCAATCAATAAACGTTCCGTCAGTTAAAGCTCTTTATCTTGCAGGAATAAAAGACTCCATAGACCTAGCGGAAAATATGGGAATAACCAGCTTAGGAAATCCAAACCAGTATGGACTTACTTTGGTTCTTGGAGGTGGTGAGGTATCGCTTCTTGAAATGACTTCTGCTTATGGAGTCTTTGCAACAGAAGGTGTAAGAAACTACTATAATTCAATCTTGAAAGTGGAAGATAAAAATGGAAAAGTTTTAGAACAATTTACACAAAGACCGTCACAGGTTTTAGATTCAGAGGTTGCCAGAAAAATTTCCGATATATTAAATGATAACGTCGCGAGAACACCATTGTATGGATCTAACTCTTCTATTTATTTCCCTGGTAGAGATGTGGCAGTAAAAACTGGTACAACAAACAACTATAAAGATGCTTGGATTATTGGGTATACTCCAGATATTGTTGTCGGAACATGGGCGGGAAACAACGACAACACACCTATGGCAAAAAAAGTTTCTGGCCTTATTGTTGCTCCAATGTGGAGAGCTTTTATGGATGAAATTATAAAAACAGATCCTGGAAACAAGTTTACAAAACCCCAAAAAGAGGATTCTTTTAGTTTAAAACCTATTCTTAGAGGCAAATGGCAGGGTGGTATATCAAACATAGACCCTTCGACAACTCTAAATAATGATATTTCACAACAAGAAACCCTTAGTGGAGGTGTTCATTCTATTCTATATTGGATAAATAAAGATGATCCTAGAGGATCACAACCAACGAATCCTTCTATTGACCCTCAATTTGATCACTGGGAGTACTCTGTTCGACTTTGGGCTACTGAGCACGGATTTCAATAAAATCAGATTATATCAATAAAATTATTGTCTGTTGATGATTTTATACCTTCTAGTAGTTTATTTTTATATATAAATAACTGGTTCTTCCCTACCAGGCTTGTCTTTATATAAATCTTAAAGTCTTTTACTTCGATATCCTCTTTTTTTATATTAAGTTTTGTAAAACTATTAACCACTTCTACTATTTTTTCCTTATCAAAATCAATGGAATTTATTTTCTTTGAAAATCTTTTTAGATAATGATCTATATTAAACATAGACTATGTTTATTTATTCATAGGCATAACCAGATATGTGAAAGTTTTATCTCCAGAACCACTTATAACCATTGCTTTGCTACTGTCTGATATAGATAGAGTCATTGAATCTGAGTCAATTGATTGAAAACAGTCGATTATATATTTATAGTTAAAACTTATTGTTATATTGTCCCCTTTTGAAACAGCATCTAGATTGTTTATATTTTCCCCTATATCTATATTTTTTGTTGTTATCCTAAATATTTTATCTTTTGGAGATATATAAAATGTCACCTGACTAAATTTATCAGAAAATATGTTTGATATTTTTAAACTACTCAATAGATCTTGTTTTAAAACAGTAACCTCTGTTTTTATTTCTTTTGGAATAATCTGTTTATAGTCTGGAAAAACACCGTCTATAACCCTAGATGTTAGGTATATATCTTCAAAAGAAAAAGCTATTTGATTTTCATTTAGATAAACATTTACATCTTCTTTTATATCTTCAAGAGTTCTTATTATCTCATTAACATTCTTAAACGGTATTAGTATTTGATTAAATTCTTTATGTTTTTTTACTCCAACCTTTTTTTCTGCCAACCTAAAAGAGTCTGTAGCAACAAACACAACACTATCCTCTTCTGAAGCTAGTAGAATACTGGATAGTACAGGCCTTATTGTTGAAACAGAAGAACTGTACATAACAGATTTAAAACCTTTTATTAAACTTGGAACATTAAAAGTAAAAGGTTTATCACTCACAACTTTTGGTATGTTTGGAAAATCATCAACTGGAAATGCTTTTATTATAGATTCTGAATGTTTTGTTGAAACTTTTAGATTACCTGATAACTCTTCTAGGTTTACATTTTTATCGTTTGTAATGTTTGAAATATAGTTATACAAAATAGATCCAGAAACAGCTACTCTACCAGGAGAATTAACTTTTACAGGAATGCTGACTTCTATACCTAAATCCAAGTTTGTAGATTTTATTGTTAGTGTAGAATTTTCAGCCTCTAAAAGAATACAAGAAAGAACTGGTAAAGTTATATTCTTCCCTGTTATCCTTTCAGCCTTTGCTACAGCGTATGCTAACCTATCTTTTATACATTCTATATTCATAGTAGTAATTTTAGCTTTTTTATCTTTTTAAGAAATCTATTAGTATTAGGTCTGTGTATATCTGGATTATTCTTATATATCCATATTTATAGCCGTACTTTAATAAAATGCTATGTGGATAACTGTGGTAAAAGTGTGGAAAACTATGTGTTTAATAAAGTTGTTATAACTAGTACACAGTCACAACAGTCATTTTAAGTAGCTTATCTACACACTATACACAGTTTTTTACACAAAGATAGATCGAAGCTGTGTCATCTCTTGAACCAAAGACTCGTCAGTTTTTAGGTCATTTTTGATCTTTTCACAGGAGTGCATCACTGTTGTATGATCTCTTCCTCCAAGTTTTTCCCCTATTGCTGGGTAGGATATGTTAAAATCTTCTCTTAGAATAAACATTATTATTTGTCGAGGTTTGATAATTTCTTTTTTTCTAGTTTTATCATATATCTGCTGTTCTTCTATATTATAAAAATCAGCTACAGCTTTAACAACTTCTTTTGTGGAAACAAGCTTTTTCGGTTTTGTGTTGTTTTTTACAAAGTTTTTAACCTCTACCAAGGTAAGCTCTCTTTCTTTTAGATCTGACTGACAGGTTATAGAGTTTATAATACCTTCAAGCTCTCTTATGTTTCCAACAACAGAATAAGCCAGGTAGTCTATTACCTCTTTAGATAAAGGATATCTTCCAGAGGCTGATTTTGTTCGTATAATGGCTGCTCTAGACTCATTATCTGGTGTTGGTATATCCACGATCATTCCTGCACTAAACCTTGATTTTAGACGATCCTCCAAATCCTGTATTAGTCCAGGATGCTTATCTGATGAAAATATAATTTGTTTATTGTTGTCGTAAAGGTGGTTAAAAAGATGAAAAAGCTCCTCTTGAATTTTCATTTTTCCAGAAAAGAACTGAATATCATCCATAATAAGAACGTCGTATTTTCTATACTTCTCCTTGAAGAAATTAGGCTTGTTTAGTTGTAGGGCGTTGATAAATTCTTGAGAGAATTTTTCTGAAGTAGTGTAAAAAACTTTTCTATTATTGTTTTTTAAATGATTCCCTACCGCCTGTATCAAGTGTGTTTTTCCATGTCCTGTACCTCCGTATATAAACAGAGGATTGTAAACAATTCCCGGTTTTTTAATAACAGCCTGACTAGCCGCATGAGCAAATTCATTAAATGGACCAACAACAAAAGAATCAAAAGTATATCGAGGATTAAGGTTGTCCTCTTTGTTTATGTAAGCATCAACCATAGGTAGCTCTTTTGTTGGTTGGTGAGGTTTTTCTTGAATTATCTTGTCTCTGCTGTCCTCTTTTGATATTACATAGTGAAGAGATTGTATATTTCCAGATAAATTTCTGAGAGCTTTTAGTATGAGGTTGTGAAATTTACTTCCTAGCCAGTCTTGAACAAAAGTATTTGGAACTCCGAGATAAACAGCACCATCTTCTTGTTTTACAATAGATGTATCTTTGAACCATGTGTTAAAGTTTGGTTTAGATAAAGTTAACTCCATCTCAACTAAAACACTGTCCCAAAGTTTTTTGTTATCTATCATGAGACATATTATATAGAAAAGGAAAAAAGATAGTACTTGTTAAAAACCTCTAGATATGTTAATAATATGTGTACAAGCGTAGTGAATAATTCTTCACCACTAAAACAAAAATATGTCTAAAACATACCAACCAAAAAAGCGAAAAAGAGCAAAAGCACACGGTTTTCTTGTTAGAAGCAAAACAAAGACAGGAAGAAACACTCTTTTGAGAAGAAGAAGAAAAGGTAGAAAAGCTATAACTACTGTAAAGAAGTAGTATAATTTACAGATGCTCCCAAAAGAAAGAAGGATAAAAAGAAAGGAATTTTCTTTTATTTTAAACCAAGGAAAAAGGTTTCACTCCCAAAACCTAACCTTATTTTTAGCAAAGAACAGTACAAATTCTCCTGAAAATATAACAAAAATAGCTTTTTCTGTATCAAAAAAGGTCTACCCAAAAGCTGTAGATAGAAATAAATGCAGAAGAAGAGGATATTCTGTTATAAAAAACAACACAGGCAGATTAAAAGACGGATTTTATCTATTATTTTCCTTTAAGAAAACAGGATCAGGTTTAAAATACGAAAATATTGAGAAAGAGATTTTAGAGTTACTTTCAACTTCTGGTGTGCTAATATAATCAAATGTCATCATTTTTTCATCTGGTTGTCTCTCAACCACTATATAACGGATTTGTGTTCCTTATAGACAAACTCCCCTTTCTCGATGCTGGGGTTATTATAATAATATTTACAATTATTATTAAGATAATAATTCTTCCTCTGTCTATAAAGGCATCGAAGTCACAGTTAGAAATGAAAAATGCAGAGAAAGACCTCGCTTTGATCAAGGAAAAGTATGGAAACAACAAAGAAGAGTTTGCAAAAAAACAGTTTGATTACTATAAAGAAAAAGGTATAAACCCATTTGCTGGTATTTTTATACTTATAATTCAGTTACCGATACTGATAGGCCTTTACAGAGTGTTTTTGAAATCAGGACTTCCTTCAGTGAATTCCGCTCTATTGTACTCTTTTGTTTCTTCTCCAGTTTCTGTAAATATGGTGTTTTTGCATTTAATCCCTATATCTCAAAAAAGCATAACACTTGCCCTTATTGCAGGGGTAACAACATATCTACAGGTGAGCTTGGCGTCATCACCCACTAGTCCAGAAGAAAAGG
>CBFIEZ010000020.1:0-5346 GCA_965661755.1 Minisyncoccia bacterium
CAAAAACTCTGGGTGTTAGATTGAGTAGGATCGTTAACTTCTATGAATCTGGAGATATGCCTACACCTATGTACTATGCAAAGGATTCGATGATGTCAGCAGGTGCTATGTCTGCTCCAGCAGTGCCATCTATACCAACTGGAGAGAACAAAATAGTTTCAAATGTGACTATAACTTATGAGGTCGAATAGGGCATTGACTGTTATAGTAATATAATATACTATATTAATTAACCCCCCGAGGGGTTTTTTAATAAAGGGAAATCCTCTAAAATATAAAAATATGGGTCTAATTAATTATCTAAAAGATACACAAGGAGAGCTAAAGCATGTAAGTTGGCCAAGTAGAGGTCAGGCTATAGGTTTTACTGTTGTTGTCGCTATCATATCTGTTTTTGTGTCATTTTATCTTGGCTTTTTTGATTATTTACTAAAGCTTGTTTTGAGTAAGTTTGTATTTTAATTATTAAAAATATGTCAAAACAACAACCTCAAGCTGGTAGAAATTGGTACGTAGTCCACACATACGCTGGATACGAAAATGCTGTTATGAGAAATCTAAAACAGCGAATCGAGTCTCTTGGTATGGAAGACAAGATATTTAATGTAATTGTTCCTACTGAAAAAAAGATAAAAATAAAGGCTGGAAAGAGAGTGGAGGAAGAGGAGAAAATATACCCTGGTTATATTTTGGTAGATATGGTTGTTACAGAAGATTCTTGGTTCGTTGTTAGAAATACCCCTCGTGTTACTGGATTCGTTGGATCAGGTGTTTATCCTGTACCTATAGATAAAAAGGAGATTGATGAACTATTCTCTAGAATGAATGCTCATAATGTAAAACACAAGATAGATTTGTCTGTAAATGATGCTATCACTATTGTTGACGGTCCGTTCAAAGATCTAGAGGGTAAAGTTTCTGAGGTTGATGAGGAGAGGGGAAAGGTAAAGGTCCTAGTGGCTATGTTTGGCCGAGAAACACCGGTAGAATTAGACTTTCTTCAGGTAAAAAAGATTTAATTGCAAAAATTCGATTCTTGTAGTAATGTATCAGAACTAAAAACATGGCAAAGAAAATAACAAAAAAGCTTAAATTGGTCATTCCAGCAGGGAAGGCAACACCTGCTCCTCCAACTGGTCCTGCTTTGGGACAAGCTGGTGTTAACATTGGTGAATTCGTAAAACAGTTCAACGATGCTACAGCAAAGATGATGGGAGATGTCGTTCCTGTAGAGATATCTGTATATGAGGATAGAACATTTACTTTTGTACTAAAGACTCCTCCAGCATCTTCACTTATTTTGAAAGCTCTTGGAAAGGAGAAAGGATCTGGAAAGAATGCTGTTTCAAAGATTGGTTCAATCACAAAGGCTCAACTAAAAGAAATCGCAGAGAAGAAAATGCCAGACCTAAATGCAAATGATATCGATGCAGCAATGAAAATCATTGCAGGATCTGCAAGAAGTATGGGAGTTGAAATAAAATAATAAAACAAAAAACCGGTAGAACCGGTTTTTTGTTTTATTATTTCTTTTTAATATCTCTATCCATGTATAACTTCGGCAACATACTCTTTGGATTCCATTCTTTTGCTAGCTTTTTCAGATCTGTTGTAGTTTGGTACTTTCCGCTATCGGCATAATTTTTATCTATTATTGGTCCTGTTTCAAAAAATATTATCTGAGCTATACGTCTACCTACAACTAGCGGGATAGCATAGTGTTGAGAGTTGTTTGTTATTTCCATTGTCCATCTGTTTATATATCCAACATCACCCCAGCCAGCACATTTACAGACCTCAATAAAGTTTCTACCCATTGATGATCTTGCTTTCATCATTGTGGTTATATGTTTTTGTCCCCCGATAAACTCATTTGTGTGAGCTAGGATAGTTTCTCCGGGGTTGAGTAGTATTACTTTGTCATCTGGACTTATCCCGTCCCAGTTAAAGTTATATTTTTGAAAAACCTCTGACGCCTTTTCTGCTTTTTCAGGTTTTGTACCCCAGACATAGTCTGTATGAGCCTTGCTCCAAATATTGTATATATTGTGGTGATGTTTTGAATTATGTTGTTCTCTAAAATAAAATTCTCCTAGAGTTACGTCATAACTAGATGTTGCTAAGTTTTCTTTTTTAAAAGGATTGATAACAATATCTCCATTTTTAATTTCTTCTAGAATCTTTTTGTCTGATAGTGCCATATTGTTTGATTTAATTTTTAATTATTTTTCTTTTCTATTGTCTGTGTTCCTCTTTTTTGCGACCATTCGTCTTTTTTATAATCACAGTAGAGTTTCATTTTTGGAAATACTTTCTGAATAGTTTTTCCCATCTCCTGAGCTATAACTCTGAGAGTTGGATGAACAGTTTGTCCAGAACGTAGTTCTGCAACGTATACAGCGCTAGGTAGATCAAAGGTGCAAGAGCATAGTACATTGAAACCCATTGCTACATAATATTGTTTTGTTAAGTCGTCACATTTTAGACTTTTTATTCTTTTTGTTTGTTCTTTTATTACACTCAGAACTTCCTTTTTATATTTTTCTGGTAGCTGTTCAAGATACCATTTGTTAAAACCGTGTTTTACTGTAAGAGGGGGCATTAGTATCTGACCACTTCTGTGTCTCTGTAGATCTCTGAAGGAACCAAAGTCCAAAAGAAACTGAAATGTAAATGTGCCAAACCTTTTTAGAAAAGAGGGGAGCTCTGTCTTTTCTGGTCTGGTTTCTATAATTTTTTTGAATTTATTTATCCCTTTTATATCTAGAGTTTTTGTTGCTCTGAAACTTTTATCTTTTGAAAGTAACTCTGGTTCCAGATATGTATGCTTTTTCATATTTTCTCGTATGAACTTTTCGGTCTTGTCATATCTTTTGTCAAAACCAGATGATGGATACTTCTCGTGCATCTTGCTAGCTATTTCAGTTGCCACATCACTGACTTCTTTTAGCGGATGGTTGCGTAGGTTTGTTAGATGATCGACTGCTTGTCTCAAGTTTGTGTGCCAACCAACATATGTAGTTGCTCCGGCTGGCAGCAGTGATCTGGCAATATCAAAAGCTTTTGCATTTATTGCTCTTTCATAAACTTTTGGATTGGCACCTTCTTCCATAGGAAACTTTTCTTTTAGGTCTACTGGAAGAATCTTTATTAGGTAGTTATAGATTCTCATCCACTCTTCTTGTATTTCTTTACTAGCCTTTGACTTTAATGGATCTAGAATTTCTTGCTTGCCCATGTCTATGTATCTGGTACTTGCTTCTTGTCCGTTGTACATTGCATGCTGTTGTATTGCTTTTGCGCAAAGCATACTGACATTTTCTGCACATATTGTTGTTGTTCCACAATCACCAATACTTCTATGTCCGTATCCAACATAATACTGAGACATAAATTTTTCTGGACCTACACGTTTTACTGTTTCTAAATGCACGTCAAAACTCTGAGGATCTCTAGAATACATCGCCAAAGCCATGGCATTTGCCTCAGGTGGTAATTCGTGGCTTACAATTATTTTTCTCATAATTTGTATTATACTATTTACTACGTATGCAGAAAGGAAAACTTATTGTTATAGATGGAATTGATGGCTCTGGCAAGGCTACCCAAGTAAAAATCCTTAAACAGAGGCTTTTAAATGAAGGTGTTAAGGTGAAAACTATAGATTTTCCAAGATACGATACAAACTTTTTTGGTTCATTGATAGGAGAATATTTGTCTGGTATGCACGGAGATTTTATCGCTATGGATTCAAAGGTAGCTTCTATTTTATACGCAGCAGATAGGTTTGAATCAAGTAAGCAAATAAGAAAGTGGTTAGATGATGGATATGTTGTTATTGCCGATAGATACGCCACGGCAAACCAAATTCATCAAGGTGGAAAAATAGATGATTTAAAAAAGAGAAAAGAATTTTTGGCTTGGTTGTATAAAATGGAGTATGGAGTTTTTGGTATACCAAAACCAGATTTAGTTATATATCTAGATGTTCCATTTGAAGTTAGTAAAGTGTGGTTACAGAAAAAAGTTGCTCAAAGAAAAAAGACATATTTAAAAGGCAGAAAGGATGTAGCAGAGGATAATCTTTTGCATTTAAAGAACTCAAGAAATAGTGCTTTACTTTTGGCTAAGGAAAATAAAAACTGGGTAAAGGTAGAATGTTGTAAGGGTAATGTTTGTATGAGTCTGGAGCAGGTTGGGGAAGAAGTCTATAAGATAGTTAAAAAGAAAATAAAATAACATGATCTAGTTAAATAAAAAATAATAGTTATTAATTAAATTATTTTTATATTTATATGAAAGATACACAAATAAAAAAACTAATAGATTCAGAAAAGAAAAGACAAAAGTCTGTTATAAATCTCATCGCTTCTGAAAACTATGTTTCAAAGGATGTTCTGGAAGCCCTCGGCTCAGAGCTGACAAATAAATATGCAGAAGGGTATCCCAACGCTCGTTATTATGGTGGTAATGAGGTTGTTGATAAAGTTGAAAGTTTAGCAAAAGAAAGAGCTTTGAAACTTTTTGGTTTATCTAGAAATAAGTGGCATGTAAATGTTCAGGCTCTTTCTGGTTCTCCGGCAAACCTCTCTGTTTATCTAGGACTTGTTCCGCTAGGAGGAAAGGTTATGGGAATGTCACTAGATCATGGAGGTCATCTAACACACGGTCATAAAGTTTCTATGACAGGCAAGGCTTGGGTACAGGTACCTTTTGGAGTTGATTCAAAAACTGAAGTCATCGACTATGATGAGTTAAAAAAGATAGCAGATAAAGAAAAACCAAACATAATCGTTGCTGGATTTACAGCTTATCCAAGAAAAGTTGATTTTAAAAAGTTTAGAGAAATTGCAGATAGTTGTGGAGCTATACTTATGGTGGATATGTCTCACTTTGCTGGACTAGTTGCTGGCAAAGAATATCCATCACCCTTTCAGTATGCAGATGTTGTTACAACAACAGTTCATAAAACTTTGCGTGGTCCAAGATCTGCAATGATATTTTCTAAAATAGATGAGAGGGAGTTGTATAAAAAAATAGACAGAGCGGTTTTTCCAGGACTGCAGGGTGGGCCTCACTTGAATCAGATTGCTGCTGTAGCCGTTGCTCTAAAAGAGGCAAGTAGTCCAACTTTTAAAAAATATGCAAAACAAGTTGTTAAAAATGCTTCAGCTCTGGCTAAAGAACTCTCGAAACTTGGTTGGAGAGTTGTTTCTTTGGGAACAGATACTCATCTAGTTTTGTTGGATACCTGGATGGATGGCAAAGGAATGTCTGGCAAGGATGCTAGTTTGAAACTTGAAAAAAAGGGGATTATAGTAAATAAAAATACTATTCCTGGTGAAA
>CBFIEZ010000020.1:5356-12408 GCA_965661755.1 Minisyncoccia bacterium
AAAAGAGAACTCCTATGGATCCATCAGGAATACGTTTAGGAAGTGCTGCAGAGACAACTAGAGGTAAGAAAGAAAAAGATTTTATAAATATAGCTAGAAAAATAGACTCAATTTTGAGAGGTAAATAATATTTAACATAAAAATATGGAACTAAACGAATATCAAAAAAAGGCAGTAGAGACAGCCATTTATTCTGATAAATTTAAAATAATTTACCCCGCATTAGGACTTGGAGAAGAATCTGGTGAGGTAATAGGTAAGATAAAAAAATGGCTGAGAGGTGATGATGGAGAAAGTGAGATGAGCAGTGAAAGAAAAGAAGAATTAAAAAAGGAATTAGGTGATGTCCTCTGGAATATAGCAAATCTTTCTCACGATCTTGGTTTTAAATTGAGCGACGTTGCTTTGGCTAATATTGAAAAAATAGAATCTAGAAAAAATCGAGGAGTAATTTCTGGGGATGGTGATAATAGATAATTATTTATGAAAATATATTTTTCGGGATCTATCAGAGGGGGCAGAGAGCATCAAGTTTTTTATCGTCAAATAGTTGAGGAGCTTAAAAAATACGGAGAGGTTTTAACTGAGTTTGTTAGTGATGCAAATCTTATATACAAAGGCTCTAGTTTGCCATCAGAAGAGATATACAAACTAGATGTTTCTTTGCTCGATAAATGTGATATTGTAGTGGCTGATGTTACTATACCAAGTTTGGGAGTAGGGTATGAGATAGCATATGCGGAAAGTATAAAAAAGAAGATAGTTTGTCTTTATAAACCAGATCCATCCAGAGAGCTCTCTGCTATGATAAAAGGCAATCCAAATGTAAAGCTTTTCGAGTATAATAATATGAGTGAGGTAGTCGCTATTTTGGAAAGAGAATTAAAATAATGAAAGAATCAATACAGAAAGAAATAGAAAGTATTTTGAAAGAAATGGGAGTGATAAATCCTCATGCTTCTTTGGATTACCCAACACATTTTTCAAAAGGTGATATGTCTACAAATGTCGCTATGGTATATGCAAAAGAGCTGGGTAAGAATCCTATGGCCATTGCTGAAGAAATAAAAAATAAATTAGAGTTCCTAAGTGCAAAAATCGAGGTGGCAAACCCAGGTTTTATAAATTTCTTTTTTAGTCCAGATTATTTCAGTCAAAGTCTAAAGGATAGCAAAATAGAGAAAAATATAAATTTTGATAATAAAAAGATAATAATTGAGTATACAGTTTGTAATGTTCTGAAGCCAATGCATATCGGACATTTGATGGGTAATGTCATCGGAGAGTCGCTATCTAGAATAATAGAATCAAATGGAGCAGAGGTGAAAAGAAATAACTATCAGGGAGATAGCGGTTTACATATAGCAAAAGCAGTTTGGGGAATAGTTAAAAAGGGTGGTCCAATAGACGGTGACTTATCAGAGAAAACAAAATACATAGGTGATGCGTATGCTCTTGGCGCCAACTCTTATGAAGATGATCCAGAAGCACAGAAAGAAATAAAAGATTTCAATGAAAAAATATTTAAAAAAGAAGATAAAGATTTAAATTCTGTATATGAGTGGGGTAGGAAAGTTTCTCTAGATCATTTCGAGGAGTTGTATAAAAAACTTGGCACAAAGTTTGATTATTATTTCTTTGAGAGTGAGGTCGCAGAATCTGGACTAAAGATCGCAAAAGAATTTTTGAAAAAAGGCGTTTTTGAAGAAAGCGACGGAGCCGTTGTGTTTAGAGGTGAAAATTATGATTCAAAATTGCACACAAGAGTTTTTGTTAGTAGTCAGGGTCTGCCAACATATGAAATAAAAGATATTGCTCATGCTTTGCGAAAGTATGATACTTACAAATTTGATAAATCAATAATCGTAACAGCTAATGAACAGGATCAGTATTTTAAAGTTGTTTTAAAGGCTCTAGAGCAAATCAATCCCGAGATCGCAAACAAGACTCAACATTTCTCACACGGTATTTTAAAACTTTCAACGGGCAAGATGTCATCTAGAAAAGGCAATGTGATTACTGGAGAGACTTTGATTGATGATGTTGAAGAGATGGTGAAGGGAAAAATATCTCAAAGCGAGTTTACTGATTCTGAGAAAGAAGAAATAGCTACTATTGTTGCGATAGGTGCCATAAAATACTCGATACTACGACAAGCTGTTGGCGGAGATATTATTTTTGATTTTGATAAATCGATTTCTTTCGATGGTGATTCTGGTCCGTATCTACAGTATTCAACTGTGCGAGCAAAATCTATTTTGAATAAAGCCGAGGGAAAAGTTTCTGCATCTTTTGCTGTTCCAGAAAATTGGGTAACGACAAATATAGAAAGATTAATTGAAAGATTCTCAAGTGTTGTAAAAAGAGCGGGGGATGAGTATGCTCCACACTACATAGCCGGTTATCTAATCGAGCTTGCTTCGGCTTTCAACTCATTTTACGCAGAACAAAAAATAGTAGATGAGACTGATACGACATCTCCATATAAAGTAGCTATAACAAAGTCTTTCTCAGAGGTGATGACAAAAGGATTAAATCTATTGGGAATTAAGGTTCCAGAAAGAATGTAGATTGACTATTTTTAGTAGAAGTATAGTATTCTGTAAGGATTTTATGGGGGGTTGAATGACAAGAGAACTTGAGCTGTTCCATATTCACAGAGAGATAATCTTGATCAAGACCGATCTCCGGATCGCTAGGCACAATCTCAGTTTTGATCAAGAAGATATTCAAGATCTGATTTCCAAAATCAGATCTGGAGTAAGGACTGGGAAATTTACACTCAGTGATCTGGGTACATCGCCAGCAGAACTCTTGCAACTTAGCAGAATTTTCATCGATCGTCACTAAAAGCCCATTCAATTTCTGGTGGGCTTTTCGTTTACAAAAACTTGGTTTCTGTTACTATATTTGGTAATGCACTAGAAGGGACTAATCACCCCTGAGCATTGGGAAGAAGTCTGTCTGATACACAGATGTAGAACCCAACGGGTGGCCCGTTATAGCTATAAAGAGAAGTAACCAAGGTGGTACCACGAAGAAATTCGTCCTTGCTTAGGAACACACAACTGTTCCTGCGCGTGGACGAATTTTTTGTTTAAAAAATCATTAATAAAATATTTATATGACCGAAGAAAATAAAAAAAGTGACGTAGCTTTGAAAGAGGAGAAAATCCTCGAGTTTTGGAATGAAAAAGATATTTTCAAAAAGTCTGTAGAGAAAGATGCTTCAAACGGAACTTTTGTATTTTACGATGGACCTCCTTTTGCAACAGGTCTTCCGCATTACGGCCACATACTTCCAGGAACAATAAAAGATATTATTCCGAGATATCAGACGATGAGAGGTAAGAGGGTTTTACGAAGGTGGGGCTGGGATTGCCACGGACTGCCTATAGAAAATCTCATCGAAAAAGAACTCGATTTGAAGAGTAAAAAAGACATAGAAAACTATGGAGTTGAAAAGTTTAACGCTGCAGCTAGAGTTGCTGTTCTAAGGTATGCGGATGAGTGGAAGAAAATAATCCCTCGATCTGGACGCTTTATAGATATGGAGAGTGACTACAGGACAATGGATACAACATACACAGAGTCTGTGTGGTGGTCATTTAAAACTCTACAAGAAAAAGGTTTGGTCTATCAGGCTTTCAAGTCCATGCTTTTCTGTCCGCATTGCGAGACGACACTTTCAAACTTTGAGGTAAATCAGGGTTACAAAGATACGACTGATATTTCTGTTTATGTAAAATTTGAACTAGTCGATGAGCCTGGAACTTTTGTTGTTGCTTGGACCACAACACCGTGGACTCTTCCTGGAAATGTTGCTTTGTCGATAAATAAGGATGAGGAATATGTAAAAGTTAAGCGTTTTACTGGTGAATGGGATTCCAACAAAAAAGCAATTTATGACAATGTAATATTGGCAAAAAAAATATTTGATAAACTAGGAGAACAGCCAGCTTCTAATTTATCTACACCTTTTGGTTTTCTTTTTCCAAAGACTGATGGTGGTTATGAAGCTACAACTAGTCCTCAGATAATAGAAGAATTTTCTGGTGAATATCTTTTGGGAAAGTCGTACAAGCCGGTTTTTGATTATTATCAAAACAAGGAAATACAAAACATAGAAAATGGTTGGAAAATATATCATGGAGATTTTGTGACCATGGATTCTGGTACGGGAGTTGTTCACATTGCTCCAGCTTTTGGAGAGGATGACTACGAACTATCTCGAAAGGAAAATCTACCTTTTATTCAACATGTGGCAAAGGACGGAACATTTAAGCCGGAAGTTACAGACTTTGCTGGAATGAAAGTTAAACCAAAGAGTGATGATGAAAAGGAGAGATTTTCTACTGATATTGCTGTTATTAAATATCTCCAGGATCACGGAACTTATTTTGCAAAAGAGAAGTTGGTGCACCCATATCCTCATTGTTGGAGATGTGATACTCCACTTTTGAACTACGCTACAACATCGTGGTTTGTGAATGTAACAAAGATGAAAGATAGGCTAGTCGAAATAAACAAAGATATTTCGTGGACTCCTGCTGAAATTGGTGAGGGTAGGTTTGGTAAATGGCTTGAAGGTGCTAGAGACTGGGCAGTATCAAGAAGCCGTTACTGGGGCGCGCCTCTTCCTGTGTGGGAAAACGAAACAGGAGAAAGAACTTTTATAGGAAGTATTGATGAATTAAAAAAATATTCAAAAAAGTCTGGCAATAAGTATTTTATTGTTAGACACGGAGAGGGCGAGCACAATGTTGCTAATATAATAAGTTCAAATAAAGATGATAATTTTCATCTAACAGAAAAGGGTAGAGAGCAGGTTAAAAAAACTGCAGAAGACTTGAAGGACAAAGGTATAACAAAAATAATTGCTTCGCCATTTGTTAGGACGAGAGAAACTGCAGAGATGATAGGTGAAGTTTTGGGCCTATCTGTGACTTTTGATGATCGGCTTGGTGAACACAACTTGGGTGTGCTCAGTGGCAAGTCTGTAGATGAATATCACAAACTAATAAAAACAAAAGAAGATGTTTTTGATCTGCGAGTTTCTGGCGGAGAAAGTTTATCGGATATGAAAGTTAGAACAGGTCAGTTTATTTATGAGACAGACAACTCTCTACAAAACGAAACAGTGCTTATTGTTGCTCATGAACATACAGCTTGGGCTCTAGAATCTGCTAGTTATGGATACAACAAAAAGCAAACAGGAGATATGTGGAATCATAGCGGAGAGTTTATAAAAAATGCAGAGGTTCACACTCTAGATTTTGTTAGAATCCCTCATAACGAAAACTATGAAATTGATCTGCACCGTCCATATATCGATGATGTCGAGTTGGTAAATGAAAAAGGAGAAAAACTAACTAGGGTTCCTGAAGTTTTTGACACTTGGTATGACTCTGGTTCCATGTCTTTTGCCTCACAACACTATCCTTTCGAAAATAAAGAAGAGTTTGAGAAAAATGGAAGTCTAATCTTTCCAGCAGATTTTATCGCTGAAGGTTTGGATCAGACTAGGGGATGGTTCTACACACTACTGGTCATGTCTGTCGGCTTGTTTAATAAAAGTCCATACAAACATGTTTTGGTAAACGGTTTGGTTCTGGCAGAGGATGGCAAGAAAATGTCTAAAAAACTAAAAAACTATCCAGATCTTATGGATATCGTAAACAAGTATGGGGCAGACAGTATGAGATATTATCTAGTTTCATCTCCTTTAGTAAAGGCTGAAGATTTTAATTTTTCTGAAAAAGGTGTTGATGAAGTTTCAAAGAAGTTGGTGCAGAAAATTTATAACGTAGTCTCGTTTTATGAGATGTATCCAGTTACTGGCTCTGGAGTCCCAGCTCAAACAGTTTTAGATAAATGGATAATATCTAGATTAAATGAATTGAATAAAATAGTTTCTACATCTCTTGAAAAGTATGAGCTAGACAGAGCATCTCGTCCTATATTAGATTTTGTTGATGATCTTTCTACTTGGTATTTAAGACGCTCTCGAGATAGATTTAAATCAGATGATGCTGATACAAAATATGCAGCATCATACTATATGGTTTATGTCTTGAGAGAGTTATCAAAAATCATTGCTCCTTTTGTGCCTTTTACAGCCGAGGAAGTTTATGAAAGAGTTGCTGGTGAAAAAGAATCTGTGCATCTAGAAAGTTGGCCAGAGGCTGGGGAAGTCGACGGTGAAATAATAGAAAATATGAAGAAAGTTCGTGAAGTCGTGACTTCGGCTTTGGAGATAAGACAAAAGTCTGGACATAAGGTTCGACAGCCATTAGCAAAACTTTATATTCCAGAAAATCTATCAAAGGACTTGATAGGTATTATTGCTGATGAAGTAAATGTTAAAGAAGTAGTTGTTGAAGGTCCTGAAGTTAAGCTTGATACTGAACTAACTGAAGATCTAAAGAAAGAGGGTGTTGCTCGAGATGTTATTAGAGCTATTCAGGACGCCAGAAAAACAGAGGGTCTAAACCCGAGTCAGAAAATAAAAATAATAATAAATTCTGATGAAGAGACAAAAGCTATTGTAGATGAATACAAAGATATGATATCTGCTCCAACAGGAGTAAGTCAGTTCGAGTACTCAGATGAACAGGGGAAGTACAAAGTTTCTCTAGACAGTGGGGAAGCTAGTATTTCGCTGGTTAAATAATGTCTTATCACGTATATACAACGGAGGGTATAATCCTAAAGCGAGCGGTCTTTGGAGAGGCTAATCTGCTTTTGTATATTTTGACTTCAGATCTCGGACTGATTGTGGCTTCGGCTCGCTCAGCTCGGCTTTCTGTTTCAAAGCTTCGTCCAGCTCTGCAAGAAGGGGCTCATATAACAGTTTCTTGTGTGAAAGGAAAAGGAGGGTGGAAAGTAACAAATGCTTCTTATATTCAAAATTTTTATTTTGATAATAGAAATTATGTTCACAAAGCTATAGCGAATATAAATTTATTGTTAATAAAAATGATGCCTGGAGAGTTCAATAGCCCAAGTATTTTTAATATTATAAAAGAAGCATTTGGAGCAGTCGGTGGAGT
>CBFIEZ010000021.1:0-11977 GCA_965661755.1 Minisyncoccia bacterium
CAGCATCAAGAGTATATGCTCTAACAAAAGAATCATCAACATGGGCATACAAAATGCCCGTATTATCATCAACCTGAACAAATTGACTCGCAAAAGTAATTATCTCCGCCTCACTATCAATAATAATTGGTGTTTTAGACACCCAATCTATTTTTCCAATTTCAAAATCATATATAAACAAACCTATTGAAAATACACCTCTTTTTACCTTTTTCCCATTTAAAAAAGTATCACTCTCTCTACCATTTAATATTCCAACCATTTTATTTTTACCAATATCAATAAAACTCTTTGGGAAAAGAGGTCCTGGAGATGCATGACCGCCTAACCAACCTATATCATGTTCTGCTGGATGAAAAACTACCTTACCGAACTCCCAATTTGCACCCATATCTCTAGCTACAGCCAACCTGACCGTAGAATAATGTTCTCCATTTAAATAATCGCTAGATTCAATTAAATTATACCTGAATCCACTACTATTTAATGGTGCAATTGAAACTTCTTTTGCTGAATTATGTCCATCATCTAAAAGCACTGGTTCAGTCATAACCAATGAATCAAGATTTTCACCAAAAGCATGTCCTAAACTAACATTGTATCCTTCTTTATTTTTATATTTAAATGCAATTGTAAAATAAAGATGTAAAATATTTTTTTCATCATCTATCCATATATCTGGATCCTCTAAACCTATAAAATCTTTTTCCTCACCAGCTAGCTCTCTTATTATTTTATCCTGATTTTTTATTAGCAATTTTTCTCCGATTTCAAAATGGTCTAGATCTTTTCCATTAACCTTACATAGAATACTCCTATCCAAAGAGCCACTTAAAAACATATTACCAGTCCTACTCAATATTGAACGAATTACACCATCTCGATAAGAAGATCTTCTATCAAGGGTAATAGCCATAACGTGTTCGAATCTTCCACCGGCCTCAGCTACCTTACCAAAATGTTCTTTATATAATTTACTGTACATCATTATGCTTTATTAAATTTATACACCTTTGCGTCACCTGTTATTAGATACTCTAAAAATTCTTTTATTGGTGTTGTTGCTACACATACCACCTTGTCTGCCCCACCATAGTAAACATACAAATCATCTCCGCGCAGAACAGCACCAGATGCATATACCACACCTGGTTTTCCGTCGTTTTCGTAATGCATATCTGGAGAAAGTATAGGATGTTTTGATCTATACAAAACTTTTGTTGGGTCTTTCAGATCTAAAAGCATTGCGCCAATTTTGTATCGATGTGGTTCATTTTTCTGTGTAGCATGGTACAAAAGCAACCAACCTTTTTCTGTTTTTACTGGAGGAGGTCCACCACCACGAATACGCGTATCCCAGTGTTGTGTCCTCTCTTTTTGATGACCTGGATGACGACTCTTAACATAGTTATCTTCTAGATCATTTAGATCATCTATGTATTCGATCAAAACTGAAGGCTCTATGCTGTGTATTATGGCGTATTTACCATTTACTTTTTCTGGAAATAGTAGCCAATTTTTATAGAACTCATTTGGTGGAGAAATCTTGATAGGTTTTTTCCAATTCCATCTGCCCGCCTTGAAATCTTCTAGACTGATAGACGTCATTGCCAAACGCGCAGAATTCCAGCCCTCGAATGCAACATATATCATATAGATCGTATCTCCCATCCTAACAGCTCTAGGATCTTCTGCCCCAGACCAACTACCTCCGGATGTATACATTACAGGATTATATTCTGCTGGACCCTTTGCATCTTTTTTATCAATCAATCCATACCCCCTAGCAGGTTCAAATATTGGAAAAGACAATCTGTTTGTAAAATACTTACCATCTTTACTCTGTGCATAACCGACTCTAGAAATACCATCTCTACCAACAGCTCTATACAAAAGGTGTATCATACCGTCATCGTCTTCAAAAGCTGCGGGGTTAAATGTTCCCTCTCCCTCCCAGTCATAGTGTCCTCTAGGTTCTATTATCGGGTTACCGGTGTGTCTATCTAGTATCTTTGGATGATATCTACTCTCTTCTATTTCTTTGAAAAGTGCTGGTATTTTTATAACTATGAGACCTCCATCTGCAGTTATCCAATAAATAACAAAAACTCCTCGTACAGAAACTATACCGAGAGGACCTATTGGCATTATTTTCTTTTTACCATCAACAACGCCTTGCCATATAGGATAAGCACTTCTCCAAATAATCTTTTTTGGATCATTTTTATCTATTATTGCAGCACCAGCTTGAAGAAGAGTCTTTGTACCTTGTTCTACTGACGCGTCGTAAATAAGAAGTGAACCTTCTTTAGTAACAATAGAACCTATGATAGAAATCTTTTGTGCATCAAACATTCCATATCTAGAAGTAAAAACTAGTGTTGGTTTCTCTTTCCAAAAAGATAGAGTTGTTGAAGACTGGTGTTTTATAAATAAACCATCTCGGTACAGATCAAACTTATCTCTAGCTTTATCATAAACAGTTGTGGTGTGATGGAACTCATCTATCGGCAACTCTGACATAACTTTCCAATCGTACAGATCTTTGGATCTGCTGACCACAAGCATACTAGGAGTTTTTGTTGTACCAACACGAACATAAGTCATAACATAACCATTTGGAGTTCTGGATACAGAAAACCTATCACAATTTTTAAATTTCTCAGCCTTATTTGATAAAGTTTTAACTGTAACTTTTAGGGGGTCTTTAACGAAATCGATTCCATCGTCACTACACAAAACAGCCAGAGTACTGGTTGTCTTTTTATCAATACGAACAATCATACAAATTTCCCCATTTCTTTCGACAACAGCCAGAGGAATGTCTTCGATTTTTTTTACCTTAACAATGGTTTTTTTCATTGTATTCTATTGTATTTATCCTCAAGTCTCACTATATCTTCTTCTTCAAATTGACCTGTAGAAATTTCAAGAATAACCACATCATCATGCGGAGCACTTATTCTATGTTTTGTTCCAACAGATATATTAAACTCATCACCCTCTTTAGCACTATGTGTATCATCACCTATAACAATCTCTGGATTACCAGATATTATTTTCCAAAATTCAGATCTATGATTGTGATACTGTAAACTCAACTGCTCCCCCTTATATACATTCAAAATCTTAACGGTAGATTGTTCGTTATTTGTAAAACAGGTAAATGACCCCCATGGTCTTTTGGTGGTGGTTGAATTCATACATAAATTTTATCACAGTATCTCTAAATATTGTAAGAGAAAATGTTGATATCTATATGTATTCTTTTAGTATCTCTATAGTATCCTCTGGATCATCCGGCTGAATATAGTCGACTCCAGTCTTTTTAGCTGCAGCGTCATTGCCACCCTTATACAACGCGTCCCCAATAAACAAAATATCATCATCTACCACATCTAATAGAGACTTTATTTTCCCTATAGCATAGGCCTTATCTACACCTTTTCTGGTGATATCTATAGAAGTCATACCGCCAAGTTTTATATCAAAATCTGGTATTTTTTTCTTTAATATATCTATTATAGCCTGTCTTTTTGAATGATCTGGATCCCAAGACTCTTTTGCTTCTATTGGTGCATTTTGTCCTCTACCAGAAAAAGTAACTTGAGTACCTCTGTTTTCCAATATATCTCCATAAGGATTACTCAAATCTAGTCCAGTCTCACTTATAGCTTCTTCAAAAGATCTCATTATTAGGTTTATCTCATCTTCTGTAAGTTTTTCCTCATACAACATCTTCCATTCATCTTTTTCAAAATCATAAACATAACAAGTGCTCCCCATAGTTGGAAAGAGGTATAGATTTTTATACAAATCCTTTGGACAATCTAAACTAGATAAAAACTGTTTCTGAAACTGAGAAAACGCCCCTCCAGAAATAACAGCCAAGTTATATCTCGGTAAAACTTCTACCAAAATATCAGACATTTCCTTTGATAAAGAAGACTTGCTGGGAGCCAGTGTGCCATCTAGGTCACAAGCTATTACTTTTTTGTGATTTATCATTGTGCTAGTATTGTATCATACAGAACAAAATCAAAAAAAATGAAAAAAACAGTATTAAACTTTTTCGATAAACTAGAGGATAAAACCAGAGCACAACTCAGTAGAACACCCCTAATCTACGCTCTTTTAGGCGGTATTGGTGTTGTACTGTTTTGGAGAGGAGTCTGGCATATAGCAGATGATTTCAGTCTAAACTCTTTTATTTCTCTAGTTCTAGGATCTGGAATACTTCTCATAACAGGCGTTTTTGTATCCAGTTTCGTCGGAAATAGACTCATAATATCTGGACTATCAGGAGAAAAGAAACTAACAGAAAAGACTAGAGAGGAGATAGAGACAGAAGAAGATAAGATCGAAGCTCTACAGAAAACACTAAACAGAATAGAGAGAAAAGTAGACGAAATGGAGACAGAAATACAAAATAAAAATTAATTATTTTATTTTCTCCAAAATTTCTGACAAGGTATCGTTTTGATTCTCCAAATGCACCAAAATATTTTCTATTTCTTGCTCCGACTTTTTGTTTACCTCAAAATCAGCCTCTGCCCTACGCTCGGCGTGCGCACCTTGTAGGTTCTGACCTATCATAATAAGTGGCATAAGAAATATCTGTATTAGGTTCGATATAAATAGCCAAAATACAAAAGCGGGATATGGGTCAAACTGCATTTCTCTAGGTCCTAGTATGTTCCACCCAAGCCAAAATATTGTCCAGAAAAATATAATAAAAAAGAAACCAACAGTACCTACTTTCTGAGTGATCCACACAGCAAAATGATCCAATGCACTCAGCTTTTGTTTATGCTCTAGATTCACATCTCGAATAGGTTTTCTATTTTGACGAATCTCTTCCAAAGATAATGCTTGTCTTTTCATAAAAATAATTATACCAGATAATAATAATTATAATGCATGTGCAATAAGTCCTATACTCAAAATACCTATAAAGTTAAAGAAAAAAGATACCGGAATAAATATATTAGTTTTTGTTTTTGAAACACCCAAAAGACCTATACCCAACTCATCTGGAAGTGGAGAAGCTATAACAATCCCTCCAAGCAAAAAAGTAAACCACCTAAAATATTTTAGTTTAAATAACGTATGCAACCTCTTCCAGATTGTATTATGCTTTAAAAGTTCACCGAAATGAACAGACAATTCATCTCTAATAAACTGAAATATAACAATGTCTCCCAAAACGGCTCCTAATGCTCCAAAAAATGCTGTACTATACAGAGAATTATTAATAGCTATTTCCCCCAAAGCCGCTATAGCAGGCGCCGTTGTAAAGATAGAGGTAAAAAACATACCAGCGATAAAAGCTCCTAGAAACTTATAACTGGATGTTCCAGCCAAGACACTAGAAAGTATGTTTGCCTTAATTATAATTACGGCAACTAAAATACTTAGTGCGATTATAGATAAATCGTGCAACAAAAATCTATTTTTATTTTTGTAAACCATAAAGCAACTATTATTTACTTTTTCTTTGGTTTCTTTTTTTCTTTTCTATGTGTTTCTCCTTTAGCCATAAAAAAATTATATCACAATTATTGTTTTTTCTTGTCTAACTTATCCAGACCCAAACCTTTTACTCCAAAATAAACAACCATTGCAACAACCATAAAATCAATAGTCACACTCAAGAAATCACCATAGAGCACTTGTGCTGACCCGATCGAAAAAGATGCTGTTTTTATACCACCGACGGCACCAAGCGCAATACCGAGTATCGGATTGATAATATCAGTCACCACAGCAGTGACCACCTTTGATACAGCACCACCCAAAATAAAACCCACAGCTAATCCAACCACACCCTGCTCTCTTATAAAATCTATAAATCCTTTCATTTTTTTATTAATTATTATCCTTATAAAGCATAACTCCTCTCACAGTTTTACTACTATAGTATAAAGCAAAAAGTGAACCAATAGAAAGGATGAAATTTAACAAAAAGAATACATTTTTTATATCACCTTTATATGTGACTATAGCTTCTTTACCAAAAACAATAACTAAAATAATAGATACAATAAAATTTAGAATTATTATAGTTTTTGTCTTTGGGTTTATTATTCCAGCAATTATCGTTAGTAGAAGAAACCCAAATATCGAAAGAAAAGCCGGAAAAGGTAGTAGATTTTTAACAAATGGAGATGCAACTAACATAATAAAAGACATTACTATATATAAAACTCTGATTTTGTCTCCATAATAATGCATATTTTTTACTTCCCTTTTGGGATCTTTGATTCTTATCATATTTCCGACTTCTTCTGTTTCTATTTCCATATTTTTTATATTATTAATAATTTCTATCTTGATTCCCCTTCAAAGTTTTGAACAACCTCTCCCAGCTCTCCTGTAGTTGGATCATACTTAAACCAGATACTCTTACCAACAGATGGTGCTACACTGAAACTCTCTCCGGTTTTTCTATCGGCAAAATTTACAACAATAAAACCTTTTTCGTTTATTGATGTTGATTGAGGAGATATTCTATCACCCACGATTGTAGCATCAGTGCCTATATATCCATCTTTTTTATTTAGAGCAACTACGACATAGTAAAACAGACCACTTCCTCCAGTCTCTTGAGTCAAAAGAAGTGCTACATCTTTCCTACCATCGCCATCAAAATCTCGATAAGCTTCGTTACCAAAGTATCTTGTTATAACTTTTGACGCAGAACCGGGTACAACTGACTCTTCGCTCAAACCGTTTACTAACTTTACATATCTACCCTCTATTTTATAAGTAGCATTTTTATAGCCATCTGAACTAGATGACTTTTTGTACAAAACAACACCACCAATAACTAAAACAACCAAAAATACTGCTAAATATGTTTTTTTCATATTGTAATTATACTACTTTTTCAAACAGATGTAATAAAAAGCTGGAGGAGTGTTTAGGAAGGTAAACTTCATTTTTACATTATCAAAATACTGTTTCAAAAGACTAAGCGACTCTGGAAAATACTGAAATTGAAGAAAAATACCTCCAGATACCATATTTTTCATAGCACTATCTATGATTTCTGATTTTACATGTTTATCAAGATTAGAAAGAGGTATACCAGAAATAATATAATCAGCTTTTGCGCCACCCAAATAATCCGAAATATTTACAGCAGACTGAGGAACGACAGTCATCCTGCTATCATCTATATTTTTAAGTCTTTTTACAAAAACAGGATCTATTTCAAAAACAAAAAGTTTTGCATCAGAGTTCATCTTTTTCAAAATCTTTTTTGTAAAAGTTCCACTACCAGCTCCGAGCTCTACAACTATTTTGGCCTTTTTCCAATTAACTTCAGAAAGCATATCTTCTACTAGAAAAACAGAGCTAGGAGCAATGGCTCCAACTTGTCGCCATTTCTTTAAAAACTGCACGATAAAAGAGTCTTCCATTTGAGATAAATATAGCACGGAATACTTTTTTATATAAGGAAAAAAGCTCGAGCGAGACGACTACGACTATGCGACGTGGCGACGACGAACGAGCTTTCCTTTGGTGATTCAAAAATCAAAAGATCATTACCGTGGGCTGAGAACCACGGTATAAAAGGTGGGGAGAGTTCTAGCGGATCGCTACTGCCGGGGCCATGCCCCGGAACCAGTGTCTCGTCGTCTTCGATGGAGCTGGTACACCCTCAGGAGCATCGTGGCCACAGAGGCTGAGCTTTCTTTCCTCTGTAACAGAAGAGGTCTTCTGACACTCTTCGCAAGCGAACTCTGCCGGAAGACCACACCTTTCACATGTAAGTGTACCAGTCAGAGGACGCTTCATGTGGCAACCACGACAGATAAAATGCTTGACTGCCTTGGTTGTGGACTTGGGTTTCGGGCGATGTCCACTGATGCTCGACACATCAAGTGAAGCACCTACTTCCTTGAACTTACTCTTTTTCGACACTACGGGCATAGTTTGCCCTCCTTTCCGGGTAAAAGTCTAACAATAATAGACAGCTATTGTCAAATATGTGAACTATAATATATATAAATCCCCCACTATTTGTTAAACTTATACCTATGAACACAGAAATACTTAATGAATTAAAAAAAGATTTTATTGGTGATATAGAAAGTAGTGAGGAGATACTGAAAAAATACTCTAGAGACGCTAGCCTGTTTGAAGTAAAACCAACTTTGGTTATTTTCCCAAAAAACAGTAGCGACGTCCAAACTGCCGTAAAATGGATAAACAAAAACAAAGAAAACGACTCATCCCTATCTATCACAGCGAGATCTGCTGGTACTTGTATGAGTGGTGGCTCACTAAACCAGTCAGTCATAATGGATTTTACTCGTTATATGAACAAAATAATCGAGGTAAAAGATGACTATGGAATCGTCGAGCCGGGATGTTTCTATAGAGACTTTGATAAAGCTACAAGGAAAATCGGCAAAATAATGCCGACATATACAGCATCACGAGAGATCTGTGCAGTTGGAGGAATGCTAGCGAACAACGCTGGTGGAGAAAAAAGCATAAAGTATGGAAAAGTAGAAAACCATATAAAGAAACTGAAAATAGTTTACTCTGACGGCAACGAGTATGAAATAAAGCCGATGACAATATCAGAGCTCGAGCAAAAAATCTCTGAAAATAGTTTTGATGGGAATCTATACAAAAAACTTTTTGATCTCATCAAAGAAAACTATGATGAAATAATGTCCGCAAAACCAGATGTTTCCAAAAACTCTTCTGGATACTATTTATGGAATATTTACGACAAAGACAAACAGACTTTTGATGTCTGCAGACTCATAGCCGGATCTCAAGGAACTCTGGGAATAGTTACAGAGATAACTTTCGATCTAGTGCCTATAGCAAAATATTCAAACCTACTAGTAGTTTTCCTACCATCACTAGAAAAAGTTAGCGAACTAGTAACGCGAATACTTCCGTACAAACCAGAGAGCCTAGAAACATACGATGATAAAAGTATGATACTGGCTGTTAGATTCTTCTTTGATTTCTTTAAGCAACTAGGATTTTTTGGAGCACTGAGACTGGGTTTCCAGTTCATACCAGAAACATTTATGGTTCTTTCTGGTGGAGTTCCAAAACTCATACTGATGGTCGAGTTTACTGGAGAAACAGAAGAAGAAGTCGTAAAGAAACTGACAGAAGTTAGAGACCACCTGACAGACTTCCACTTTAAAATGCATATAGCAAAAAACAGTGGCGAAGCAGAAAAATATTGGGACATAAGACACGAGAGCTTTAACTTACTCCGAAAACACGTGCACGGAAAGAGAACAGCACCATTTATCGATGACCTCATAGTAAAACCAGAATTTCTACCAAAGTTTCTTCCTAGAATAAAAGCGGTTCTAGATGAATACAAACTAGACTACACGGTGCAAGGACACCTAGGTAATGGAAACTTCCACATAATACCGCTTATGGATCTAGACTCACCTTTTACATCTGACGCCATACTAGAAATATCAAAAAAGATATACGCAATAGTAAAAGAATACAAAGGTTCTAACTCTGCAGAACATAACGACGGAATAATCCGTACACCATATCTACTAGAGCAGTTTGGAGAAAACATAAACAACCTATTCAAAGAAACAAAGAACATCTTTGATCCAAAGAACATCTTTAACCCAAACAAAAAAGTTGGCGGAACATTTGACGATATCAAAAAGTGGATAATCAAAAAGAACTAGAATGCGAACTATAATGCAAAGGAAGAAAAAAAGTAACTACAGAAAAATAAATAGAACTACATACCTGATAACACTTGTTGCAGTATTGTCTTTTGCAACATCTCTATTTTTGTATAACAAAAAAGAGCCTGAGATTGTTACTGTTTCTGAAGTAAAACATCAAAATGTCTTTCCAAAAATGTATTCTGACTCACACATAACCAAAAACGCTGTTGAGTCGAACCCAGAATACAAAAACATAGCAGTATTCGACAGAGAAATACTTTTAGCAAACTTGGTTAGCTCTGTAAAAAAGAACTCTAATAAAGTAGACACTGGTCCAGAAAACGGAACTTGGCTGTGGACTCCAGTTCTAGAGATAACACCAGATTACAGAAAAAATATAATATCCGGAGCAATAAAAAATAATATAAAAAATATTTATCTGTCTATAGATTCATACCTCGACATCTATATAATGCCAGACGGAAAAGAAAAAACAGAAAAAAGACTAGCTTTTGATAAAAAAATAGAAGATTTTATTATCGAAGCCAATAAAAACGGAATATCTGTAGACGCAGAAGCTGGCTGGAGAAACTGGGCACAAGATGGCCACACATACAAAGCATTTGCTACATTAAAGTACGCTGTGGATTTCAACAAACAACACGATAACAAGTTCAGAGGTTTCCAGTACGATGTTGAGCCATACCTACTAGATGAATACAAAACAGACAAGAAAACTGTGCTGACAAACTTCCTAAATCTCATAAGTCAGAGTCTCTCTGCCCTAAACAACAGTGACCTAGACATGGCAGTAGTGATACCAGAGTTCTATGATGGGTCAAACAACGACACACCGAAGTTCTCATACAGAGGAACAATGGGCTTTGCTATAGATCATCTACTAGAAATACTAGACCGAAGAGAAAATAGTAAGATAATAATTATGTCATACCGAAACTTTAGCCAAGGAGAAAATGGCTCGATCGACATATCAAAAGACGAGATAGCTTCTGCAGAAAAACACCGAACAAAGGTGGTGCTAGCCCAAGAATCTGGAAATGTAGAGCCACCATATATAACTTTCTACAACACAAGCAAGAGAAGATACAACAAAGAAACACAGAAACTAGAAGACGCCTTCAAAGAAACAAAGAGTTTTGATGGCCTGGCGGTTCACTATATAAATGCTTTTATAGATCTCAGATAACAAAAATCCCCTTTCGGGGATTTTTGTTATCTGAGATGAATTCCTATTATGATAGGTGCTTTGAAACAAGCTTTGTCATTTCAAACATGTTTACTACTGACTTTCCTCCGAAAACTTTCTTTAGAGCCTCATCAGCGTTGATGTTTCTCTTGTTTTTTGCATCCTGAAGATCATTTTTCTTGATGTATGCCCATAGCTTCTTGACCACTTCTGATCTTGGCATTGGACCCTTTCCCACTACCTCAGCCAAATCTGAACTAACGTTCAATGGCTTCATAAATGCTGAATTCTTTTTCTCCATATTTTTGGTTAAAGTGTAATGTCATATATTATACACCACATCCCCTCGGAGAGCCATAGCCACAATACACAATCCATTGTCTACTTGGATAGCTCGGCAAGAAGACTATTTATATCCAATGGTTCTGTAACCATTTTTACTGAACCATTTTCATCCACTCCCCACTCTTCTTTTGGTCTGTCGTAGTAGAGTTCAACTCCTATACCGTCTGGATCATCTAGATATACAGCCTCAGAAACACCATGATCTGAAAAGCCTGTAACCGGATAGCCGGCTTTTATTATCCTCTCTAGAACTTCCGCCAACTCTCTTCGAGTAGGAAAAAGGATGGCAAAGTGATACAAACCACTATGTCCACCAGGTGGAGGTAAAACACCCTTTCCAGACCAAGTATTGAGACCTATATGATGATGGTATCCGCCTCTAGACAGAAAGACTGCAGAATCTCCGTATTTTGTTGTAACTTCAAAACCCAGAAGATCTCTATAAAAAGCTAGAGACCTTTCTAGATCTGCAACTGTTAGATGAACGTGACCGATTGCTACATTTTTGTTTTCCATATATGGATTATAACACCGAGACAACACCTAACAAATTAATGCATCATACCCACTGAAACAGGAGGAAACCAACCGAGAACAGTTGGGTTCAACATTCCAAATATCATAGCTATATGTGCTACAACAAGAAATATTGCCACAAAAATAGCATGAAGTCTTAACTTTTCTTCGTCTGAACTTCCCTTCTTTATCAAGCCAAACTCAAGCATAGCCAGACCGCCCAAAG
>CBFIEZ010000022.1:0-233 GCA_965661755.1 Minisyncoccia bacterium
CCAAGACAGATTAGATACAGATGGTATAACAGAAAGTACAAGAACTGCAACGGCATAAATAATATAGAAAAATACAGCAGGTATCATGTTTGGAGTCTGAGTAAACAAAAATCCCATTTTTTCAGAATAAAAACTTTTTGCTATTCCCAATATCCAAACCATATCTAAAACAAGCATAGGAACCAAAACTGCGATATATGAAATTATATTTGTCATAGGTATATTTTATCACA
>CBFIEZ010000022.1:243-11596 GCA_965661755.1 Minisyncoccia bacterium
TTAGTGATTAGTCCAAAAGATGCTAGAATGAAAAATATATGACAGATGAAATACTAGATTTAGTTGATGAAAATGATCAAATCATTGGGTCAATGGAACGCGGAGAAGTTTACAAAAATAATCTAAATAATTTTAGAGTAATAAACTGTTTTATAAAAAATAGTGAAGGAAAAATTTGGATACCAAAGAGACAACTGAACAAAAGGATGTTTCCAGACTGTTTGGATGTTAGTTGTGGCGGTCATGTATCTTCTGGAGAAAGTTACGAAGAGGCTTTTCGAAAAGAAATGCGAGAAGAATTAAATATTGATATAGATAAGACCCCCTACAAGATACTAGGCATATGCACACCCAAAATAGACCGAGTTTCAGCTTTTATGACTGTGTATGAAATATCTCAAGATGATACACCACAATATAATCCCGAAGATTTTCAAAGTTATGAATGGATTGAACCGACAGAAATACTTTCAAGAATAAAAAACGGATCAAAATCAAAAGATGATCTACCTATATTAGTGAAAAAGTTTTATCTATAAAATGTGACCTTACCGGGAATCTTCCGCAAGTAAAAATTTTCCGTCGAAAATTTTTCTCGTGTCCGCGACTCACGACAGTCGCTTGTGCGACTGTATACCGCTCCATCTTTCGATTCCGGACAAAATTGTATAACATACAATTTTTTAAGGTCACAAAAACCCCCTTTCGGGGGTAATTTGTGACCTTACCGGGAATCGAACCCGGATTGCAGCCTTGAAAAGGCCGCGTCCTAACCGTTAGACGATAAGGCCAAAAGCACAGGAAAACTATAGCATTTTTTGTAAAAAAAGCAAAAATATGATAGCTTTACCCTATACAAATATTGCGCGGTTAGCTCAGTTGGTAGAGCATCTCATTGACGTTGAGAGGGTCAGAGGTTCAAGTCCTCTATCGCGCACATAAATTTTAAACAAACGAAAAGCGCCACGATGTTCCGTGGCGCTGTTTGCGAACGATGAAATGATGAGGCTCGACTACTGCTTTATGTAGTCGGTGTCCTGTACACTCAGACCGAGCTCAAGTGGGGTAAAACCCCAGTACTCGAGCACCATCTGGTAGAATCCCTTGCTCGGTTTCTCCCCAAGCTTCCTGAGGTTATCTCGAAGCTCCTTGAAGTCCTTCAGCATGAACTGCCGGACTTCAAACGAGAGCGACTGGCCCTGCTCGAACTGCGCTGAGTTGCTACGGATGCTCTCGAGACGGCTGAGATCCGTCAGGAGCTCACCCGTATTGTCACCCTTGCCGAGACCAGACCTCTTGGCGATCCCAATGCCGGCCTCACGTTGAGACTTGATCGCTTCGAACTCGGAGCGCAGATTCTGCACCGACTTGGTGTAGATCTGCCTCTCGATGGGAGCAACTTCGCTCACAGCGAAGCTCTTGGCATCTTGGATCTGTGGCTCGTAACCGAGAGCCTCAGAACCAAGAAGAAACAGAACCAGAAGAACGACCTGCATGTCCACCTCCACCCCCAGAGATTCACCCCGGAGTCTAAAATGCAGAATAACACTTTTTATTACTTTGTCAAAACAAATAAATGATGCTAATATTTAGCCCTGTATGAAAATATTAGCTATTGAAACCAGTTGTGATGAAACAGCTGTTAGTTTGGTAGAAGCTACAGGAGATTTGTTATCCCCTTCTTTTTCTGTATTAGGAAATGCACTCTACTCTCAAATATCTGTTCACAAAGAGTATGGTGGTGTCTACCCTATGATGGCAAAGAGAGAGCACGTAAAAAATCTTTGCCCTATATCTATCCAAGTGTTAAAAGAAGCTGGGTATTTCAACAAAAAAGAAACTAACTATTCAGAAGATCTATGGAAAGAGCTAGAAACTATACTCTCCAGAGAAGATGGTCTACTCGCTATATTCAGAGAAACTTTTGAAAATATAGAAAAACCAGATATAGATATAATATCTGTAACATACGGACCAGGACTTGAACCAGCTCTATGGGTTGGTATCAGTTTTGCAAAAGCCTTGGGAAAACTTTGGAGCACTCCTGTTATCGGAGCGAACCATATGGAGGGTCACATAGCTTCTGTTCTAATAAATAATGAAGATAAAAGAAAAATAGAATTCCCAGCACTATCAGTACTCATATCTGGTGGTCACACAGAAATAGTAAAAATTGATGACTGGGGAAAATATAAAGTTATAGGAAAAACTGTAGACGATGCGGTTGGTGAAGCTTTTGATAAAGTGGCTAGACTACTAGGACTCCCCTATCCTGGAGGACCCGAAATATCAAAACTGGCAGAAAAAGCTAGAACAGAAAATATGACTCACACCGCAAAACTTCCCCGACCAATGATGAGATCAAACAACCTAGATTTTTCGTTCTCTGGATTAAAAACTGCTGTTCTGTATTACATAAGAGATAATTTCAGCGCTGACTCAAAAAATATGAGCGAAAATGAAAAAGCTGATCTAGCTAGAGAGTTCGAGGATGCAGTCCTCGATGTGTTAATCACAAAAACAGAAAAAGCTATATCAGAAGATAATATAAAAACTTTGATAATTGGGGGTGGAGTTATAGCAAATAAAAAATTAAGATCTGCTTTTGTTAGTCTGGAAAATAAACACACAGATTTAGTTGTAAAAACACCAAGCAGAGACCTGTCTACAGATAATTCACTAATGATAGCTGTAGCTTCTTATATAAATATATCTATAAATCCAGAAATAATGGCTGAAAAGAAAGATATAACAGCAAAAGGTAATCTTGGGTTTGAATAAAAAAATAAATTGTGATATAAAGTTTAAAAGAAGCACAAAACAGAAACGACTCACGCAATGTGAGTCGTTTCTGTTTTTACTTATCTAGATCAATCTCTTTATTTATGTCTTCTATAACCCTGTTATTTTTGTATTCTCTGTACCATAGATAGATTAGAGCAAATATTATTAGAGTATAAAGTATATTTAACCAACCAAGCACTTTCAAACCTTGAGTACATTGATTCGCCTTCTCTCCAAAGTATCTGAACGGCCAAGATATGAAATCATATATTCTGTTAGCAAAATCTCTTCCAGCCAAGAATACTGACGCTGTAAAATCTCCAAATGATCTTCTCTCTGTAGATGTACCAACCAAGATAACATTTTCCTCACTTGCCTCACTTGATTGCGTGCTTGTTGAGTTATCTATGATTGTACCGACTATGTTATCTATACTTGTAGATGTCCCATTGTTTAGATTTTCTATCTGAGAAGGAATAGTCACTCCAGCATTTCTCAAACTATTCAAGAAATTTCTAAAATTATCTATTTCCTCTTGTTGCTGTGATGTAACAGGAAAAGCTATCCTACAATATATTTCGTTAACTTTTTTCTTTGTAAGAATATATGTGTATCCAGTTGGAGCTGTGTGACCCCAAGGAGTTAGGATGTCATCCTTGTATCTATCTTGAAACACATTGAGTGCAGAAATAGTTTGATCATCGTACACACCAGTTATTTGTAGATTTGAAAATCCTTCTAGATCTCTCAAGAAAACTTGAAGTTTTTTAACTTCTACAGGATTGTTTATAAAATCCTTTCTAAGATAATCATACAAGTAGTAACAAACTGTTGGCGCTGGTGTAGGTGCGGGATTTGAAACATTTGTTGAGCCGTATGATCCAACTATTGGACCATTACCACCGCCTCCACCCCCACCACCCCCTCCTCCGCCACCACCACCGCAGTTTGAAGTACAACCAACTGAGTTTATATCAGTTGAAACTGTACTTGTGTTGTCTGTATTGTCTGGATCACTTTGATTTCCACTTATTACAATAGTATTTGTAATTCTTTGACCAGCTGCATTATTATTTATAGTACCAACAATAACTAAAGTAGTAGAAGAACCATTTGAAAGATTTCCGATAGACCATACTCCATTTACTTGGTCATATATTCCAGACGTAGTCGATGTAGAAACAATACTCAATAGAGCAGGAAATGTCTCTGTAATTTTTACACCAGAAGCAGTGTCTGGACCATTATTTTCTGCTTTTATAGTGTAAATCAAAGTTTCTCCGATTGAAGCAATTGTTCTATCAACTATTTTTGTAACTTTCAGATTTGTTACAGCTCCTCCACCTCCTCCTCCACCACAGTTTGAAGTACAACCAGGATTTACGGTAGTATTTGTTGTGCTTGTGTTGTTTGAATTATCTGGATCATTTTCAGAAGCAGAAACAGATGCAGTATTTGGAATATTTTGTCCTGCTGTGCCAGCATTTACTGTTCCAACCAAAGTCATAGTAGTTGTTGATCCATTAGATAGAGTGCCAATATTCCAAATACTTGTTGATGTACTATATGAACCAGAGGTAACATTAGATGAAACAAAAGTTAACTGCGTTGGGAAAGTTTCTAGAACATTTACATTTGTTGCAGTAGAAGATCCATTATTTGTAACCACAATAGTATATGTAACTGTATCACCAACATTTGCAGTAGACTTATCTGCTGTTTTTATAATACTCAAATTTGCTGAAGGTGAAAAAACAACAGGTAGAACAGTAAGAACTAGTACCTGAGTATCTACTCCACACAAATTACTTGCGGTCATAGTTATGTTGAATGTGCCAGTCTGTGTTGGTGTTCCACTGATTATTCCAGTTGATGTTGCAAATGAAAGTCCTGTTGGAAGTGTTGTTGTGGCGACACCCAAAACATCTGTAGATGATGACGCTGTCAGTGTATAAGTGAAAGGATTATTAACAGTTACTGATGCGGTAAGTAAAGAATTTATTTTTGGTAAAACACACTGTGGTGCAGGATTGTATGTGTCATAAAGGACAACAGTTAAATCATTATGCAAAGAATCCAAAATAATCATTCCGTCAGAATTCAAATTTCTAGATGAATCATCAGCTGGATTTGCATTAAATAACTCTGGACTATATGCATAAAAATCAAAAACATTATTTATAGTTTGATTGTATCCATCGTTGTACTTTGGAATATTCCAAAGTGTTCCAGTTACTACAGCTTGTGAATAAAAATAATTTCCATATTCAAGGTTGGAATATGTAACACAATCAGCATCGTTTTGATTTAAAATAAATTTTCTATTTGGAACAAATGATCCAAAGTCCAAATTGCTAGTTTTTATTGTTGTAGAGCCAATATTTGTAGATGTAGCCAAGTTCAAAGAGATCATACCAGAAGGTAGTCCATAGGAACTTGTAGCTATAGAGTTTTGATTATCTGCCAAGATAGTACAGAAAGTTATCTTACCTGTAGGATTATTTCTATAAAGGACATTTATTGTCCTTGATACCGGAACGGCAGAAAGTCCTTGAGAATCTGCTACGTTGTATGTAAGTGTGTATGTACCAACTGTAGAACTGTCTACAGTTCCTCCGACTACTATTCTATTTGTTATATTACCCTCTTCTGGATCCTGAGCGGTAGCTCCTGGGTCAACAAACATATCACCAACATATATATCCATAGGATTTGAACCAACTAGAGTTAAAACTGGAGGTAGGTTATGAGGCGTTACACAAGAGTCAATATTTATTTTAAGAACTAGATCATTATAGTCTCTGTCTGAAATTCCCAGAGGAAGATCCTCAAATGCTACAACATAAGAACCTAGACTTGCATTATTTGACGTAGAAAATATGTCATAGACTACAACATTATCTTCATTTGAACTATTTAGTGAATTTTCTGAATAGAACATTCTTGTTCCCTGAAAATTAGAAGAGATCGCAAAACCAATATCACCCGCAGGAACATTAAAAGTTATAGTACCCCCAGCATTTTTTAATGGTACATTTATGTATGCTGGATCGACATTATCTGAAATCCTAAATACAGGCACAAAAGAATTTGGTTGACCTTTTATATAATATCCAAAAACATCACCTGCGGCAGTCTGATTAGCAAGAATAGTCAATGTTATACTTGTTGTAGTCTGACTTGTTCTCCAAATCTGATATTGTTTTTGTGTGGATACGAGTAGATTATTATCCGAAATAATAGTTGCTAGAGATAATTCACCATTAGCTATTGGTTGATCTACAGTCTCATCTTGCGTATCACCATTTGAATTTGGAATAACACACATATTTGATGGAGATGTAACCACATTAACTATTCTAGTTACTGGAGTTGCAGAAAGACCTTGAGAATCAGAAACGTTGTAAGTAACATAATAACTACCAACCAATGAAGTATTTATATTTGTAGTACTTGCTATTCTATTTGTTATATTTCCATCTTCTATATCAGAAGCAGTGGCGCCAGAATCAACATAGTTAGTTCCAACATATATTATTTCTGGATTTATACCCAAAAGAGTCAGTACCGGAGGATTATTCTGAGGAACAACAATAACATTTACAGTTCTAGTTACTGGAGTTGCAGAAAGACCTTGAGAATCAGAAACGTTGTAAGTAAGTATATACGCACCTATTGCAGAAGTATTTACTGAACCAGAAACCACAATATTACCTGTAATATTTCCATCTTCTTGATCTTGGGCTGTTGCACCCGCATCTGTATATGTAGCGTTCTGATAAACAGTTATTGGATTTGAACCAACTAGAGTTAAAACTGGTGGATGGTTTACTGGAGCTTGAATGACATTTACAGTTCTAGTTACAGGAGTTGCAGAAAGACCTTTTGAATCTGAAACATTGTAGGTTAATGTGTATGTGCCGACAACAGAAGTATTAACACTTCCTGTTTTTACAATATTGCCTGTGATATTTCCATCCTCCTGATCTTGAGCTGTAGCACCAGCATCTGTATATGTAGTATTTTTAAAAACTGTTACAGGATTTGAACCCACTAGTGTTAGAACTGGTGGATGATTTACAGGCTGTTCAACACAATCATTTCCATAATCAACAACTATAGCAAAAAATAACTGAGAATCATTTCCATCAAGCTCATCAATAAAACTTCCGTCTATTTGAACACGACCACAAGTTCGATATCTTGTGTCATATGAAAAACTAAAAGATCCAGAATCTGGAACAGATCTATAATCAACTTTTCCAGAAGGAGCAACTCCAAAAGGATGTGCTGTAGTTGGAGCGCTTCCTGCTGTATCATCGTATGCGCCTATAGTCCTAACATGCATTGTGTCCGGACCATTAAAACTTATTACATCAACATTCCAGTTGAAAATTTTATTTCCATTTTGTTTTACGTTGTAATAATAAACAACAGGAGCACCGCTATCGTTTATTTTGTACTGAATATCTTGTCTCCAACCAGATGGATTTCCACCTGTTCCTCCAGGATTATTTGGATCACATTGATTTGGTCCGGTATCTACTGGATCCCAATAACAACCGCCGACACCGTCACCTTTCCATCTACCCTCAGCACTAGCAATAAGCGGAGAACCAACAAAGAAAAAGATGGAAATAATCAGCACAAAATACGCAGATATTTTTAGTGCGTAACTTGATAGATTTTTTGTGTTTATTTTGCTCATTTCCTTAGATAAAGATTTCACTACAGTACGCTTATAGTCAGATTTTGTCAAATTTTTGAAAAATTTGTTTTCAAATAAAAACCTATATTTATAGCCATATTTTAATAATGTCTTTTATAATTAAATTTGTGTCTTTTATACTCTCCTTTTATCTTTATATAGACTAATATTTTTTATACTAATAAATAAAGGACATTTTAAAATATTTAAATACGATGTCTTTTATGCAAAAATAAGACTAATTTCTATAAAAACCTACCAAGTCAGTGATTTATATGCTAATCTAATGAAATGAAAGATATATTTCTATCTCCATACAATCCAGCACAGACAGAAGAGCGCATATATGAGATATGGGAAAAATCTGGCTTCTTTAACCCAGAGAACCTAGTTAAAGAAAAAATTGTAAAAAGTGATGCAAAGCCTTTCACTATAATAATGCCCCCACCAAATGCTAACGGGAACTTGCATGCGGGTCATGCACTTTTCATAACAATAGAAGACATAATGGCTCGATACAAAAGAATGCAGGGTTTTAAAACTGCATGGCTACCTGGAGCAGATCACGCTGGATTTGAAACTCAAGTTGTTTATGAAAAAAAATTAGAGAAAGAAGGTAGATCTAGATTTGGTATGGATCCAATTGATCTGTATAAAGAAATACTAGATTTTACTCTACTTAATAAAAAAAATATGGAAGCTCAAGTTAGATCTCTTGGTGCTTCTTGTGATTGGTCTAAAGAGAAATTCACACTTGATCCCGAAATAGTTGAAAAAACTCAAAATACTTTTATAAAAATGGTTAACGATGGACTGGCGTACAGAGGCAAGAGAACAGTTAACTGGTGCTACAAACACCAAACTTCCCTATCAGAAGTTGAGACTGAGTCAAATGAAGAGTCTACACCTTTTTACTATTTCCAATATGGACCGTTTGAAATAGGAACTGTTCGACCAGAGACAAAGTTTGGTGACAAGTATGTGGTGATGCATCCAGATGACTCAAGATACTCTCAATATAGAGAGGGTGACAAGATAAAACTAGAATGGATAAATGGACCGATTGAAGCCACCGTGATAAAAGATGAAGCTGTTGATATGAGTTTTGGTTCTGGCGTTATGACAATAACACCGTGGCATTCTCAAATAGACTTTGAAATAGCTCAGAGGCACAACCTAGATATGGAACAGATAATAGATTGGAGAGGAAAACTCTTGCCTATTGCTGGAGAATTTGCAGGTATGAATATAAAAGATGCTAGGCCAAAGATAGTAGAGAAACTCAAAGAAAAAGGTTTGCTAAATAGAATCGATGAAAAATACAAAAATGTAGTAAAAAAATGCTACAAATGTAACACTGTTATAGAACCACAGATAAAAGATCAGTGGTTTGTAAAAATGGAACCTTTGGCAAAAAAAGCCCTAGAGTCAGTAGACAGAGGCGAAATAAAATTCATACCAGATAACTATGAAAAGATATTCAGATACTGGATGAACAACACGATTGATTGGAATATCTCTAGACAAATAGTTTGGGGTATCCCTATACCAGCATGGTTCAACGGTGAAAAATATATAGCCAGCATAGAAAAACCAGATGGAGATGGTTGGGTAAAAGATCCAGATACATTTGATACTTGGTTTTCTTCTGGACAGTGGCCACTATTCATGACTGGCTATCCTGACCTCTCTGATCACTACCCTACTGATGTTATGGAAACTGGTCACGATCTAATATTCAAATGGGTTCCAAGAATGGTTATTTTTGGATTATATCTTTCTGGAAAGGCGCCGTTCCACACTGTATACCTTCACGGTCTAGTGAATGACGCGCAAGGAAAGAAAATGAGTAAATCAAAAGGAAACGTTATAAACCCCCTAGATTTAACATCTAAATACGGCACCGACAGCCTGAGAATGACTCTTGTTATTGGAAACACACCAGGAACAGATTTGTCTCTTCGAGAAGATAAAGTTAAAGGTTATAAAAATTTTGCCAATAAAATCTGGAACATAACTAGATTTGTTCTGTCCAACACTGAAGATTATTCTGGATCAAAACCTGATAATCTGACTGAAAATGATGAGAAAAATATATCTGAATTGAAAGAATTAATATCTGATGTTACCAAAGATATGGATAACTATAGATTCTACCTAGCAGCAGAAAAGTTATACCACTATGTTTGGCACACATTTGCTGATAAAATAATAGAAGAATCAAAAGAGAATTTGAAAAGTGAGGATGTTAATACAAAATTATCATCACAATACACTCTTCGATATATACTAGAAACATCTCTGAAGCTTCTACACCCATTTATGCCATTTATTACAGAAGAAATTTGGTCAAACATAGATCAAAAACAACTTCTAATGGTTACAGAATGGCCAAAATAAAACAAGATTTTATATGATTCTTGAGTTTATACAAAAGTATCCATTTATACTAGCTTTTATTATAGGTATAGTTCCAGCTTTTGTTTGGCTGTGGTTTTGGTTGGACGAAGATACACACCATGAGCCAGCAAGAATGCTCACACTTTCATTTATTGGTGGTATGGTTGCCGTTCTAGTAGTTTTACCTATAGAAAAAATAGCCTATGACCATGTTGGTTCTTCTGGCATTATCCCCTTTGGTATATGGTCTGCAACAGAAGAAATAGCAAAGTTTTTATTTGTATATTTTATAGCACTGAGAAACAAAAAAATAACTGACGAGCCTATTGATGATATGATATACCTTATAGTATCAGCGCTAGGTTTCGTGACGCTAGAGAATACTCTGTTTATCCTAGATCTAGTTAGAGATGGCAATATATCTAGCACCATAATACACAGCAATCTACGATTTATAGGAGCTAGCCTCCTACACATAATGTCATCTGCAACAATAGGTATTTTTATGGGACTATCTTTCTATAAAAGAACAGGAGATAAAATAATATATACATTATCCGGAATTATTGTTGCGATCGTATTGCATACTGCGTTTAATTTATTTATACTTAGTCAAAGTGAAGGTAATATTTTCTTTGTATTCGGAGCTGTGTGGCTGAGTATCATTGTTTTATTGTTACTGTTTGAAAAAATAAAAAGCATAAGAAACCAAAACTATATCTAAAAACTATGAAAGATAATCGATCATTTTTTGAAAAATTAACTGGTAGCATAAAAGCAGATGAGGAAATGCTAGATGCAGAAGAGCTTGAGACAAAACCGGGTAGTAAGCTTCCTGGAAAAGAACCTTGGTTCGATGAAGAACCAGAAGAGGGGCAACTAACTATCGATATGTATCAGACTCCTTCCGAAATAGTTATAAAAAGTATGGTTTCTGGAGTAAAACCAGAAGATCTAGACATATCTATAGCCAGAGACTCTGTAACAATAAAAGGTAAAAGAGAGTCAGAAAAATTTGTTTCCGACGAAGACTATTTTCACCAGGAACTTTACTGGGGTTCATTTTCTAGGAAAATCATCCTACCAACAGAGATAGATGTCGAAGAGGCAGATGCAACAGAAAAGCATGGTCTACTAATAATCAGACTTCCAAAGGTAGATAAAAACAGACAAACCCGACTAAAAGTAAAAGGATAAACAATAAAACCGCCAGATGGCGGTTTTATTGTTTATTTCTTATTGTTTCTTGGTGCCAAGACCCAGGGTCGAACTGGGGACCTATCCCTCTTCAGGGGAGCGCTCTACCAACTGAGCTATCTTGGCATATCTTATTTACTAAAAACATCTAATATGTTTCCTATATTTGTGTTTACGGAATCTCTTGTCCCCATATAAGCATTAGCCACACCGTCTATATAGGGCTGTATGAGATAATAAGCTCCTACAGCAGAACCTATTATA
>CBFIEZ010000023.1:0-11445 GCA_965661755.1 Minisyncoccia bacterium
AAATGGCATATTTTTTAAAGATTAAATAATAATTATTTTTTAATATTATACACTCTTATTAAATAAGACTCCACTAGAAGTGAAGTCTTATTTAAGATAATTCTTGTAACTCTAACTAGTTTGCCAGAGTCATAAATAATTTCTGATCTGTGCCTCTTATGTTTCCAGCCTGATCATATACTCTAATCATGTAGTAGTAAGTTGTACTAGCATTCAAGTTTGAGAGTGTATAAGTGTGAGCTGTTCTCCAACCACCAAGTTCAACTATTTTAGAGTTAAATTCAGTCATTGGTGAAGTAGTAGAATACCAGAATCTAGAACCAGCATTTTCATTTGTATTCCAAGTTACGGTTGCTGTTGTACTTGCTAGGTTTGAAACTTGGATATTAGATGCCTCTGGAGCGACTCGAACAACAGGGGTTGTTGTTGGTCTATTCCAATCTCCTTCTATTTTCTTCTCTATTCCTTTTGGAAGAGTTTGGCATGGAGGAAGTGATCTTCTTTCATCTCCATCTTTTCTATCCAAACCTGGAGCTATCAATTGTCCTGGAGGAACCGCAAGACAAGGTTTTCTGTCATCAGAACCCTCTCTTTTCTCTCCCTTCTCAACCTTTTTTATTGTTGAACTAGCATTATTTCCCTCTTTTTCATTTCTCTCGAAAGCAATGGGTGTTTTACCAAGTAGCTGGTTTAATAAAGCTCTTGTTTTAGGTCCAACAGAACCAGCTTGCTCTATTCCGTTTTCCTTTTGAAGTTTCTTTATAGCTCTCTCTGTAGCCTGTCCGAAGTATCCAGAGATTATACCTTCTGGGTATATATTAGGATTTGCAGCAAGCAAAGCTTGTAGAGCTTTTACATCATCACCCTGTGATCCAACTGATAGATTGTTAACAAAAGAAACTAGTTGAGTAGCGGCTTGATCCTGAAGAGTTTTTTGGCTAGCCTTTAGAGCTTCAATCTGACTCTGTAGAGCCTGGATTTGTTGCAAAAGACTTGATATCGAGTTGATCTGGGCTGTACTAGATGCATTTTGAGCCATACTTACACTCGGGGCCAACATAGAACCCAAAATAACAAGGCTCATTATTGATAAAATTATTTTTTGTTTCATAAATTAAATATTTTTTTAATAATACCGAACCAAAACAACGCACAAATACTTAGACGATTATACCACAGACTTCTTACAGGGTTTTTTACACAAAACCCGGGAAGAAATCGACTTTTGTATCTCCAGATTTTATACCCATCTTATTTAGAGTTGTCTCAAAAGCATTAACCATAACGTGTGGACCAGAAATATAAAAAGCTCGTTCAGCAAAGTCTGGAACTTCTTTTCTTATCATTTCCTCGTTGATAAAACCGACTCTCATGTCTGGTAGCAGTTCTGATCCAGCCAAGTCATTTACGGCATATATGGTTTTTAGTCCTATTTTGTCTTTCGCCTCATCGAAAATATCTTTATAAACTATATCAATTGGAGTTCTGTTAGAGAAAAACAAAACAACATCTCTCTTTTCATTTGAGTCTATTAGATTTTTAATCATACTACGGAAAGGTGTTACCCCTATGCCCCCAGCGATAAATACTAACTTTTTATTCTTATCTTCTGGCATCACAAATTCTCCAGAAAGTTGAGAAGCAGAGACGGTATCTCCAATATTCATAGCCACAAGAGTCTTCTTAAACGAACTAGAATTATCATAAAACTTTACTCCTAGTTTTATTTCACTCTCTGTTGGAGAAGAAGAAATCGTAAAGTATCTTCTATTACCTCTTTGGTCTGGGTTGTTATGTCCTAGTGTCCACTCTAAATACTGCCCTGCTTTATAATCTATCTTTACATCCGATTTAAAAATAAACTCATATATATCTTTTGTTAGTGACTTCTTTTCTTTTAAAGTTAAAATAGATCTAAATTTTGGACTAACAATATAAGCAAAAATATTTCCACAAATCAGGGCCAAGCCTGGTGTAGGATATATCTTCCAAAACTCGAATTGAGCACCGAACAAAAGTCCCACTATTACGGCATAAATAATCTGAGACTTCCTTCCTGGTGGTGTTGTTAACGGCTCAGTTAGCATAACAGTACCAAAAAATACTATAGGACCAGATATAAAAGTTATTTTAAGCAACTCCAAAATATCCATACTAGATGAATAATTGAAAACAAAAATACTGACCAAACTAGCAACCAAGAAAGTTAGAACCATATGAGTTCTCCTCACCTTTCTTGCAATTAGGAACCCGAGAACTGTAACTGGAACTAGCATAGAAACAGTAGCTACCCACCATATAGCTATTCCACTACCAAAAAGACCTCCAATAAAAACTGCTATGGCAACTGGGTTAAATATGTGCTTTTTATTTATAGCCAAGATGTATTTAGAAGCCATAGCCAAAAAAGCAACAAGAGCTACAAATAGCACATCATCAAAACTGCCAACTGGCGCTAGAACAAAAAATAGTATGTAAGCACTGATCCAAGCTGACTCTATGTTGGTTTGAACTTTTAATATTTTTGCAAAAAGAGTATTTGAAAGGAAGACAATAAACAAAATTTCAATCAAAAGCGCAACCATACTCAACCCAGAGTACGGAAGCACACCCAAGAAACCAAAAATTATAGCCAAAACAGATAAAATAGTTAATCCATATAGAACCAACTTATACATTGTTATCCCATTCAAAAAATTATCTATGTATTTCATATTTTTATATTAACATTTTAAGATGTAAAAATCTCTGCACTGAAACCATAGGATTTTTTCATAGAATAATCAGCGTAAATTATTAGATACTCGAAACTAAAATGTTTCAAAAGCTCCTCTGGAGACACAAAAAACAAACCTGTGGTTAAAATGTCCGCCAATATTGTATTTTCTGCCATTGTCCAAACTGCCAATATCTCTTTTGGAGAGTTCAGAGTTTCTGGATTTAATATATGATGAAAGTCGGCCCATTTTCTTCGGTTACCCGCAGATCCACACAAACTCTGATTTAAAATCTCTGCGACACCCACGACCATAGTCGTATCTGTTGGATGTTCCAGTCCAACTTTAAGTTTCTCTCCAGAAATATTTTTATATCTCATATCACCACCGGCATCTACACAATACGACTTTATTCCCTCACTTTCTATTATTTCACTAACAATATCTACCAGATAACCCTTTCCACAAGCACCAAAATCGAGGAGCGTTGGTTCTGACAAATAAAGCTTTGGATTATCCCAACTTAGAACCTCATCCCAAGTCTTTGGCTTTGTAGCTTTTTTGGGTAAAAGAGAATAGTTTGCGTCATAACCCAGATCAACCAAAACTTGTCCTATGAGAGGCGTGACTAGACCAGATGTCACATCGTACATTTTTTTATAAAGACTTATCATCTGGTCTGCGTCGTCTGGTAACATAAATTCCCCACTTTCTTTGGACATTTTTGTAACCAAAGAATCAGATCTGAATCTAGAGTAGTCAGAATCAAACTTTGTTATCCTGTCATTTATTTTTTCTAGCAAAACAACCTCTCCTTCTTTGGAGAGGTCATCTTGTATATCTATTTTCCAAGATGTTCCTATGGCTTCAAATTCAAACTTGGTCATAGTAAAAAATTTTAGATTTATCCAAGGATTTATTAATAATTTTAAATCTGAGTCGAGTTCGAGGCGCGACGTTTTATTTTTGACCAAGCTGTACACTTAGTACTGCGCGTGGAAAAAATAAAACTAGCAACAAAGAAATCGACCAGATTTAAGATTATTACGCTTTTGCTTGTGTTTCTATCTTCGCTAAAGCATCCATAAAGCCCTTTGGTGTCAGAGAAGAACCAGAAACTTTAGTTAGAGATACTTCTTCTATCTTCTTTCCAACTACCATACTCTCATATCCAGAGATGAATGTTTGTTGCCATCGCTTTGATTCTGGTTTTGTTGCCTGTGCTGTTGTTTTTACACTAGTAACAACATTATCCTTTAGAGTTAAATCAACTTTTATAGTTTCCTCACCTCCAGGAGAAACATAAGATCCTACTGCAGAATAACTGCCATCTTTGTAAGTAGCTGTTGGCATAGGAGTCACAGTGTGATCCATATTCATTTCATCACCAGAAGTAGTGACTTGAGGTTGAGTTACATCCGCACTCATAGTGAAATACTTGTAACCAGCAAAACCGATTATTGCCAAAACTACAACTGTCATAACCCACATAACCGCACTATTACTTTTCTCTTGTTCTTGCATTTTTATACTAAATTTTAGAATTAATGAAGCTATTATAACTATTTATTTTATTTTATTCCAGTTATTTTTTAAGACCTCGAGAAACTTCGGCTGGATCTATGCCATTTTCTTGCATTATCTGCTTCATAGTCTTGCCAGACCTCAACTCTTCTTTTATTTTCTCTCTAGAAAGTCCTAAACTTTTAGCTATAGACTTAACACCTTTTCCAGACTTCCACCGTCTCATCATATGAACACCAGAATCACTAGTATTTTGGATAAAACTAGGAACATTGGCATCTACAGTATCAGCAAAAGCAGTACTCGTAGAAGCCATAAAAATCATACCAGCAACGATTCCAGAGCTGGCACCGGCCAATATAGCCCTTTTCATTCTTTTGTATCTTTTGTCTTTCATATTTTTAGAATTTTTAATAAATAAAACCGAAAGCTACTGCTCTAGTTATTTGCTAATAAAACCGACTCAATAATAGATACAAAGGATATTTTGTTTTATTTCAAAAACACAAAACGAAACAATATTATTTTTCTTCAGTCAATTTTCGAAGACCGTACGCCCTGATCTCATCTAGATTTTTATCTCCAGCTATAAAAATATGATCTCCCGGAGATAGATAAATAGAATAAACACTAAATCCATCTGGCAGGACGACTCTCACTGTATCATCCACATCTCTATCATAATCACTATACTTCGCATAAAAAGTACTCGTGCCATTTATCGATATGACTTCTCCTAAAAATACACCCTGACCTCCGTGAGACTTTTTCAAGCCTTTGTAAAAATCACCTGCGACAGGTATTCTCCTATCCTCAGACATCCTCATAACCGAGTTATGGAAAGAAGTAAGGTTTATTAGATATGCGAGCAGAGTAATAGAAGCCAAAGTACCTATAAACAGAAACAAAACTGGACTGTTATAACCAAATCTAAAACTCTTTAATAGCCAGTCCAAAAACAATATAAGCAGAATATCGACACAAAGCACGATCCAAGGCAGAGTCAGGATAAAATGATAAAATCCTCGTGCACCAAAACCTAGTAGTAGAACATTTCCACTAGTTTTTATGCTGAACAGAACATAACTAACAATAAAAGCAGACAGGAGGAAGGTAACAAATATTGTCACAGCCAACAAAATTATCTTTATCAAAAAATAATACTTTGACTTCATATTGACCTCTCCAGATTTTATTTTTTCAAAAATCTGTTCTTTGATTTTATTTAGTTGTTGGTTTTCTGGATTCATATTTTTGGTATTTCTAGTTTTGATTTCTCTATGGCTTGTTTCAATATCTCTTTAGCTCGCATTATTCTGACCCCCACCGTTCCTATCGGAATCTGGAGTATGTCAGAGATTTCTTTGTAACTCAGTTCCTCTATAAAATATAGGACGAGTATCTCTCTATACTTTGGTTCAATCAGAGAAAGGCCTTTATCTACTATCTCTTTCATCTCCTTTTGTTCCTTTTCTCTAACTATAGGATCTTCTACTACGGTATGAGATATGAGAGTATCAAAATCAAAAATATACATCGGCCCTAGCAGGCTCTTTTTGATTGCATTTATGTAGGTATTATGAGCGATTCTATATATCCAAGGGGAAAATTTTTGGTTCGTATCGAAACTGTTTATGTTTTGATATGTCTTTATAAAAACATCTTGTACGACGTCTTCTATATTGTCCTTGTCATAGAGAAATTTTCTCCCATATCTAAAAAGCTTCGGTTGATACCTTTCCATAAGAAGACCAAATTTTTCTGTATCACCTTTTTGGACCAATTCAGCCAAACTTTCGTCTGACATATAGGAAATATCCATGCTCATAGGCCTACTATACTACTATTACAATTAAACTTCCAAAATATTTCAGAACCAAATTAACCAGAGATTATTCTAGAAACCTAGATCTTCTTTAACAAAAATGATCGAGAACTTTCTAGCCATCATTCCAGGCTCAGACTTTAAGACCAGAAGTTTTGAGTAAACTGTGCCAGGATAACCAACACTTTTCATTCTATTATCTTCCAGTGGCACAACGTGATCTTCTATTCTTTGCATAGCAGAAACTAGGCTATCTGTTATCTTTTTTGTACTAATAACCAAAATTATATTCTTTGATGTATAAACTAGATGTGGCAACTGACTACCAGTAGCAGAAGCGATGAGTAGCTCTCCTGTTTGTGCAACAGCGTGAGCTGAACCTAGATAGAAGTCAGAATTAACAGATTCTTTTCTCAATTTTTCTTGTTTTTCTTTATCAGTCTCTGCCAAAATGTTTGCATGCAAGTTGTTCCAACCATGTTGACCAGCTTTTAGATAATCAACAAAACCTATCTGATTTAAAGTTGTAGATGAACCATTCATTACAGAAGCACCATTTGGAATAGTACTTTTTATTTTCTCCAGAGCTTCAGACTTTGTTTCTACAACATCAACAATAAAACCGTGAGCTTCTAAATTTTTCTTTGTATTATCTAGCACAACAGAATCCACTAATTCATTATAGTTTTGCATCTTTATTTAAATTTTTAACTAATAATCTACTTTTTACCTCTAGAAACGTCAGTAGCAAGTTTTTTCAAGAGCTTCGCCATATAAGAAATATTTATAGAGTAGAAAACTTCTTTTCCTCTCCTTTTATCCTCTACTAGATTTGCAGACTTCAAAACTTTTAAGTTTTGAGAGACTGCAGGTTGAGGAAGTCCCACTACTTCTGATATTTCACTTACAGTTTTTGAGCCATCCATAATAGACTCCAAAATCCTGTAGCGATTCTCATTGCCTATGCCCTTGCCCATCTGAGCTATTTCTTTACATAAATCTGACATATGCATATATTAGCATATGTATATATAACATTTCAATCAACTAGCGACAAAATCTGTGTTATAATATTTTTATGTCAATTGAAAACCCTGTAATAAAAGATGCTTTCTGGAGATATATTACAAACCTCTGGTGCATCATATCTTATATAGCCATAATATTAGACTTTTATTACGACCACATCCTGGCAGAAATATTACCTTCTGTTCTAGTCATATACGTTGCCCTACTTGTTATATTTGCTGGTGTAAAAGAGTTCGAAAGATGGTACGAGTTCAGGACAGATAGACATCCAGGAGAAATATTTGTTATTGGATGGACTGTGCTGGTTATAGGTATCATGATAGCTACAGTTGTTATGCACAAAGAGTACAAGCTTCCAGAAGAAGTCATATCTACATATATTGCAGTTCTATCTATTATGGCTATTACTCAAAAATCAAAGAAACTAAAAACAGAATCTCACGAGCATCATCACAAAAACTAGTATTTCAAAGGAGCAGAGTTTGCAGTACTCTTTAGTGCCTCGATCAGAGACTTTGTATAGAAAACATTTGATAGGTCGTTCTTCCAAGTTTTAGATGTTATACGAACATCTGGATCTACGCCCAAGCCTTCGATAGACTGGTTATCATCTCTCAAAGTAACACTGTTTACCAAAAGCAAAGTATATTTTACTTTCGGATCTATAACTGTTTCTATAGGATAAGTATTCTCTACAGTTCCCCATCCACGTGTATTTGTTCCAACTGTTTTAGCGAGATGAAGTCTCTTAAAAGTCGATGCTGTTAGCTCTGCAGTGGACTGAGTCATGTTGTCTGTCAGTATCGCCATCTCTTTATATCTATTTAACAGATCATATTTAGGTCTAACTGTTCTCTGAACCTGATAGTCTCCTTGGTGGAACAGATCAAAAGCGTACTGGTTTGGTCCTATAAACAAACCGAGGAAGTTCTGTAGAAAGTCTAGAGAGCCTCCGACATTTCCACGAAAGTCTATTATCAAACTGTTTAGGTTCGGTGTAGTAGAAGCAGCATCTATAGCCATAGCAAACTCACCAAAAGTTGTTGGGGATATTTTACTCATATACATATATAGAGTGCTGCCCATCTTGTGAACAAAAACTGTAGGCTCTACCCCAGCCTGATCATATAGACTTTTACTCTGTGGATTGGTCAGAACATTTTTTGCATAAGATATCTTTTCTCTTTCGACTTTTGCTACTGGAGAAGTAGAAGCTTTGAGTTCTGCATCTTTCTTTTCGTATGCTTTTGTTACCTGCTCTGGCGTAGCGCCTTTTTCTACATCTAGGTTCTGATAAAGATTTTTCGACGTATCTATGTTTGCAACATTTTGTCTCAGATTTGTTTCTTCTTGTTGAGAAAGTATTCCGTTTCGTCCAACTGGTTGTAGGTTATACAAAGTAACAATAACAGTATTGAGAGCTAGGTTTTTCTTGACCTCAGTTGTTGTGGCGTCTTTTATAGCTAGAGATAGCATACTCGCCACTCCGTCTCTAGTGCTAGAAGCCAGGTCATACTTTTTACCTGTAACTTTTTCAACAGCTAGTTTATAAAAATTAGGAAGATCGTATTGAGAATGTGGTGCCCAATAGTTTTTCAATATCGAGTCATAGGCCTCCATATCAAAACGAACGTACTCGTCAGATTCAAATGTCGTTTTGTATTGTAGAGGTTTAACTTCTGGCTTTTTTAGTTTATTGAAATAAACTCCACCAGAGACAATAACACCAATAATGAAAATATATAGTAGATATTTTTTCATATATTAATTATTTAAAAATCAAAACCAAGAAAACCAAAATTATCCCAGCTAGGATAACCAATATATGATTGTACTTTGAGTGGCCATGTATCATAAATTTATTATAGTACATTTAAAAACTTTTAAACAATTTAGTACTCGATAGTTATAGGAAAAGATATTGATGCGTCTTTCTCTCTCATGTCAGATGGGTTATCTTTCTGCAAAACAACAGTTGCTGGACCAATATAATTTTGAGGAACTTTCACATCTATCTTGAACTGAACAAAATCCTCTGTCATCCACTCACCTAACGCAGTTGCTGGGCCCACAAACAAAACATTGCCGTTCTTGTCTAAAACTTTTACAGGAAAAGATGCTTCGAAAAACCAGTATCCTCTAGCCTTTCCTATTATTGAAAATTCTTTTCCAGTAACGGCTCCGGGATAAGGCAACTCTGGAACAATATCATTTTCTGTTGAGTTTATGTAAGAGATTTTATAAACAGGTTTTATATCTGGTAAATTTACTTTTCTATGATTATTAAAATAAAAAGAAACTCCGATAATAAATACACCGAAAAGGAAAATGTAAAAAATATTTTTGTTATTCATGATATGACCAATTATACCAACTTATAGCAGTACCGTCCGCACCCTCAACTGAGAATGCGGACGATGATGTAGCTACCCCTGCCACTGGTGTGGCGAGAGGGTGCGATGGCGTGCGTCGGATCTGGTGTTGCTGTCAGCTCCACTGATGTGCTCACAGTTCGAGCAGAGAGCAACCGTGCACGTCGTGCCGTTGCCCAGGTCGTGTCCGCAGATGCGGTTCGCTTTTGCCGCGTTACTGCGACTGAGGCAGACCGCACAGATCACCTTGTCGTGGGTGGGACACATCTTGCGATTCGGTTCCGTGGGCCTCCCACAGATCCCACCAGTCCCGAGAGACTTCAGCTGGGGCTGTCCCATGTCGAAACTGCACTCACCGTATGCCATGTCACCTCCTCCCCCGTAAGGGAAACCGAAGAACTATTGCTACTTTTAAAATACCACAATAAACAAAACTAGCAATAGTTAGCCTTATACTCCAAACTTTTGGATCAAATATTCTGCATGCTTTTCTGATACTAGCTGAACAGATAGACGACTACCTCTAGCTCTGACGAGCATCCCCTCTAGTTTTGGATCAAACTTTATTTGTGCCAAAGTGATAGGCTCTTTGAACTTTTTTGTAAATTTTACATCAACACAATACCAGATAGGCTTTTCTTTTGTTGCTTTTGGATCAAAATGCTCGTCCTTTTTATCAAACTGAGTTTCATCGGGATGAGACGCGCTAGAAACAGTAACCAGACCATATATACCAGTGGGAGCCTCGCCTTTACCATTTGAATGATAGAAAAAAGCCACGTCTCCGACTGACATAGAGTCTCTCATAAAGTTTCTAGACTGGTAATTTCGTATTCCAGTCCAAGCAGTCTTTTTATCTCTCTTCAAATCATCAATGCTATAACAATCTCCCTCACTTTTCAGCAACCAGTATTTTTTTGATGATTTATTTTTCATTATTTAAAAATTGAAATTAATTTCTCCAAAGGCACGGTCACTAACATAGTTCCAACAACCACCAGTACGAGTCCCACTCCAGCCTGTGGCGTAATACCTTCTGTTAAAATAATAGTAGCAAGTAGGGCTGTCAGAACCAGAGAAAACTTATCGATAACAGTCACAGCCAGCGTTGGTCCGGCAGATAGTGCTTGATAAAAAAATATCCAAGACAGTGCCCCACCAACAGCAGAAAGAATAACAAACAACCACTGTTTTTGTGTTAGCGAATGCATAGCTGACATTGAAAATTTACCAAAAGAAAGTGCCGCAATAGTAACAATGATAGCCATGACGATACCTCGAATCGCCGTGAGCAAGTTTGGATCAATCCCCTTTAGTCCAAGTTTTGCAAATATTGTTCCGAGACTAGCCATAACCGCCCCTAGTAATGCATAGATGATGTACATAAATTTATTTAATTATTTTTTGGAAACCACGGGATAAACATACTTGTTCGACTTTTATAATCCGCAAAATCTGGGTTTTCTTCCATCTTTTTTTCTAGAAGTGGAATACCGGAAACTTTCAGAATAAGCACTGTAATAGTAATCGGTCCAATAATACCAAACAAACCATTTGGAACAGAGAGTGCTAAAAGCCACAACCCCCACCATTGTGTAACCTCACCAAAATAGTTTGGATGCCTAGTATAGTTCCACAATCCAGTCCGCATCAGTTTACCTTTGTTCGCAGGATCTTTTATAAAATGTGCTAGCTGTGCGTCACCTACTGACTCAAAGATAAATCCGACTAGCCACACCAAAACTCCAACTAGATCAAGATAATTCAAATTTGTTCCAACGCTTTTGTTTACAAGCAATACAGGCGTGACTATAAGAAACAGAAGTGCACCCTGCAAAAGATATACTTGCAGGTATGAACGAATATAAAACCATTTACCCCAATCCAATCTCCACTGTGCGTAGCGATAATCCTCTGTCTTTCCACGATTGCGTGCGTGAATGTGCCATGCGAGTCTAGTACCCCAGATACTAACAAG
>CBFIEZ010000024.1:0-11145 GCA_965661755.1 Minisyncoccia bacterium
TCGAAACTTGATGTTGGAGTTTTGATTGTAACTACTCCAGACTCACCAGCTTTTCTCCAAACAGAAATAAAGTCCTTTTTTAACAAAGTAATAGGTGTAGATTCTGTCTTTTTTCCATACAAAACAGCTGGCATCTTTGCCTCTTTCTTTAGAGAATCAAGACTAACCGCCTTGTCTCGTAGTTGTGCATCTAAATTAATCATTCGGCCAGTATATAGAAAAGTTGTAAATAAATCAAGAGCTAAAGATTATTAAAAAACCTAAGTTTTTTCTCTACCACATCCTGAACTGCCTTTACCGAAGGCTTTAGGAACTTGTATGGAGCCACCTCGTCTGGATTGTCCGAAAGACCCTGCATTAGTCCCTGCTTGTATGCAACACGTATCTCTGTGTTTATATGCACTATCGCTATGCCGTTTGCTATAGACTGTTTGAAATCATCCTCTGAGTTTCCTGACCCGCCGTGTAGAGTGAGGGGGAGTCCTGTGCTCTCATATATTTGTCTTGTTCTATCTATATTTAGTTTTGGATCAACACCACCTCGGAGCATACCGTGAAAGTTTCCGATAGCAGGAGCGAGCATATCTATACCAGTTAGTTCCACGAACTCCTTTGCTTTTGCTGGATCTGTTAGAGAACTTTCATCCAAAACCACGCCCTCTGGTATCTCATCTAGGATCTTTGATGACTGACCTATATAACCAAGTTCAGCCTCAACCAAAACTTCCCTACCACTTGCTCGAGCATAGTCTACACACTGCTTTGTTAGTTTTACATTTTCTTCAAAAGAAAGCTTTGCTCCATCTATGATAACAGAATCAAAACCAGCATCTATCGCCTCTTTTACTCTCTCAAAAGAATATGTGTGATCGGCATTTAGATAAATAGGATAGTCAAACTCTTCTCTAACACTTTTTACTAGTGCAACAGCCTGTTTTACACCCACAAAGTCTCGTTCACCTTCAGACACTCCGATAATAACAGGAACATTGAGTGACTGCGCAGCTCTAAATATTCCCCAGAAAGCTTCTAGGTTAGAAATATTGAAATGACCAATAGCAACTTTTTTCTCTCGTGCTTCTAATACAGATTGTTTTAATGTTTTCATGGTGGAAATTATAGCAAATACGAAATAAGGTCGCATCTCTTTCTTGGTAATTCATTTTTAGAGCACGGATATTTTTCTGCTGAAAAATTCCTCAAGTCTCGCCTACCCGGCTTGCGAAGTCTCTAAAAACAAATTGCCTCGACAAGATGCTATATGAAATTATTTTTGATATAATTTCCTCATGACAAACATAGATATATTGGCCATTGGCGACATTGTAGTAGATGCTTTTATCAGAATGAACGACGCAGAAGTAAAATGCGATGAACACGGAGAGAATTGCAAACTTTGTGTGAGATACGGCGACAAAGTTCCTTATGAATCAGTGGAGGTTTGCAACGCAGTAGGAAACAGTGCCAACGCAGCGGTTTCTGCATCGAGACTTGGCCTCAAATCAGCTCTCTATGCGTACGTGGGAGGTGATCAAAACGGAAAAGACTGTATCAATTCTTTAGAAAATGATGGGGTGATAACGAAATACGTTCACGTAGATAATGAAAACAAAACAAACTATCACTATGTACTCTGGTACGATGTGGATAGAACTATTTTGGTAAAACACGAACACTATAAATACGACTTCAAAGTAGAAGAGGCTCCAAAATGGATCTACCTTTCATCACTCGGAGACAATACTTTTGATTTCCAAATGCAAATAATAAATTTCGTCGAACAAAATCCTGAAGTAAAACTAGCTTTTCAACCAGGAACATTCCAGATCAAAATGGGTAAAGAGAAACTAGAAAGAATCTACAAAAATTCTGATATTTTCTTCTGCAACGTAGAAGAAGCTCAAAATATATTAGGTGAAACTAGCAGAGATCTTCCTACACTTATGAAAGGTGTAAACGCTCTAGGACCAAAAACTGTTATCATCACAGACGGTTTCAACGGAGCTTATGCTTTTGAATCAGAAACAGGAGATATGTGGTTTATGCCAATATATCCTCACACACCACTAGAAAGAACTGGAGCTGGAGATGCATACGCATCTACTGTAGTTTCCGTGCTGGCTATGGGAAAAAGCCTGAGTGAAGCTCTAATGATGGCACCAATAAACTCGATGTCTGTTGTACAACAAGTCGGAGCACAAAAAGGTCTACTGTCTGAAGAAAAAATAAAAGAATATCTAGCCAACGCTCCGGAAGATTTCAAAATAAAGAAAATCTAACAAAATAAAAAACGGTGATATCACCGTTTTTTATTTTGCTTTTATTTCCTACCTGCGACTTTCTTTACAGCATTTATTATCGCCTTCTCATCCATTTCGTAATGCTCAATCAGTTCATCCTGAGTTCCTGACTGGCCAAACTTATCTTTTACTCCGATAAACTCTATCGGTGTTGGAATGTTTTGAGCCAAAACTTCTGAGACAGCAGAACCTAGTCCACCGATGATCTGGTGCTCCTCAACTGTTACTACCGCACCACAAGTTTTTGCTATTTTAATTACACTTTCACTATCGATAGGTTTTATTGTAGAAATATTTAAAACTTTTACAGAAATACCGTCTTTTTTCAAAGTCTCTGCAGATTTTAGAGCTCTAAAAACTAGTGCACCTGTTGCGATAATCCCAACATCAGCTTTTTCATCTTCTTCTCCATAATAAAGCTGTGCCTTTCCCACTTCAAACGGTGTTTCTTCTGTTGTTATAACTGGAGTTTTTTCTCGAGCCAGTCTTATGTATACAGGCTTTCCAAGTTTTGCAGATGCAATAGTAGCTTTCTTTGCTTCTATATGATCACATGGAGAAATAACTATCATATTTGGGATGACACGAGTTATGGCGATATCCTCAACAGCCTGATGTGTTCCTCCGTCTGGACCAACAGAAACTCCTGCGTGACTTCCAGCAATAACAACAGGTCTGTCGTTATAACAAATAGTAGTTCTGATTTGTTCCCAATTTCTTCCAGGAGAAAACATCGCATAGCTAGATATAAAAGGAATCTTTCCCATTGCTGACATACCACTAGCAACAGAAGCCAGATTCTGTTCGGCTATACCTATCTCTACAAATCTTTCTGGAAACTTATTCCTGAAAGCGTCCATTTTTGTGGACTCGGTTAGGTCTGCACACAGACCAACAACTCTAGTGTCATTTTCTCCAGCAATAACAAGACCTTCACCAAAACCTTTTCGGATAGGAACCTGCTCCACTTTTTTATCAAAAATATTCGGATTTAATTTTTGTTTTGGATTGATCATATTATTCGTGTTCAGAAGTTATTTGACCTCCTAGAGTTCGTAAATCGTGCAAAGCAATTTTTGCTTGTTCATCCTTTGGTGGCTCACCTGCTATTTCTGTTCCTGGTGGATTTCCATGCCACTTGAAATCTCTTTCCATAAACGAAACTCCTTTTCCTGGTATTGTTCTAGCCACAATAACACTCGGTCCATCGAAAACAGCCTGTGCCCTACCTACCGCAGCGATTATTTCTGCGAAATTGTGTCCGTCTATTTCTTCTGCGTGCCATCCAAAAGACTCAAACTTGTGAACAACAGAATCCAGAGGCATAACATCTTCTGTATATCCGTCTATTTGAATATTATTTCTATCGACTATAGCAATAAGGTTTCCCAGTCTTTCTTTACCAGCGAGCATTATAGCTTCCCAGTTTTGACCCTCATCGAGTTCACCGTCTCCCATAAGACAATAAAAAAATCTATCAGACGTTTTACCTTTATCCATCCTATCAGCAATAGCCATGCCAACTGCCTGTGACAGTCCAGCACCCAATGGTCCAGAAGAAGTCTCCAGCATTGGCAAAAATTCTCTATGAGGATGTCCTTGGAGTCGTGTACCAAACTTTCTCAATGTTAATAGTTCCGCAACAGGAAAATATCCAGCATGAGCCATCGTTGCATATAAAACTGGATTTATGTGACCATTTGAAAGTATTAGCCTATCTCTATCTTCCCAAAAAGGATCTTCTGGATTATGTCTCAATATGAAAAAATATAGCGCAGAAAATATATCTGCCATACCTAGAGGTCCAGCAGAGTGGCCTGAACCAGCAGAAACAAGCATCTCTATAATAGAAATGCGTATGGCTTTAGCTTTTTCTGAAAGCGAACGAATGTTGTCGTCTGTTAAGTTTGACATTGCCATCTTAAAAAGATTTAAGAAAATCAAAAGATTCTTCCGGATTTTCTGAATTCAGAATCGCACTGCCAGAAATTAGTTTATTTGCTCCGGCTAGAACGAGGTCGTTTGCAGTATCTTCATTAACACCTATATCAATAGCAATTATACTCTCTGGATACCTCTTTCGCAATTCTTTTATGAGATTTGTTGCTTTTTCTTCGAGTTCAACACCGTGTCTACCTATATTATCTGATCCCATCACCTGAATAAAATCTACTTGTGATACAAAATTTTCTATTTTTGAAATATCTGTACTAGGTTTCACTGCTAGTCCAATAGAAACTTCGCTTTCTTTACAAATATCAATTACATTTTGAAAATTATCTGTTGCTTCTATGTGTGCAACTACAGATGAAATGCCTGTAGATATCCAATCTTTTAGCATATTCTCTGGATTCATAACCATCATATGCAGTTCTATGTTTACTTCTTCCCATCTAGGCCAACCAGAGTCCTGATTCTTTAGACTCTCAAAATAATCTGCATCTCTGCCGTTATAAGGCCAAGTTTTTACAGGTGCAAAAGTTCCATCTGAAATATCCACCTGCACGATAGAAGCAAAATGAAAAACTTTATCCATTTCTTCACCTAGCTGTTGTCTATTTATTGGAATAATCGCTGGTAAAACTTTAATCATGATTATTTATTAAATCTGCCATATATAGCACCAATCACAGAACCTATTAAGAATACAAAAGGTATTCCAATCATAAATAGAAAAACCAAGAATTGATTAGCACACCCCATATCACCACATTCATTCCAAAAAGCTGAAATATTCCACCCCATATCCCACAATTCAGTTATAAAAACTATAATCATTACTACAATAAAAAATGCTACAGACATCATACCACCCCTTAGCCAATAACGTGGAGAATAACCTGTCTTTCTGGGTGTCAATTTATATACAAAAAAGCCCAAAATACAACCTACTATAAAACCTATAATAACCACCTCAAAATTGTACAGAATTGATTCTGAAAAAAACAAATCCCAATTTTTATTTGATGAAAAAACAAATCCAACTACAGAAATCATTTGATGCAAGAAAGCTAAAGTTGCTCCAATTATACCCCCCAAAATAATATTTTTCTTCATAATTTTATACTTAAACTTAATCGTATTGCTCTATTTTCTTTATTCTCCTGATGTGACGAGGTTCTCCAGAAAAAGCTGTCTTGAGCCAAAGCAAAACTGCTTCATGACTTTCTTGTGTTGTTATAAAGTGAGAAGCTAGAGATAGCACGTTCGAGTCATTGTGCTCTCTAGCCAGAGTTAGTATATGTTTGTTTCCTCCGTAAAACAGAGCGCATCTGACGTTAGGAAAACGGTTTGCAACCATTGCCTCACCCTGACCAGACCAACCCAAAACTATACCCTTTGAATCTCTATCTTTTGATACGCTACTAGCCACAATAGAAATAAAGTCTGGGTAGTCATCATCGTGATCGTATTGTTTTGGACCACAGTCATAAACCTCGAACTGTTGCTCGATCAAAAAAGCAATGAGACTTCTTTTCATCTCAAAACCAGCATGGTCAGAACCGATATAGATTCGCATAAGTAGATTATACTAGATTTTACTTTTTTATGTAGAGAGTATTCAACAGATAGATTTACTTGAAGGAATTTATTTTATTGCACTTCCTGTCTTGATGACGTGATCAATAAGCATATACGTATATCCTGCTTCGTTGTCATACCAAGCCATCACCTTTACCAAATTTCCACCAACAACTCTTGTCATTTTTAGATCTGCAATAGATCCATAGCGACTTCCTAAAATATCAGAAGAAACAAGTTCCTCATCTGTAGCTGAGAAAATATTTTTCCATCTATCACTAGCAGCAGCCTTTCTCAGCATATTATTTACTTCTTCTGCTGTAGTTTCTTTCTTTGATATAAATGTCACATCAACAATAGATCCAGCTGGAACAGGTACGCGGATAGAAATACCGTCAAAAAGCCCCTCTAGTTTTGTAAAAGCTTTTGTAACAGCAATAGCTGCACCAGTAGAAGACGGTACTATGTTTTGTGCCGCGGCTCTTCCCTCTCTCAAATCTTTTTTAGATGGACCATCAACGAGTGCCTGAGAAGCTGTATAACCATGAACTGTATTCAAAATAGCTTTTTCGATTCCCAAATTCTCGTCCATTATTGCAATAAGCGGTGATGCAGCGTTTGTTGTACAAGAAGCGTTAGATGTAACATCACAAGTTCCAAACTTTTCTTCGTTTACACCCATAAGTATAGTCTCACCTTTACCCTCACCACCTTTTGCTGGAGCAGAAATAACAACTTTCTTTGCACCTGCCTGCAAATGCACAGAGGCTTTTTCAAAATCCGTAAAAAGCCCTGTAGACTCTACAACGACATCTATTCCTAGTTCACCCCAAGGTAGTTTTGTTGGTTCTTTTTCAGAAACAAATTTTATAACACGTCCGTCTATCACTAGATTTCCATTTTCTGTTTTTACATCATGCTTCCAAGTCTTGTAGACAGTGTCATACTTCAAAAGATAAGCCATATTGTCAACATTACCGAGATCATTTACAGCAACCACTTCCAATTCTTCTCGATCCCAAGATTCTTTCAGGAATTGTCTGCCGATTCTGCCGAAACCATTTATAGCTACCTTTATTTTTTTGTTTTTACTGAAAAATGACATTTGTTTAAATTGTACAAAGAATAATAGGTAAATTATACCAGATATAAAACTCAACACAAAAAGCGTAAACCTCAAGATTTAATTAGACTCTCCAGATTCTTTTTTGGTTCCACTAGAATGAGAATCCACCTCGTAGCTAGTGTTTTGTGATTCAAAGAAGTTTACGAGCTCAAACACGTCTGTTGCGGTACTCATCCACTTTGCTGGATTTGTCACATTGTAGTATTTTGGCAATCCAAGTTCTGCTAGACGTCTGTCTGCGACATATTGCACGTACTGGTTCACATAGTCAGCATTTAGTCCCAAAATTCCATTTGGGAAAAGATCTTTGTTATATGTAGTTTCAAGGTCTACTCCTTCGATTATTATATTTCTGATCTCTGCAGCAAACTCTTCTGTCAAAAGTTCTGGATTTTCTTCCAAAATATTATGGACAAGATTTATACCGAACTTTAGGTGCAACGATTCATCTCTCAAAACCCAGTTGATCATAGAACCAAAGTTACGTAGCTGATTTCTCTGTCTAAATGAAAGCATAACCATAAAACCTGAGTAGAACCATGTTCCTTCCATAACAACATTGTAAGCCACAAGATTTCGAATGAAATCCTTTTTACCTTCAACAGTTTCAATATCCAGTCTCTCATCTGTCATCTTCTTTAGATACCTCATAACATAAGCTTCTTTTGCTTTCATAGAAGGTATCTCTAGATGAGTGTTGTAAACTTTATTTCTATCAAAAGGAAAAGTTTCTAGCACATACTCAAAAGCAACACAGTGATTTGCTTCTTCCCACATCTGCTTTGCTATATATAGGTGTGCTTCTGGAGATTTTAGATATGGATATACTCCTAGAGCTAGGACTCTATTTACAATAAGCTCAGCTGGGTTGAAAAATGACATAATAAACTCGACAGCGTGTCTCTCATCTTCTGTCATTTTTTCAAAATCCTCCAAGTCTTCTTTTAAGGCAATCTCATGTGGAAACCATGTGTTTCGAACAGCTTGGTTATACAAGTCATATGCCCACTGGTATTTTATTGGGTGCAAATTTACGTCCTCTGGTGAAGTTTTTCCTATTAGTGACATATTTTTTAAATTAAATTAATAATTACTGACAAGATATACAGATATTATCGCTATCAGCAGGATCTTCTGGAGCAATTATATTGTATTTCTTTTCCCCGACAACCCTCTCCATTGGTTGATACTGATTTCTCTGTAGGCTGTTCACAGGAACTTCTTCTTTTATTAATGGGTGTTTAGAAAATCCCACCGTATTTATAGTAGAAGTCGATACTAGTATCTCCTCTTCAATAGAAATATTCTGTATAGCTTCACTCTTTTCTTCAGAAACTATTGGCTCAACAAAAAGTGGTGACTTTGTGACGACTTCTGTTTTTTTTGATAAAGAATCAGTGTCTATCGAAATGCTGACGTCTAGAGATTTTTGTAACGGAGCAGAAAAAGCAGGAGATGAAGAGAAGTTTAGCGCACCAAAACCAACTTTTCCTATCTTTGCAGCTTTGTTAACGTTTGTCGTACTTTGTTCTGCAGTATGTCTAGGCTTCATGTGTAGGTAGTATGTAGACTTTAGACCCTTCTCCCAAGCTGTACTGTATATTTGCATAGTCTCATCCACATCTCTAGTTTCAAGATACATATTTCGGGACAAAGCTTGGTCTACCCACTTTTGTGCTCGAGCAGCAACTTCTATATAAGCATAGGGTGAAGTAGTAAATGATGTCTTGTATACATCTTTTATATGTGGGGGTATTTGGGAAATACCAGCAATATCACCTTGGTTCTCTATGATCTGATCTTTAACCTCATCCCATATTCCCATATTCTTTAGATCCTTCACTAGATTGTGGTTAATATCTAGATATTTTCCCGAGATCTTATTTCTAGAAAATACCTGAGCAAATCTTGCATCTATACCAGGAGTTGTTGCGGCAACAAGGCCGATGTTTGCATTTGGAGCAATAGCCATAAGAGTTGCATTTCTCATTCCATTTGAAACTTTTTGTCTCAAGACTTCCCAATTTAAACCTTTATGCTTACTTGCTTTAGAAACAGTTAATGCTCTACCTCTTCCCGCCTCTAATGTTGCCAAAGTGTCTATAGGAACTTGGCCCTTTGACCATCCGGAACCAGCAAAATTGTGATAACTTCCTCTTTCTTGTGCGAGATTTGCTGATTCGTCTATCGCCATATAAGAAACAAACTCAAATATTCTATCTGCAAAATCCCAAGCGTGTGGTGAATCATAAGACATTCCCAACTGCTCTATAGTATCTGAAAAACCCATCACACCTAGACCTATTGCTCTATTTTCTCTGTCTGATTTTGCGGCTTCTGGAATAGGTAAGACGTTTATATCAATAAGATTGTCTAGCTGTCTTATGGCCATTCGAACAGACTCTTCGAGTCGTGACCAATTCACTTCCTTGTTTTTTATATGTGCAGCAAGGTTTAGTGATGCGAGGTTACAAACAGCAACATTTTCTCTGTCTTGTGGTAAACAGATCTCTGTACACAAGTTAGACATGTGTATAGTACCAGTGTTGTTGTTGAGCGCACGTAAGTTTATAGAATCTTTCCAAACAAGCCATGGATGAGAGGAGCTCTGCAATTCTGTTAATATCTGCCTGTATTGCTCACTGGCTGGAACCTTTTTGAAAACTCGTAGTTTACCTTGATTGGCCATATCTATATACTCAGCATACTTCTTTGAAAAGGCCTCTCCGTACAACTCATTTAGATCTGCTGTTTCTGCTGGGTCAAACATATACCACTCATCTCCAGAAGCTACTCTTTTCATAAATTCATCAGAAAGAAAAACAGCGGTGTTTGCAGTTCTCATTCTCATATAATCATCTCCACTATTCTTTTTCCAATCTAAAAATTCTGGGAAATCAATATGCCAGTTCTCCATATAGAAACACAGAGCTCCCTTTTTCTTTCCACCTCTCTGTATTGCACGGATAGCAGTATCTATTATCTTTGCAAAAGGAGTTGGACCAGTAGAAGTTCCTCCATATTTTCTAAGTGGCGAACCAGAAGCTCTAAGTTTTGTAACTGACGCCCCGATCCCACCAGAACCCTTCGAAAGAAGCATAACATCAGAGACTGATTTTGAAATATGAGCCATATCATCTTGTATTTCAAGAAGATAGCAGTTTGAAAGTGCAGGTCTCATTGTTCCAGCAGCTAGATTTGTTGAACCACCAGCAATATACTCCAACCTGGACATCTTGTTGTAGAACTTTTTTGCCATCTCTGTTGGGTTACTCTCATTGTATGAGAGGCCCATAGCTATACGCATAAAAAAATACTGTGTTGTTTCAAGAGGCTTCTGATTTACATCTTTTATTAGATATCTATTTATAAGTCCGTCCAAACCAGCATATTGAAACAATTCATCCCTATCAATTTTTAAAGTTCCAGCTATTTCATTTAGATCAAACTTTGCTTTCATATCTGGATGCAGTCTCCCAGACGCAGCACCACTCTCTATAAAATTTATAAATCCGGCTTTGTGCTTTTCAACAAAAACCTGCTGTTCATCACTAGGATGATAGTCTTTTATAACCTGTCTATACAAAGTCTTGAGAAGGAGTCTCTTCGCAACAACATCGTATTCAATATCATCTTTTATATTTTGAACAGCAGCGTTTATAGTAGCCTGATCTAGTTCGTCTACAGTGATTCCATCATAAAGAGTCAGTTGAGTCTCAGTAGCAATCTGAGTCACCTTTGACACCGGATCAAACAAACCTCTACACGCTCTCTCTATCGAACGATTGATCTTGTCTGCATTGAATGGCTCTCTTTTACCATCGTGTCTTGTGACTGATATGCTCATGTGAAATAAATTAAAAATTGATAATTTTAATAATTTTTGACTCTTTTGGACTAAATATCTGCAATTTTTTCTCAAAAATTGCAGATATTTATCAAATTTATTTATTAATTGTACTCTAAACAGTCAGAGAAAAAACTGTGGATAAACCAATTTTTGGAGGTCAGAAAACGAATTAAAAAAGATGTAAAGACAGCCGTCAAAATAGCTATAAAAAGAGAGCTTTTATAGCTTATAATTTTTGAAAACTACAGTATCGCCGTTTTTTATACCCAAATAGTCAGAAACACCAGCGTTCACCTCTATAACATATAGAGAGTTCGATTCTGGATAATAAACTTTTGGATAACTCG
>CBFIEZ010000025.1:0-6608 GCA_965661755.1 Minisyncoccia bacterium
TGTATGCTGTTGCTAGTGCAAGTTCAATAGCCTCGATTATTTTCTCTCGAGGTATTCCACGCTCCTCCTCCATTTGAGTTAGAACAGAATTTATTACTTTTAAGTCCATCATAATTTTATTTTTTTAAATTAATAATTTTTATCCAGTTTTGGGTAAAAAATTAGCCCGCCGTTGGGCGAACTTCAATGAAATAATAATATCAAGTCTTATTTTATTTGTCAAATCTGTATTTTTCTTTTTCTTATACACATATTTTTTATGTTAGGTAAATTTTATTTTGCTATAATTAATGTACAAAATTTCTCATGCACATTGAAGAATCACAATTAAAAGATTTTATTCTGGATTCGGGTTTAGTATCCCGAGCAGATTTGGAATCTGCAGAAAAAGAAGCAAAATCTTCTTCTGGAAATTTAGGCAAGATACTTGTTAGTAAGGGAAAGTTAACAGAGGATGATTTGCGTAGAATGCAGGCATACATACTTGGTATTCCTTTTGTTGATCTAAAAGGGGAGAAGCTTCCTTTTGAGGTTCTTTCTCTTATTCCAGAACCTATTGCTCGAAACCACAACATAGTAGCTTTCAAAAAAGACGCAGATGCTCTAGAGGTTGCCATGTTGGATACAGAAGATCTAACAGCTATTGATTTTATAAAAAAGAAAGTAGGTTTGAAAATTTTACCTAGACTTACTGATACAGATTCTATAAGAAGTGCTATTTTACAATATCAAAAGAGTCTAAAGGCAGAGTTTGGAGACTTGATTGCAGAAGATGTTGGTCAAATAAAAAATATTCCAGATGATAAATTGGATGAGATGAACGCTGCTGATTTGAAAAAATTGGCGGACGATGTTCCAATGGTTCGTATTGTTGACACTCTTCTAAAGCATGCTATTTTGCAAAACGCTTCTGATATTCATATAGAACCTCAAGAGAATCAGTTACTTGTTAGATACAGAATCGACGGAATACTTCACGACGCTATGATTCTTCCTAAAAATATGGGAGCTTCTGTTGCTGCTCGTATAAAAGTTTTATCTAGTTTAAAGCTTGATGAAAAGAGACTTCCTCAAGACGGTAGATTCAAGATAGATTCAGATGGTGAAAAAGTTTCTTTCCGTGTTTCTACATTGCCAACATACTATGGAGAAAAGATTGTGATGAGGCTTTTGAGAGATAATGTTTCTGGATTTACTCTGGAGGGTTTAGCTTTTCACGGTTCTGGTCTAGACAGAATACATGAGGCTCTAAAGTCTACAACAGGTATGATTCTTGCAACTGGACCAACAGGTTCTGGAAAGACAACAACTCTATATACTATATTAGATATATTAAACACTCCTGACGTAAATATCTCTACAATAGAAGATCCTATCGAATATCAGATGAAGCGCGTAAACCAGACTCAGGTTAGGCCAGAGATCGGGTTTTCTTTTGTGTCTGGACTCAGAACTCTTGTTCGACAGGACCCAGATATTATAATGGTGGGTGAGATTCGAGATAACGAGACTGCTTCTCTGGCTGTTAACGCATCACTTACTGGCCACGTGGTGCTTTCTACTTTGCACACCAACTCTGCTGCTGGAGCCATCCCAAGACTTATAGATATGAAAGTAGAGCCGTTTCTTATTTTTTCTACTGTAAATGTCATTATAGGTCAGAGACTTGTTAGAAAATTAACAGATAAAAAGGAGCAGTATTTTTTGACCAAAGCTGAAATAAATACTTTGGGTAAATCTATAAATCTAGACAAGGTTCTCGAGGCACTGAAAGAAGAAAAGATAATAAAAAAGACTGATACATGGGAGGAAGTTCCATTTTGGAGATTGAAAGAAGGTGTTTCTACAGCCGAAGGTTTTGCTGGTAGATCTGGTATTCATGAAATACTGAAAGTAACGCCTACAATCAAAGAAGCTATTTTGAAATCCGGTAATGCTGACGATATCCAAAAAATGGCTGAACAAGAGGGAATGCTAACGATGATAGAAGACGGAATATTTCAGGCGGTCCAAGGCTACACAACAATAGAAGAAGTATTAAGAGTTATATCAGAATAATATGCCATCATTTAAATATAAAGTTTTAAATCCAGAGGGTGATATGAAAGAGGGTGTGTTGGAAGCAAAGGATAAATTTTCTCTTTATCACACCATAAAACAAGACGGTAGTACTGTTGTATATGCAGAAGAAGTTAAGCCTCAAAAATTTTCTGTTTTAAATATACAAATACCTTTAACTGGAGGTGTAAAAATGCACGACAAGATAATATTTGCTAAAAATTTATCAAAAATGATCGATGCAGGACTTTCTGTTACAAGAGCACTTTCTATTATGGAGAGGCAGGCAAAAGGTAACTTCAAAAAAGTTTTAAATGAACTAGCCGACTCTATATCAAAAGGAAATACTTTCAGTGATTCTATGAAAAAACATCCAGATGTTTTTTCTACACTTTTTGTTTCGATGGTTCGAGCTGGTGAAGAATCAGGAAACCTTTCTCTGTCTCTGAATAACGTTGGTTTGCAAATGGAAAAGACTTATCAGTTGAATAAAAAGATAAGAGGTGCCCTTATGTATCCTGCGGTCATATTTTGTTTAATGGCTGTTATTGGAGTGCTTATGATGGTGTATATGGTTCCTACGCTAACATCGACATTTGTTGGTCTTGGAATAAAACTTCCACTGTCAACAAGAATTATTATTGCTATAAGTGATATTTTGAAAAATTATCTACTATATATAGTTGCAGGATTGGGAGTTTTTATTTTTGGTTTTATTATGGCTTTGAGAACTGCTCCAGCAAAGAGATTTGTTGATTTTCTTATATTAAGAACTCCTGTTATAGGTGAAATAGTTAAACAGATAAATTCAGCTCGAACAGCTAGAACTTTATCATCTCTCATATCTTCTGGTGTAGATATTGTGGTTGCTATTGGAGTAACAAAAGACGTCGTTCAGAATCATTATTATAAAGATATATTGGATGAGATCCAAACAACAATTCAAAAAGGAGATCCTATATCTGTTGTCTTTTCAAAACACAATGATCTTTATCCGCTGTTCGTTGGAGAAATGGTTTCTGTTGGAGAGGAAACTGGAAAGATAGGAGAGATGCTTTTGTCGGTCGCAACATTCTACGAAGACGAAGTAGATCAAAAAACAAAAGATATGTCTTCTATAATAGAGCCACTACTTATGATATTTATTGGTATCGCTGTTGGATTCTTTGCTATATCAATGCTCGGACCTACATACAGTTTGGCGGATGCAATATAGTTGATTTTGTTTTCAAAAAACAAAAATGTATTCCAAAATAAATAAAAAAAATAGAGGATTTTCACTAGTTGAACTAGTTGTTGGTGTAGCCGTTTTTGCTGTTATTGTTATATCTGTATATGGAGCCTACTCTTCTATATTTGATGTTGTGTATGCCAGTAGAGCAAAGATAGAGGCTGTCAGTGTTATAAATGAACAATTGGAGATAGTTAGAAATCTACCGTATGCTGACGTTGGAATATCCGGAGGTATTCCTTCTGGAAAATTAGCACACATTCAAACTATCTCAAGAGATGCGTATACTTATATAGTCACAACAACAGTCAGAAATATAGACGATCCATTTGATGGGACTCTTGGTGGGTCGCCAAACGATTTGTCTCCAGCAGATTTCAAAGTTGTTGAGGTTGAAATTGCGTGTAACAACTGTCGTGTAAATTTTCCAAATATGGTGGTTACAACCAGAGTCGCTCCTAAAAACCTAGAAACAGCTTCAACAAATGGGGCACTGTTCATAAGAGTTTTTGATGCCAACGGTAATCCTATATCAGATGCAAATGTCCACGTAGAAAACAATCTAGTAACGCCTCATATAGTTATAGATGATGTAACAAACAGTAGTGGGTTGCTCCAAATAGTTGATGCACCTCCTGGAATAAATGCGTACGAGATAACAGTCACAAAGTCTGGTTACTCTACAGATAAAACATATTTACCTTCTATAACAAATCCAAACCCGTCAAAACCACATGCTACAGTTATTCTTCAACAGGTAACACAGTTGAGTTTTGTTATAGACGCCCTGAGTACATTTAATGTTAGTTCTGTTACGAATCTGTGTAGTCCTGTTGGAGGTATAGATTTTTCTTTGGTGGGCAGTAAGCTTATAGGAACTCCAAATGTTTTAAAATATAGCCAAAATAAAGTAACTGATGCTGGAGGCCTGCTCAGTATAAATAATATAGAGTGGGATACTTATACTTTCACTAACATAGATACTGCATATGATCTTATCGGCATAAATCCAATATCTCCTACATCTCTTGCTCCAAATAGTACACAAAACGTTCAACTCATCGTTGCCCCCAAAAATCCAAACACACTTTTGGTTACAGTAAAAGATAGTGTGACGGGTCTGCCTCTGTCTGGAGTTAGTGTTCGAATAACCGGCCAAGGAAAAGATATAACGCAGATAACTGGTCAAGGTTTTCTCGGTCAGACGGATTGGTCTTCTGGTCAGGGTCAGGCTACATCAACAAACCCATCTATGTATCTGTCTTCTGATGCAAATATTGTTGATAACAATCCAGCCGGAGATATTGTATTGAGGAATGTTTTTGGAGATTATGTTTCATCTGGAGTTCTCACTTCCTCATCTTTTGATACTGGCTCTGCATCAAATTTTCAAGCTATAACTTGGAATCCAACATCTCAGCCGGCAAATGTGGGGTCTCCAGATGTTAGAGTTCAGATAGCTACAAATAACGATGGTGGAACATGGAATTTTACAGGTCCAGATGGAACCTCTGGCACCTACTACACAACATCAAATCAAAATATAAATTCTATAAATAATGGAAATAGATATTTTAGATATAAAGTATTTTTTGATACTGCCACAACTACAGAAACACCGAACATTTCGGATATAGCATTTACGTTTACTTCTCTTTGTACTCCTCCCGGACAGGTTTCTTTCCAAGGTCTACCTTCCGGCAGTTATACTCTGTCATTTACTAAAACTGGTTATACCAGTCAGAATATAAATGTCAGCGTAAGTTCGACTTGGCAGTCTACACAGGTTAGTTTATAAAAATATGCAAAAAGAATTTAAAAATTATAAAAAAAATAGTAAAGGGTATACATTAGTAGAACTTTTAGTCGTTGTTTTTATATTTTCTCTTATCACTATAAGCCTCAGTCGTTTTACAAGTGATATATTTACGTTGAACTTTTTCTTGCAGGGTAGTTTAAATGCTCAAATAGATATGAGGCATATAGTAAAAGTTATGGTTACAGACATAAGAGAGGCTGGACCTTCTGCATTAGGAGCTTATCCTATTGCTCTAGCATCTACATCAGCAATGACTTTTTATACTGATGCAGATAATGATGGTGTAAGAGACCAAGTTAGGTATTTTATAAGTAATGGTTCTCTAAAGAGAGGAGTAACTGCTCCAAGCGGTAGTCCTCTGACATATAATATAGCTAACGAAAAACTAGTCACTCTAGCATCTGACATTGTTTCTAGTTCTACACTTCCATTATTTCAATATTATCCATCGAGTTATTCTGGAACAACTTCGCCATTATCCATACCTGTTGATGTCCCATCTGTTCGTTTGGTAAAGATTACTGTTATAATTGATAAAGATCCAAATAGATCTCCATCAACAATAATAACAAGCTCTCAAGTTAATATTCGTAACTTAAAAGACAACTTATAATGAAAAAAATAAAATTACAGTCCGGAACCATACTAGTTCAAGCAATAGTTTTCGGTTCTATTGCTGTGATAATGATAGGCGCACTTGTTTCTTGGGCGGCAATAAATCTAAAAGCTTCTAGGATAAGTGTTCTGAGAGAACAAGCGCTTCAGGTTTCTGAGGCGGGTATAGACTACTATAGATGGCATTTGGCACATGCGCCGACAGATTATAAAGATGCGACTACCACTCCAGGCCCATATGTTCATGATTTTTTTGATAAAGATGGAGTAAAAGTTGGTACTTTTACTTTGGAAATAACACCACCAGCTACTGGTTTTACTATTGTAAAAATAAAATCAACAGGAAAAATTATTGCAGATCCAACAGTTTCTAGAGTTATTTCTGTCCAGCTAGCAAAGCCATCACTTGCTAAATTTGCTGTTGTTGCCAATGCAGATATGCGTTTTGGTCAAGGGACGGAGGTATTCGGACCCATACATTCAAACGGTGGTATAAGGTTTGACGGTTTAGCTCATAACATAATCACTAGTGCAAAAGATAAATATGATGACCCCGATCATACTGGAAACAGTGAGTTTGGAGTGCATACTCATGTAGTTTTGCCTGGTAGTAGTGTTAACGATACATTCAGAGCGTTGGAGGCTCCGCCATCAACAGTCCAAAATAGAATAGATGTCTTTGAGGCTGGTAGACAGTTTCCTGTACCTGCAGTGGACTTTGTTGGAATGACTACAGATCTTTCTCAAATAAAAAGTGGAGCGCAGTCAGCTGGAAAGTATCTATCAAGTTCTGGGGCTCAAGGTTATCATATTGTTTTTAAGGTAAACGATACTTTTGATGTTTATAGAGTTAACAATCTACTGTCTGCACCGAGTGGCTGTAGT
>CBFIEZ010000025.1:6618-10578 GCA_965661755.1 Minisyncoccia bacterium
TCAGAGCCAGACGGGGTGGGGTACTTGGAGTATAAGAACTTCTGGTAGTGGAAACCAGACATTTATTGGAAACTATCCGATTCCAGCAAACGGTCTAATCTTTGTAGAAGATAATATTTGGGTTGATGGTCAGATAAATACAGCTAGAGTTACTCTCGCAGCAGGAAGGTTTCCTGATAGTCCATCAACTAGGCCTAGTATTACAATAAATAGTAATCTTTTATATACAAATTATAACGGTCAAGATGTTATCTCGCTTATATCACAAGGAGATATAAACGCAGGTTTATCTAGTTTGGATACATTGAGAATAGATGCCGCTCTAGTTGCTCAAAATGGACGCATAGGAAGGTACTACTACTCTTCTTCCTGTGGCTCTAGTTATATTAGGAGTTCAATCACTTTATATGGAATGATAGGCTCAAATGGTAGATATGGTTTTGCCTATACAGACGGCACCGGATATACATCGAGAGATATTATTTATGACGCAAATCTTCTCTATGGTCCTCCACCAAGTTTTCCTCTGACTTCAGATCAGTACCAGACTATTTCTTGGGAAGAGGTTCGCTAGTTTAGTTAAATTTTAATATGAAAAAATTACAAAAAGGATCGATCGTACTAAATAGTATAATAACAGTAGCTATTACAGCACTTATTTTGGGTGGAGTGTACTATTTATTTATAAAAACTCAAAAGAGCGATCAGTTAGTGCAAGCTGAGACTAAAGTAAAAGTTGAAACAAAAAAATTAGATAACCTCAACAACAGGTATTCAAAGGAGCGAGCTACTATAAAACAGATACAGGATCAGTATATGACATTGAGAAACAATGTTTTGAAAAATACAGATAGATTTTTTGATGATGCAGAAGGGGATAATCCAAAATTTTTGCTAAAAATAAATGATAAGGTTTTGGAGGCTGATATAAACAAGAGACGACTTGCCATAACTAAACTCTTAAAGGATTGGGATAAGAAAATGGCAGATATAGACTCTGACAAAATAGATCAGAATTCTCTACCGACTCTCTTGGCTATTATAAATGAAGCAAAAAGTGGAATAGATTATGTAAATCAATATGTAAATCAGTTGGGAAATGTTATTAGTCAGCTAACACCAAACACTTCCGCTCTACAACAGACTGAAATCTATGTTTATGAAAATATTATCGAGGATAGTAAAAGTCAGGTAAACCAGATAGTTACAAATATAACTTCCATACAAGTAGCTGTTCAGACAACAATACAGACAGCAAACTCTAGCACCACAGTTGCTTCTGTTTCTGCCACATCGTCTTCTAGTGGATCTCAAACTTCTTCATCCAATACAACACAAACCGTAGCTGTGGCTCAGCAACCTATTGTTACTCAGACTCAAATACAAACTCAGGCTCAGATATTGGCTCAGGCTCAGCAACAACTTGCTCAGATACAACAAGGTATAAATGCTTTAGCTTCTAGTACTCAGCCAACAGTTTCCACTACTTCTACTCCGACTCAGATTTATATACCTTATTATTACCCTTCATATCAAATGGGTGGTGCACAGACTATTATAGAGTATCTTCAGTCATTACCAGCTCCAAATATAGACAGAACTGGCTGGGCAGATGCAACAATCGACATATCATCGAGTGATCCACTTCTTTTGGACGGTTCTAACTAAATTTGACAGTATTTAATTTATAATATATTCTTATAACCGGAGTAGCGGTAAGTAGCCAATGAAAGTCTAGGCGAAAATGCTGTCTACTTCTGAAAAAAATGATTTCAGAAAAAATTTCCCAGGAGTAATCCTGGGCCCTGAGAGCGGGGCAGTGCTCTATTAGGACCTCCTACCCAAAAAGGTCTGAAAGTAACCGGGCGCCAGCTCGGTCCTAAATGCGGTTCTCCACCTTCGCCAGAAGTTCGAGAGGACCGCTTTTTTTTGTGCAAAATTGCAGATATAATGTGTGTATGAAAAAACCAAAGAAACTTATTGTCGGAAACTGGAAGATGAATCCAACAAGTTTAGAAGAAGCTAGAAAGTTGGTTGGCCACATAAAAAGAAATATGAAAAAAGCTAGAAAGACTGACGTTGTGGTCTGTCCTCCTTTCGTTTATCTTTCTCCTTTGTCAAAATTAATGAAGGGAAGTTTGTATCTGGGCGCGCAAAATGCAAACAGTGAGACGGCTGGTCCTTTTACTGGAGAGGTTGGTCATATGCAACTACCGCAGTTTGGAACAAAGTACGTGATAGTTGGTCACTCTGAGAGGCGTAAGATGGGGGAGGCTGACGAGGTTGTAAACAAGAAAGTTCAGTCTGTAGTTTCTCTGGGTATGACAGCTATAGTTTGTATAGGTGAGACTGCGCGAGACAGTAGTGGGGAGTATTTTGATTTTATAAAATCTCAAATACAAAAAGCTCTAAAGGATATTCCAAAAAAATCTTTTAACAATATAGTTATTGCATATGAGCCAGTTTGGGCTATTGGGGCAAAACAGTCTATGACACCGATGGATCTACATGAGATGTCTATTTTTATAAAAAAAGTCTTGAAAGATACATACAGCATAATGGGTGAGGGGGTGAAGGTTTTGTACGGTGGCTCTGTCGACAGAGTTAATGCTGGGAGTTTAGTAAAAGACGGTAATGTCTCCGGTCTGCTTATTGGCAGGCAGAGTTTGGAAGCAAAAGATTTTGTGGAAATTATAAATATGGTTGACTCTATATAGATATGAAATACATTGATGAATTAAAAGGTGGAGACCTAAAAGGTAAATTTGTTTTGTTGCGACTAGATCTAAATGTTCCTATAGTAGATGGTCAGGTCGCAAATGCTTACAGGATAGAGAGAGCTATACCAACTATTGATTATTTGAGAGAGCACGAGGCGAAAATAATCATTATTGCTCATACAGAGAGTGAGGGGAATATGTCACTTATGCCAGTGGCCCAGTATCTAAACGGTTTTTATAAAGTAGACTTTTGTCCTACGTATTTTAATGCTATTGCTATCGACAAGATAGCAAATATGGAAGATAAAGGTATTTTGCTTTTTGAAAATCTTCGAATGAACCCAGAGGAAAAAGCCAATGACCCAGAGTTTGCCAAGAAACTCTCACAGATGGCTGATCTATATGTTGATGATGCTTTCGGTGCAATGCATAGAAAGCATGCATCCATTGTTGGCGTGCCAGAATTTCTTCCTCATTATGGGGGATTGCTTATAAAACAAGAAATAGAAAACATATCAAAAGCTTTCAATCCAGAAAAACCGTTCCTGTTCATACTAGGTGGGGCAAAGTTTGATACAAAACTACCTTTGATAAAAAAATATTTGGATATAGCAGACTACGTTTTTGTTGGTGGTGCATTATCAAACGATGTTTTCAAAGAAAAAGGTTTTGAAGTCGGCACGTCTCTCGTAACAATTGGTGATTTTGGGATAAAAGAAATGCTGGATAATCCAAAATTTATTTATCCTGTAGATGTATCTGTTAGAAAGTCAGATGGTTCAGTAGAAATAAAAGATGCAGACAAAGTTTCATCAGATGAATACATAGGTGACGTCGGGCCAAAAACAATAGAGATACTCAAAGAGTTGGTAGAGAAATCAAAAACTGTTGTTTGGAATGGACCGTTGGGTAACTACGAACAAGGTTTCAAAGACAAGACAGAAGAGCTGGCTAAAATCATAATGGATCAAACTAGAGAAGAAAAAATAGAAAGTATAGTTGGAGGGGGAGACACTCTGGCGTCTATAGATATAGCAGAGTTCGAGCATGGCTTTAGTTTTGTTTCGACTGGTGGAGGTGCAATGTTGGACTACCTTGTGAATGAGACTCTCCCAGGTATTGAGTCTTTAAATAAATAACAAAAAACCGCCAATTGGCGGTTTTTTTAAATACACTCTTTTATTTTTTTCATGTTTCCTTCGAAATCTGTTGGGTTACCATCGACTTCTTTATTTGGAAA
>CBFIEZ010000026.1:0-10343 GCA_965661755.1 Minisyncoccia bacterium
CCCTAAAACGCGAAGGAAAACCTCTGACTCTAGAGGCTATGAGAGAAGTGGCAGATAAATATTTTGAAGCTTTTAAAAGCGACCTCAGAGACTTGAACATAGAAACTCCAGAATACTTCCCTTTTGCTAGTGATCATATAAAAGAAGACATAGATCTAGTTCAAAAACTCATAGACGGTGGATACACATACAAAACATCAGACGGAATCTACTTTGATACTGTAAAATATCCTGACTATGGAAAACTAGGAAATATAAAAGTGGGCGATGAGTCTCGAATAGGCGTGAGTTCAGAAAAGAAAAACTACCGAGACTTTGCTGTTTGGAAGTTTAACGATGAGCTTGGATATGAAGCGCCATTTGGCAAAGGTTTTCCAGGTTGGCATATAGAATGTTCTGCAATGTCAGTAAAATACCTAGGGCCAAAGTTTGATATTCACACAGGAGGTATAGACCACATACCAGTTCACCATAATAATGAGATAGCTCAGGCTGTTTGCGCTGGATATCCATACGCAAAAGTATGGATGCACAATGCGCACTTAAATATGGGAGAGGTAAAAATGGCAAAGTCCGGAGATAATTTTATAACTCTACAGACTCTTAAAGAAAAAGAAATAGATCCTCTAGCTCTACGATATGTATTTCTCGGGGCACACTACTCTTCTCCACTACAGTTCAGTTGGGAAACTTTAGAGGGGGCTAATTCTGCATTAAAAAGATTGAGACAAAGAATACTCAATCCAATGGAAAACCCAATGAACGAAATTTCAAAAATAAAGATTGATGATAAAGAAATTCTAACTACTGAGCATTTTAAAAATATATTTTTAAAATCTATAAATGATGACCTTGATACCCCTTTTGCATTATCAATAGTTTGGGAAATTGCAAAAGGAAGACTACCACAGAAAGCAAAATTAGATTTAATACTCGAATTAGATAAAGTTCTCGGTCTTGAACTAGACAAAGTAGAAACTTTTGAAATACCTGAAGAAGTTCAGAATCTAATCAGAGAAAGAAACCTCGCTCGAGCAAACAAGGACTTTACAAAAAGCGATGAATTACGTGTAAAAATAGAAGAAATGGGTTTTGAAGTAATGGATACTCCAGAGGGAACAAAGGTTCTACCTAAATAGTTAGCCTAACTACCTTTGCTTGAAACTTACTTGAATTTAGATCTTCACCTGGAAAATACTTGTCTATCAGTCTCTGAGCTCTGATTCTATCCTTGTCTCTCATTTGTCCATAAAAAGAATAAGACTGTATTAAACTTTTGGGAGAAATGACTCTTATTGGTTTTCCATCCAAAACTATTTCTCCATAAGAAAACATATCCTGACTAAATAAAACTTTTATCACATCCGCATAACCATTTGTTATGACATTTGTAACAATAAAAGGCTCCCCTGACTCACTCACGTCCATAACTCCAAAATCCGCTTGTAATCCACTCGCGTTCTTTAAATAAAGTTTGCTCGGAACAGACTGGTTTTCCTCAAGACGTGATTTTGAATTTAACCCTAAACTCTTTATACCTTCTTCTAAATTTTCTATATCTTCTTTTCTTATTACCATATCGATATCAGCATGAGCATCAAAAGAATCAGAAGAAACTACTCCACCACTTTCTTGAATCAAAACATCAGCAGCATAACCTCCAGCAAGATAAGCAGGAAAATCCATACCGGATATATCTTTGATAAGTTCGACCTGTCTCATATCTATATTTCTACTAGCCTCCTCATACTGCTCTGCACTAAAAACACCGTTTGAGTCTGGGCTCTCTTTATTCAAAGTCTTTGTTATCTCTTTAGCCTCAGAAGCTGCTTTATCTTCTGAATAAACGTGTTCTATTTTTTCCATATTTAAGTATTATATCTCATTTCAACAGCTTTCCCACAGTTTAACCCCTATGCGCAAGTAGCACATAAAAAGAAGCCTATGTTAAAATCTACCCATGGCTCAAAATGTTATAACTCAAACATTCCCAAACAGACTCCGCATACCTCCACAAAACTTGGAAGCAGAGATGGCACTACTCGGATCTGTAATGCTCCGACCAGAAGCACTTTTTGATATTGCTGATATCGTAAATCAAGATTCTTTTTATTCTGAAAAACACAGAATCATTTTCGAAACAATGATGGAACTCCACACAAAGCGATCTCCTATCGATCTACTATCTGTTTCAGCGCGACTAAAGGAAAAAGGTTGGCTCGACCAAATCGGTGGCAACACATATCTAACAGAAGTGGTGAACTCTGTACCTTCTTCTAGCAACATCGCCTACTACGCAAGTATTGTTCAGAAAAAATATATGATGCGACGACTGATTGAGGCATCGGACCATATTTCACAACTAGGCTATGATGAAAACAAAGAGCTAGAAGAAATGCTAGACCACGCCGAAAAAAAACTTTTTGATGTTACAAACTTCAACACCTCGCACAAGTTTGTACCGATCAAAGATGAACTAACAGAAGCTTGGGACAGACTAGATAGACTCCACAGCGACGATAAAGGTATGCGAGGTATACCGACTGGCTTTGCTGACATAGACAACAAACTATCTGGTCTACAAAAATCAGACCTTATCATACTCGCTGCCCGACCTTCTGTTGGAAAGACTTCATTTGCTCTAGATATTGCTAGACAAGCTGCAGTAGATCACAACATACCGGTTGGAATATTTTCACTAGAAATGAGTAGCCAACAACTAGTAGATAGAATGCTTGCTGCTCAAGCAAACGTTGATGCGTGGAAACTACGAACAGGAAAACTTTCTAGACAAGATGACTTTGAAGCTATCCGAACAGCTCTAGATAAGCTAAACAAGGCTCCACTATATATAGACGACCAACCAGGAAACAATATTCTAAAAATGAGATCGATCGCAAGACGCCTAAAGAGCGAGAAAGGCCTCGGACTTATTGTCGTAGACTACTTGCAACTGATGGTTCCGACTCAAACAAAAAACGACAACGTGGTACAACAAGTGACAGAAATATCTAGATCATTAAAAAACCTGGCTCGTGAACTAGACTGCCCTGTTTTGGCTCTATCACAGCTCTCGAGAGCCGTGGAACAACGTGGAGGACGCCCTAGACTGTCTGACTTGCGAGACTCTGGTTCTATCGAACAAGACGCGGATGTTGTTATGTTCATACACCGAGAGGATAAATACAAAGAAGAATCAGAGAGAACAAATATTGCAGAGATACTCATCGAGAAACACAGAAATGGAGAGACTGGTAGAGTCGAGCTGTTCTTTAACGACAAAAAAGCTACATTCCAAAATATGGATAAGTCTCATTATGGTGGAGCTGAAAAGGAGTTTAGTGATTTTTAAATAGAACTTTCACATTTGGCGAACTTCTTCGTTGCCCTTCAAAAAATACTCGTCACCTTATACTCGATAAGGCTCCTCGTATTTTTCTAGGTCGCCTCGAATTTCATCCAAATCTGAAAATTCTGGCTTAAGGTTATATAATTAAAAAAATAAAATGGATAATACACAGAAACTCATAGAACTATTCAAAGAATTCCCAGGGATCGGTCCGCGACAAGCAAAACGTTTTGTATACTTTTTGTTAAATAGAAACCCTGGATACGCAAACGATCTGGCAACTCTCATCAGAGAAGTTCGATCAACTGTTCACTCTTGTGATACGTGCTTTAGATTTTTCCCAAACACCACAGAAACAACTTGTCCTACCTGCCGAGACCAAAACAGAGATAAAAAAGCTTTGATGATAGTTTCTCACGATGTTGATTTTGAAAACATAGAAAAAACTCATTTTTATAACGGATACTATTTTATACTTGGTGGAACAGTTCCAATACTAGAAAAAAATCCAGAAAAAAGAATAAGACAAAAAGAACTTTTGGAAACACTGGAAAGAAAAATATCCGGCGGGCTAAATGAAATAATCCTCGCTCTAAACTATAACCCTGAGGGTGAAAACACTCTTTCTTATATCTCAGAAATAATAAAACCATTAACAGACAAAAACAATATAAAAATATCCACACTGGGACGAGGACTCTCTACAGGAACAGAACTAGAATATTCTGATTCAGATACTATAAAAAACGCATTGAAAAATAGACAGTAACTATATTTTATCTTATATTTAATTTCGGAGGGAACCATGGCCAGAAAAGCCATACCTAAAGAGTTCATTCTGAGAACTCTCAGAATCTTCGGGTGGAGGAAAAATGCCACGAATCTCGAAGAAGCTGAGAAGTTGATTCGAGATCTCATGACTGACCTGAAGATCCAGGCGGAAGAAGCCGTCGACTTTATCAACGGCTTTGGATACCTGCAAGCAGACTGAGCGAAGGCGGGGGCTTTGGCCCCCGACCCAGCTTCGGTCTTTTTTTAAACAAAAAACCGACCAATGGCCGGATCTTTGTTTTATTTTATTTCTGCGATCTTTACTTTGAACCAAGGTTGTCTATGACCGTTTTTCTTGAAATATCGAGACTTTTGTTTGTATTTTATAACTTCAACTGTCTTGTTTCTTCCTACAGCTTCTAGAGTAGCCTCAACCTTGCCTGTAGCAATGTATGGAGTGCCAACTTTTGTATCTTTTCCATCATCAACTAGCAAAACTTTGTCGAAAACTATCTTGTCTCCAACCTTGAAATCACCCTTGATTTTCTCAATCTTAATAGAGTCTCCCTTTGAGACCTTGTATTGCTTTCCACCTGTGTGTATTACTGCAAATTCCATAGTCCCAATATACTACAAAAAATGGCTTAAAATTGCAAGTATTGGCTCTAATCCTCAATATCTGGCTTTTCTAGGAGAGACGGTTCAAAACCGTTTGACTCCCCAGTTATACGAACAACGTCTTTATCTATCTTTTTAAACTCTTTACTTGAGTTATTAAAATGACTGACAACAGTTCCGAGAGATGTTCCTAGCTTGTTGTGATATTCCTCATATTTTTTCAAATGAGTACCAATTTCGGCCACTCGCTTTATTATATCTTTTGTAGTCTCCTCTATCTGCATAGCCTTGAGACCCTGTAAAACTGTCTGTAAATAGGCTAAAAACGACGTAGGAGAAACTATAATAACTTTGTACTTTCCGGCAGCTCGCTGTATGAGGTTATCTGTTTCCTCTGTCACGGCGCCTATCTTGTTTATAAGTAGATCATAGTAGATAGCCTCGTGCGGTATGAACATAAAAGCAAACTCCATAGTTCCCTCCTCTGGTCTGATATATTTTGCTGTCTCTGTAATACGCAGTTTCAAATCATTTACAAAAAGTTTCTCCAGTCTATCTTTCTCATTTTTGTCACTTGTTTCTATCATCCTGTTATAGTTTTCTAGAGAAAACTTTGAGTCGACTGGAATAATCTTGTCTTTCACAAAAACGGCACAGTCTACTATCTCACCGTTTTTAAAACCATACTGCATCTGATATTGGTTTGGAGCCAACACGTTTTTCAAAAGAGTTTCTAAATAGTACTCACCAAGTATTCCTCTCTGTTTTGGATTTTTCAAAATATCCTGCAAGTTTTGGAGCTGGTCAGCAAAAGAAACGACTTGTCTATTAGTCTCATCTAGTTTTGTTAAACCTTTTGTTACTTCACGTATGAGGTTTGCTGACTCACCAAGCTGTGAACGCACTGACTCGTTCATGTGTCTCGTACTCTCACCTATCTTTGCATCCACAACACGGTTAAGCTCGTTTATCTGCTGGAGTATGAGTTTCAAACCAGTATCACTTGTTTCCTGCTTTGGTCGGAGAAAATAGGCAATAGCAAAACCAACAACCAATGCGATAAATATAAAAATAATTGTAAAAATATCCATAAAAATTAGACTCCTGATACTAATAAAATCCAAATAGAATAACACACAAAAGTAAGGGTTATAAAAAATATTAATCCAAAAACAATCACCTGCCACAAACTACATTTCCTTTCCCTTGAAATAAAAAAATAATACAAACTAGAAAATAAAGAAAAAATAATGGAATATAAGATAAACTTTGTAGTCGATTCGTAGCCAATTTCAAGACCAGAAATACCCAAAATAAAACCGAGGATCGACCCAGAAATTAAAGAATCATTTATTACAACTTTCATACAGATATTCTACCAAAATAAGTTTCAATATGATAATCTATATACATTATGACAATACAAACAGATATAAAAGAGCAGATGAAAGAAGCCATGAAAGCCAAGGATACAGTAAAACTTGGTGTTGTTCGTGGACTTTCTTCTGCATTTACAAACGAGTTAGTAAAACTAGGTAAAATGCCTCAGGATGAGCTATCTGACGAGGATGCTCTAAATGTTATCCGACGAGCGGTAAAACAAAGAAAAGACTCTATTGAGCAGTTCGTTTCAGGTGGAAGACCAGAACTAGCAGAAGATGAAAAAGCTGAACTTGCTGTGCTAGAAACATATCTACCAGCAATGATGAGTAGAGAAGATGTGATGACTATTGCCAAGACAAAGATGGCAGAGATGGGAGCTGTAGATAAATCAAAAGCAGGAATGTTTATGGGCGCTCTAATGAAAGACTTAAAAGGAAAAGCTGATGGAGATGTAGTAAAAGCTGTTGTTGACGAATTGTTGAAATAAACTAACCACCTCAGTTGTATTATATCTAGACTTCTTCAGAAAGGAGGTAATGTCATGAAGAAGAACTTTGGCAAGCGACTCAAGACAGCAGAAGAAATTGCCGATGCGATATTTGAGCATGGCAACGACGCCTTTTTGGCCTCAAGGTTCCCAACCATTCTCGAAGACGAAGTTCGAGCTGGTGGGCACACTGAAGACCTCACAAAGGTAAAGACTGCCGTAGCTTTGATCTGCAACATCCGTCGCAGGTCTCACAGGAGCGTCGCATGACCTATCGTCGTCGCAAAAGGGCTGGATGCAAGCACACGCAACCAGCCCTTTCTCTGTTTTTTTAAAGAATTAATTTATTTTATATACAACAAACTTGACACACATTAATCTGGCGTAGTATAATTTTGCCAGAGGTGGATATTGGCAAAACGACGCAGACAGACACCTCCTGCCTCACCTAAGGCTGGAGCACGGGCTGATACGGCCTACCGTACTCCAGCGATCACTCATGATGAACTCAGAGGCGTAACGCGTCCGCGTGAGCCTTGGGGTGCAGGAGCTGGTCTCCCTACGGGAGACGACCCAGACGTCTCAGATAATGAGATTCTGGAGATTCTCAAACGCCACTAGCCAGTTGGGCCGTGCGCACACATGTTGCGTTCGGCCCTTTCGCTTTATTTCTGATACTTTTTCAAGATATTTGCTTCTATCTCTTCCCTATTTCCACCATACTCTAGATAGGAAATTTGTTTCAACTTTTCTACAATTTCAGGATTACCGACTGGAGGCTGTGCATCTGTCATATTGAAAGCCTTTACAGGTTTTCCGTTTACAAGCATTTTTACATACGAATGCAAGTTGTCTATATTCATAATATCTTTCGCTGTAAATTCTGGAGAAAATTGTTTTTCTAAATACTCTGCATCTTCGGCTCCAACTCTGTGAGCGACTATTGACCCCACGTTTCCAAACACAGCATCTCTTATCTTTTCTTGGAGTTGGGCGATAAACTGATGAGCGATATTCAAAGAAAGTTTATACTTTCTAGCTTCTGACAAAATAGTAGAAATAGAATCTGTTGTGATGTTTTGAAACTCGTCTATGTATAGGTAGAACGGTGGAAAATCTCCTCCGACGACATCTACTCTAGAAAGTGCGGCCATCAGGATCTTGCCAACAAGTATGAGACCGATCAAGTTTGCGTTTATATCACCCAGTTTACCCTTTGATAGGTTTACCAACAAAATTTTCCTGTTATCCATTATCTCTCGGAAATTGAAAGAAGATTTTTCTTGAGCGATGATTGGTCTCATAACGTCGTTAGCGAGGAAAACATCAAACTTGGACGTGATGTACGGAACAATGTTTGCCAGTGACGCCTCACCGCCAGCTTTTTCTGCTACTTCTGTCCAGAACTGAACAACAACTGGGTTTTTACATTTTTCTAGTTTCATTTTTCGAAACTCTTTGTTTGTCATTACTCTAGAAACATCGAGTAGAGTACAACCAGAATCCGGATCCTCGATAACGAGCATAGTGGCGTTTCGGAAATATTGTTCAAACATAGGACCGAGAGACTCTGGAACGGCACCGTAAAGTTTCTGGAAAATGCCAAAGAGCTCGTTCACAACAAAGATCTTTTGTTCTGGATGATTTCTATCATACTCGAGCATATTGAGAGCCATTGGTCGCTCTACATAACTAGGATCAAAATATATAACATCTTTGTATCTCTCCTGAGGAATGTTTGCCAAAATATCCAAAACATCTGTTCCGTGTGGGTCGATAAAACAAGCGCCATGACCATTTTTGATATCTTGTATTATGAGACTCTTTAGAAAACGAGTCTTTCCTGTACCAGTCTGACCTATAGTGTATAAGTGTCGGAGCCTGTCCTCGTCCTGCATATATATTTCTGTATCAACATTTCTATAACTATTTACACCCAAAAATGTTCCTGACTTTACTATATCTGTAGGAGCTGGAGCTGAAACAGCTTGAGTCTGCTTGAGTTGAGGTGTTGGAGCTAGAGTCGAAGTGTTAAAGTGTATAAGAGTAGCAAACTCTTTTAGGTTTAGAGGAATATTTTGTCCATGATCATATACTCTGAAAGAATAATCTCTGAACATTTTGAGGAGTGCTTTTGACTCTAGTCTCACCGCCTTTAGTCCGCTCGAAGCAGAATCCGTAAACTGATTGAAGCTGGACTCTAAACTCTGCAATATCCTCTCTGCATCCATACGACTCTGTGCAGAAGCTACTAGACGGATGTTTGTCGCCACGATAGTACTAGAAGTCTTTCTCTTTATTTTCTCTATAGCTTCTGTGTCTATCTTTTCTACTTTACCCTCTTCGACTTTTTTAGGTGATTTGAATATTGAAAAAATACCCTTGGTTAGCTCGCCAGTTATAGTATCTGGAATATCTATAGCTTCTTTTGTTGGAGTTCCTTTTTCGATTTTCTCTATAGCATATTCGTATTTTTTGTTATACAAGTCTCCTCTCGGAGCAAAAACTATCTGTATAGCGGCGCCCTCGCCGTCTTTTTCTATTTTTGAAAAACTGTTTAGTACAACGTTGAGCGGATCATGATCAAAAGCTTCATAAGTCTTGAAAGGATAAACTGGATTTACAGAAGAAGTCAGATAGGAACCTAGAGAAATACCCTCTTGATTGAAAATGTTGTAGTCGCCAGTAGCTTCTGTCAGTTTTGCATTATGGAAAATAGATATTATCTGCTTTTCGAACAAAGCTTTGTGGATATTTGGAACAGCAATATAAAATATGAACTGATCACTACCGTTTGCATTGGCTATCTCTAGAACTATATAGTTTTCTTTGTAAACTTTTGTTTCATCTTTTGATGTCACAGAAAGCATTCCAGCCAAAAACTGCTCCATACCAGATATGAGTTCTTTTAGAGTTTTATTTTTCTTTTCGCTATCTGCACCAACTTCTTCTGGCAAAACAACCTCGTACAAAGTCATATTCAAACCTCTGTATTCTTTATCAGAAATATCTAGTTCTTTTGGTTTGAAACCTTTTTTTACAAACTGAACCAAAAATCTATGAAAATCATCCTCGAGGTGTGGGTCTTTTAGTTCTGACAAAACAGACATAGCATTTTTTACACCTTTTGTATTCATTAACGACAAAAGTTCTTCTATTTTTTTGTCGTGTCGCTCTGGAGCCAGATTCAAAACTATAGACTCTACATCCGTTTTCGACAAAGCTAACGTTTCGTCCAAAACATCTTTTGAAAGTTTGTCTCTATAACGACTTATCTCACTACCAACAACATCATCTATTTTGAAATCCTTTTTACCCTCTCTCAGTTCTAGTTCTTTGTTTGCTATCTTTTCTCGTAAATACGCTATCTCAGCTTCTGGACTAGAGAAATTTAGACTGTCAGAAATTTTTTCCATTCAATAATTATAACTTATTCGTTACTAGTCAACAAATAGCCTACTATACTAGAAAATGATTTGCCAAAACGAGTAGCCCCACGACACCAGCACCGATAGAAGCTAGGAAAGTAAACCCGCTAGATATGTCTTTTATTTTGCCAATAGCCGGATCTATATTTGGCTCTATCTTATTACAGACGTCTTCGATAGCTGTGTTTATCATTTCTGAAATCATTAAAATAGTGACTACCACAACACATAGTGCTGTCTCAACAAAAGAAAAGCAAAAATAGTATGCAGAAAGAATAAGTAGAAACGAAATGATGACAATGAGCCG
>CBFIEZ010000027.1:0-9964 GCA_965661755.1 Minisyncoccia bacterium
ACTTCCTCATAGGTCGTACCGTGCTTTTCAGCCAGCGCGACCACCTGTTTCTTGGAAATGAGATTGCCACCTTCCGCCGAGAGTGAGTGGTTTTCCATCGGGTTCTCCTTGCCAAATAGTATAACATTAAAACTATTATGTCAACATGATATTATCTTTTGTTTAGGAGTTCTAGTTTTTTAGAAAAGTCCTAAATCATTTAAAACCTTATCGGCAATATCTCTAATAATGATTTTGTCTGTATCAAAGACGACGCCACCTTCATAGATATTTTTTTCGTACTCTTTGTAAGATTTATTGATGTGCTCCAGAGAAACTTCTGGTTTACCTAGTCTTTGTGTTCTTTCGGCAATTCTTTGTTTAAGAATTTCAGGATCAGCATTTAGTCCATAAACAAAAAATCTTGCATTATTATTCTTGGCAATTTCTTTCAAAGAATTTATTTCAGTGTTTGTAAAAGCTTGTTCTAGGATCAGGTTTATTCCTTGTTTCAAATATCCATCTGCCATAATAGGGATCATATTTTTTGCAACTTGAGTATGGCTTGGAACATTTCTGAAATCAGAAACAAGCCATTTTATATGATCAGCTCCAAAATGAGCTGTGTCGGCTATTTCATCATGTAATAAATCAGCAAGCGTCGTTTTTCCAGAACCCATAGGCCCATGTATAACAAGCATAAATAAATCTGAACTGGAATATTTAGTTGTAGTTTCCATGAGTAGATTATAGCAAAATCTTTAGCTGGCCGTTTACGGTAAAGTTTAATTTACCCTTTCATTTGATACCCATCTTCAGTCTTTTCAGCCAGACCAGATTTAACCAATGATTCCCATAGCCTAACTGCATCTGGCAACTCTTGTTCTGAATTGGTTTTATGAGTCATTTGATCTGAAGATACAAGCCGATAATCAGGGTATCTATCCTGAACAGATTTATAGACTGCTTTTCCGTATCCTTTTCCTTGATCTTTAATTTCTATTGATTGGATGATTATTTTTTTATCTTTATGTTGTAGTTGATAATCAACTTTTCCAATCTCTTCTCCGGCACTGTTTAATATTTTATTGTAATAAATTGGTGAAAGTTTTGAATCAAAAGAACTAGTTATTTCTAGATTAACTTGTGGGAGTTCGAAACTTGGTGACTGTGGTATTCCTTCCATGGTTTAAGTATAGCAAAATTTTGAGGTTAGTCGGAGTGACTGTTTTAGAGCTTAATCCTGAAGAATATTTGAGGACCCCATCTAGAGTCTAGTGGGGAACTTTTGATAATTCTATCTTTGTAATGCTTTGATATATTATTAGCAAAATTGTTAGCGATACGAGCATTCATTTCGAGATATTTGAAACCAAGTTTTTTCAGTTCTTCTTCTATTATTGCCAGCATTTTTCCAGATAAACCTTTTCCTCTATATTCTTTCTGAATTATTATGTTCCATATCCAAGCAGTTTCTCCTAATTTTGTGGGACTATCATTGGTTTCTGGATCATCAAATGGTTTTGCATACGCGAAACCAACAACTTCATTTGATTCTGTATTTTTCAATAAAACAATAATATTTTTTGTATCCAAAAAATCTTCCTTGAGAGCTTCTTCGGTAAAGGCTTCTTTTCCAAAAGCCTCTTTCTCTAAAGATAGAATAGTTTCTTTTATTTCAGCCCATTGGGACGGATTGTTATCAAAAATTTTTACTTCAAACATGGGTAGATTATAGCAGAGATGGTACGCGTATTTTTTATGTAAATGTATAAATAATTAACTTTGTGAGTTTATTGTTCTATAATTCTAAATAAGTATTGAATTAGTTGTTCGTTTTTAGTTGATTTGTCAACAATTTCACTTAATGTAATTTCAAATTTTCTTTTTCCCATGTCAATGATATGTGTTCTATTTTCAAATCTGTCAAAAGTAATGCTATTTTTAAAGTCATAAGAGTTAAAATCTTTTATTTCAACACTATCATGACTCTCATTTGGAAAAACTGCACTAAAATCTTTATCATTCTTATAATTTTTATTAAATTCAGGGTTTTCAACAGAAAACTTTGTATTAATAACCAAATCTAGTGTTACAGAATCATTGTCGTAGGGAGGAGCAAGAGACAATATAGCTGTATTATCTAAATTAAGATTTTCATTATAATCTCCGGGTTTCGTAGAAGCGTAAAGACTTTGATTGTCAGAGAATTTGTTTATGTTATTAATTATTTTATCTCCGGCAATATTATCTCCAGAACCATAACTTATTTGCTTTATATTTTTTTTATTATTTATTTTATATGCAATACCACTTGCACTTCCCACTATAAATATAGTAACTAATAAAGTTAATAGATTAGTGCCAATTCCATCAAATATCCATTTTATATTGTCTATCATTAAATTTAATTATACAGCAAATAATATTCCTCGACACTTATCTTGAATTAATGGTTAGGTCTGTATTTATTTTTATAAACTATTTGCCAGACTTAGGACACTGGGGAACCCACGGTTCTTCTTACAGAAGCAGTACACCTTTCGCTTTTTGATTACAAAATGCTCAAGGTTTTACGAAGTGATAATATCACTTCTCACCCAGCCTTCCTCCACGGAAAACTCCCGTTTTCCGACCCTTTCCCTGTCCAAGTTTGGAGAGCAAAAATTGTATCCAATTTTTTTGCTGGCCGAGTCGAGCTAGAACCGTGGTCGGTCAAGCCCAGATTGGCGGATTTAGCTAATTTAAGAATATCATATCGACGGGTCTCGAGCATACTGCTTTATTCAAAAAGTGACAAAAGTGACACAGGATTGATACTTTGTTGTGTCACAATAAAAGCAGTTAAAACCAACCGAGTTTGTCTAATCTATTTTTATAAGCATTAAATACTTCATTAAATCTTGAAAATGAATTGTTGAAAAATCCTGATTTCAAAGGCTTCCAATCATCCTTGTGTTTTTTCGCCTCTTCCATAAGCTCAGTTACAGGATTTTCTGCTTTAAATGGGCTTCTATTTTTCCACCCAAATCTACCTATTGGACCCCATGCATCTGTATTTCCAGTTTTATAATAATCATCTGCAAACGATAACGCTGACAACAATTCGAACCTATCAAATAGTGATTCGTAGCTACGCCCTAAAAACAACAGATCCTCCAACATCGGCTGAAGTATTTTAAATAAATATTCACTTCTTGGTGCGTAATGACGCTCATGACCAGAAATGGTCTTAAAATTATCGTGTATTTCTGATAGTTTAGTTGCTACTCTTACATTTATTGGCAACAATTCACCATCAACATCTGGTACTAGACGTATTGGAGTTTTTAAAATTATTTTTAAAGCATCATATTTTTGTTCTGCTATAGCAGTAATTCCTGCAGAATACATGATGAGCTGAATCGGATACCAAGATAGATTCAGCCACAAAACACTACCCGAAGATCCTTTATCTGCTTCTGCTATACGAGTAATTAATTTTTCCAACAGCCCAAGTTGCTCAGAATTTCCCCATTTTGTAAGTAAAACAGAAATCTGTTGTAAATTAATTGAAGCCTCTTCATATTTTTTAATTCTTTCTACAAACTCCTCATTTGTTACATTAACCCCCTGAACTGGAAAATTTCTTAGATCGATTTTTTCCAAAAAAACTTTGATGTTTCTTTGTAAAAAATCATCCAATTTTATTCTTTTGCTTGGCTCAGAGAGCAACTCTTTCATGGTCTCAATCACTGGAGCATCTTCACTTGGAATTGAAGCGGTTTGCTGAGATGTATTAATCAAAACATCTTTTTCTTTTGTATCTTGATTTTCATCTGAATCATCTGGTCCAACAAGTTTTGAAACTAATGAAGTGTCAAAAATAAAATCTCCATCCCCATCTATAAACCCATAATGAGGAGTTTGATTTGAATATTGATCACCGGCAACTTTTTCGTATACGTACGACATAACACCACTAGCAGAAATTATTCCATCAGAAGTAGCCGAAGCTCCTTCAAGAGCATTTAATAAATGTGCAGTAAAAATTGAATGCCCTTTTCTAACACCATTTCCATCTGCCACAGGTTCATCAGCTTTTCCTGCTGTCAAAACTTGTCTTGAACGCCTACGTAAAGTGTCTTTCAAGAAACGCATTGCCCCAAATGATGGTTGTCGTAAGAAAGCAAGCCCGCCATAGCAAGCATCCATGAGAAAAAATATATGTTTTGCTGGTATAAAATCAGCATTACGAGTAAATTCATCCCAACGAATAAGACTATTAATGTCATCTGGATCTCCATCGAATGGAACAAGATAACCCACATCACCACGGTTTGAAACTTTAGTTACTCCATGACCTGCAAAAAAGACTAGCAATCGGTCGTCATCTTTTATTTTTTTATCCTGAGCATATTTTAAGTATGAGCCAATAATAGCCTCCTTAGTTGCTTCCTTCTCAATAAGTAAATTGATATTTTCCTTTGGAAATTTAAAATATTTCTCTAAAGTTTCTGCAATAGATTCTGCGTCTTGTTTTGCATAGCTTAAAGGAGAACACTTTTTATATGAGTTAATTCCTATTATTAAGGCGTAACTATTATTATATTCAGCCTTATAAGGATTACTGGAATTCATGACCCAAACTATAGCAAAAATGGTACATTATTGAAATCAGTAAAAAGTTATCCACTTGACCCCTACCCACAGAGAGATATACTACAGGTACTTGTAATAGCAAGAAACTAACTGGAACTAAACGGTACCTAAATTGTGTGAGTTTTAGATCGGTCGAGATTTGATCTAAACTCGCTATTTCGTGCCGTTTTTTGTTTGCACCTAAACTGAGGCCTAAATTGTTTTAATAGTTCTAACTTAAAACAACATGACTAAATTAATATGGCGTTCCGAAAAACGGGGCGTTAAGTCTCTAAAAGCTTGGAAAAACAATCCAAGGAAAATTACTAAAGTAGCGTTTGAGAAACTAAAAGATCGTATCAAACAGCGTGGTTTCCACGATGTCATTAAAATTGATACAGATGGAACGGTACTCTCTGGAAATCAGAGGAAGAAAGCATTAACTGAACTTGGCATACAAGAAGTTACTGTTCTCATCCCTAATCGTAAGTTAACACTCGACGAGAGAAACAAAATCGCACTCGAAAGTAACACTAACGATGGTGAGTGGGATTTTGAAGGTTTGAAGTCATTCGATATGGATACGCTTACTGATATTGGTTTTGACAAGAACGAACTCCAAGATATCTGGTCAGAGAATCTTGAAGCAGAAGATGATCAGTTTGATGTTGATGCTGAGCTTAAAAAAATCACCAAACCTAAGACTAAACTTGGGGACCTCATTATCATGGGAGAACACAAGTTATACTGCGGTGATTCTCTAGATCCCAATTCTCTCAAAAAACTATTTGGCAAAGAGAAAGCATCAATGATTTACAGCGACCCCGTTTACAATATAAAAATAAATTACAACGGAGGAATTGGCGGTAAGCAAAACTATGGCGGAAACGTAAACGACAATAGAACAGATGTAGAATACAAAGAATTCTTGAGAAAGAGTATGGTTAATGCTCTATCAGTTTCTAAACCAGATACTCATATCTTCTACTGGTCAGATCAAGTATATATTGGATTCGTTCAAGACCTATATCGTGAACTTGGTATTGATAATAAACGAGTCTGTTTGTGGGTTAAGAACTCACAGAATCCTGTACCGAGTGTTGCATTCAACAAATGCTATGAACCATGTACCTACGGAGTACGTGGAAAACCATACATAACCAAAAATATTCAAAACCTCAATGAGGTAATGAACAAAGAAATCACAACTGGAAATAACCTTCTGACTGAAGCTTTGGATCATTTGGATTTGTGGTTTGTAAAACGATTGTCTGGTAAAGAATACGAACATGCTACGAGTAAACCTCCAAAGTTACATGAGAAAGCGATTAGGCGGTGTACTAAGCCAGGCGATATCATCCTAGATTCCTTTGCAGGATCATCTAGCACTATGATCTGTGCAGAACAGTTAAAGCGACGAGTATATGCAGTTGAACTTGAACCTCGGTTTTGTGATTTAGCTATCAAACGATATGAACTTTTAACAGGAAAGAAAGCTAAGATAATTCACAAATATGAAGAAGAATAAAATCAAAGATTCTTTTCTTGAACAACTTCGTAAAATTCCCATAGTTCAGGTAGCCTGTGAGAAAACAAATATTTCTAGAAACAGTATCTATAGGTGGAGAAAAGAAGATGAGAATTTTCTCAAAGAAATGGAACTTGCATTAACGGAAGGTGAAGCATTGGTTAATGACATGAGTGAGAATCAACTTATGTCACTCATTAAGGATAGAAACTGGAATGCTATCAGTTTCTGGTTAAGACACAGGAATCCTAAATTCAGAGAAAAGGTCGAAGCGACAGTAAAACTGGAAAATCAGAATACTCCACTCTCTCCAGAACAGGAAGACTTGATCAAGAAAGCACTGCTTTTGGCAATGCCACCACAAAACAATGACAAATCTAAATCCTGATGAGGAGAAGATAATAGAAAGGATGATAAAGGATAAGGCATTTAGAGTAGCGATGGTACGCAAAAGCCATTACTGGTTTTTCCATTACTATTTTGGTAGACATTATGTTAAATACAGAACTGCTGATTTCCAAAGAGAAATATTCCAACTGACTGAGAACAAGGATATACAAAACATTGTCATTACTGCCTTTAGAGGAAGTGCCAAAAGTACCATTGTGACTATGTCATATGTTATCTGGTCTATCCTTGGAGAACAACAGAAGAAGTTTCCTCTGATTCTCGGAAAGACTCAAACCAAAGCTCAGAATCACTTAATGAACATTAAGAAAGAGTTAGAACAGAACGATGAACTACGTCGTGACCTAGGTCCGTTTAAAGAAGAAAATAATCAGTGGGGTGCTCAATCCTTAATCCTCCTACAATACGGAGCAAGAATATCTATCGGATCTGTGGAGCAAAGTGTTAGAGGTATACGACACAACCAACACAGACCAGATGTCATTGTTTGTGATGACTTAGAAGATTCTGAATCAGTTAAAACACAAGAGAGTAGAGACAAATTATTTGAGTGGCTAACAAGTGATGTCTTGCCTGCTGGTGATAAGGATACAAGAATGATCTTCATTGGTACTCCCTTACATCAAGATTCTCTACTTATGAGACTTAAGGGTATATTTGAAAATAATAACTCAAGAAGTGTTTTCAGAGAGTATCCAATTGTTGATGAGAATAATGTGCCTCTATGGCCCGGAAAGTTTCAGAGCAATGATGATATACAAATGGAAAAAGCTAAATGCTTTAATCTTTTAGCTTGGCAGAGAGAGTATCTGCTCCAAATCGTTGAGAGAGAAGACCAAGTTATTCAGAAAGGATGGATACAGTACTATGATATGTTTCCACCTGATAACTTTCACACATACAGAGCAGTTGGTATTGATCTAGCTATATCACTAAAAGATAGTGCGGATTACACTGCTATGGTACCTGCTATTGTGCAAGGTAGAGGACAGAATCTGAGGATATACATCTTGCCTAATATTATTAACAAACGACTGACATCTCTTGAGACTATCGAACAAGCTAAATTGATATCATCAATACTTAATAGACCAAAGTTATTTGTTGAAACTAATGGTTACCAAGCATCGATAATAGAACATCTCAAAAAAGAAAACTGTAATGTGGTTGGTGTTCGTTCTATTGGTGATAAATATGACAGACTGAGTGCTGTTAGTTTTCTCATAGAGAGTGGTCAAGTGTTGTTTCCTAAGACTGGAGCTGATCAATTAATTAACCAACTGACTGGTTTTGGTTCAGAAAGACATGATGACTTAGCTGATGCTTTTTCCATATTACTTTCTAAAGTTATTGAGAATAATCATAGATCAGTATCATTTGGAATATTTCCTCCAAGAGATGACAGTGATTTGAATCACTTAAGTAGTAGAGAAAAACTAGGAATCATTGAGAAAAGAAACACAATGCGGAATACTCCTAGATTTGATGCGATTTGATTATCTTCCTAAATCAACTAAAGCTGATTTACCACCAAACATACTTCCATTGTATTGGAATTGTAATCCAGTAGCACCTTTCTTGATTTCAAATCCCACCCAACCTGTTCGTTTACTTTGAGCAATGACTGAACCATCAAGACCGAATCCTGGATTTTCCATAGCTTTATTTGTGACTGAAACTTGGTAACTATTTTTCTCTGAATCACGGATAAACATCTGACCTAGAGTTGTCACATATTGTTGTGATGAACCTGTATTTTCTATTGTTACATTCAGATTAACCCATTCATTACCATCTGCTGGTTTAGTGTATTGACCACCTTGCGAGTACTCAACTTTATTGACTGTTACAATTGAGTTACCTAATTTAATCTGATCACCAACTTTAAATGTTGTACTTTTTTCGACTGTATTGTTTACAATAGTCTCTCCAACTTTTTGAGGGTTATTACTATCTGAACCGATTATTGATAATACGACTATTACAACGACACCCCAAAACCACCACTTTTTATAGAACTTCTTTTTAGGCTTATTTTCCATCTAGATTTTTGTTAATTAATAATCTAGAGGTAGATACAAAAAACCTACCACTAGGTGGCCCGAAGGCCCATACCGGTTTCCCGATATGACGTCGTAAACGAGCCTAATGATAGGTTTTCTGTTTACGACGATTTGATGCCATGCCAGAGATTACTCGCTGGTTTAGGCATGCTTTGCTATTTAGTTGTTAATGAACATTATATTCCATTTTTCCCTCTAATCCAACCCTATCGCAGATCACTTGTTTTGCTAAGAGTAGGAGCGACCATGCGACGAATCGGTAGTTTTGCATAGCTATGCAGGGGTGGTGGTTCTGTCATTAATATATGTATGGAAACACATATACAATCGCATATAAAACGTACAGGACTAATAGGTAAAGAAGTAATCTTACCAACCATTAAAATTAAGTATTGTTTGTATGCCAGAAAATCAACTGAATCAGATGAGAAGCAAGCGTTGAGTATAGATAGTCAGGTAAAAGAAATGCTCAATATAGCCGAAAGAGAAAATTTAGAAATAATTGATATTCGTCGTGAGTCTCATTCAGCTAAAGACTCAGGTCAAAGGCCTGTGTTTAAAGAATTACTGGAAGACATTAGACGAAAGAGATTTAATGGAATACTAACTTGGGCTCCAGATAGATTGAGCAGGAATGCAGGAGATTTGGGATCACTTGTTGATTTAATGGACGAGAAACAACTATTAGAAATTCGTACATATGGTCAACATTTCCATAATTCACCAAATGAGAAGTTTCTGTTAATGATTTTATGTTCACAAGCAAAGCTTGAAAATGATAACAAGAGTATAAATGTAAAACGTGGATTAAAAACTAGAGTTGAGATGGGCCTTTGGCCATCAGTCGCCCCCACTGGCTTTTTGAACAGTAAGAACGTTGGAGAGAAAGGAGTGGTATATGTTGATCCACAAAGAGCACCTATTATTAGAAAAATGTTTGAGAAAGTGGCATATGAAAAGTGGAGTGGAAGAAAGCTATATAACTGGCTTAAGTTTGATTTGAATTTAAAAACATCAAGTGGAAACAAAAACCTTACTCTAAGTAATGTGTATATGATTTTGCAAAACCATTTTTACTATGGAACTTTTGAATATCCTAAAGAGTCTGGTAACTGGTATAGAGGGAAACATGAACCGTTAATAACTAAGGAACTTTTTGACCAAGTGCAAGAACAGATAACTAGATCAGTTATTCGAACGGAGAACAAAGAATTTGCTTTTACTAAACTCATGACTTGTGGACTTTGTGGGTCTGGCATTACTCCAGATGAAAAGTTTAAGAAACAAAAAGACGGTAGTGTTCATAGACATGTCTATTATGGTTGTAACCGATCAAAGAATAGAGACTGTAAGGGTGGGTATATTA
>CBFIEZ010000028.1:0-9731 GCA_965661755.1 Minisyncoccia bacterium
CGATCCGCTTATGTTTACTGTTTTCAATACTGTTCACGCTTCACTGTATGACGATAGACTTTTGGCTCAGTGGGAGGGACGAGGTGGTAGAGGAGACGACGACGTAGAAGATAACCTCAACGCTCTTGCAGATTTTGACTATGATGTAATGCAGAAGTCAGAGCTTGATTATAAATGGAATTGGGACGCCGAGTTCTTTGGACGTGGATTAGTTTTAATGATGTCGTTTGATCGAGACACTGGCAGAATGTGTCCTGTACCAGAGTACATTGACGCCTCACTCTTTATCCGAGACCCTAGAGCTACATCTGTAAATGGCGATATGACTGGCAAGGGTGCTATGCGTTTCGGTGGTAGAGAGGTAGGTGCTACATACTACGAACTCAAAGCACTATCCGGATATTTCAATCTCGGCTCACTTCGAAAGGATAAGGAGTCTACAAACCTCACAGACGAACTGCGTGAGGCACATAGACTGGCGCAAGGACTAGAAAACTTCCCAAACAAAGAGGAAGCTCTAGGTAAATACGATAACTACGAGTTCCGTCTTATGGACTGGTTTACAACTATTCAAGGACAGAAATATCTTGTTACAGTTGGAAACAACAGAACTACTATCGTTCGAATGTTGAAACTCGATTTCAACGACAGGTGGCCTATACTCGATCGAACTCTATATCCTATGGCTTCAAATTGGGACGGTGTATCTATTCCCGACTTAACTGAGGACAAGCAACGAGCACGAGCTGTGCTTCTCAATATCGGTATGGAGTCTGCAAAGGCAGAAGTTACTCCTAGTTATTTGTTCGACCAGACTAAAATAAAGAATAAGAACGACTTGAACTTCAAGATAAACAAGTTTATTGCTGTAGACGGACAGGTAAACAATGCAATGCAACCAGTTCAGAAGTCTACTGCACACCAGTATACAAATCTGATTATGGACATACTCGACCAGTCAGCTCAACGTGCAACAGGCGCTTCTGAGCTTAGACAGGGTGTTCAGTCAAAACAGGATAGAACTCTAGGGGAGCAGGAATTGGCGGCGGCAGGGGGCGATAAACGCTTCTCAATGAGTGCCAAAATATACGGTTGGTCAGAACGAGACTTCTGGAGACAGTGGTATGTGCTCTATAAAAAGCATTTCAAAGACCAGATAGACGAAAAGGTTGTTCGAATACAAGGTGCTCTTGCTCCTATTTGGCGACCGCTTACACGCGAGAATATCATTTCAACTGTAGACCCAGATGTAAAGATCGAGTCAAAACTTATCTCAGAGTCAAAGCGACAGAGACAACAGCAAGGTTTCGCACAGTTTGCGACTTTTGCAATGGCAGACCCTACTTCAAACAAGCGATTTATCCAAAAGAGAATGGGTAAACTTACTGGTATGACTAAGGAAGAAATAGATTTGTCTTTCCCTCCAACAGTAGACGAGCTTCAAGCAGAAGACGAGAATGTTTTGCTCAACGACGGAAAACTTCCAAAGATTTCACTTACAGACGACCACTTGGTTCACATTGATATTCACTCTAAGGCAAATCAGAACGCAGAGTCAGTAACTCATATTCTCGCTCATAAGAAAGCAATGCTTGTTAAAAGAGACAGACCAGACTTGTTTCCACCGGCTACAGGTATCGCAGTTCCGCCTACAAAGTCTGATACGTCCGCTCCTGCACCTGCTCCAGCTCTTTCTAGCGCACAATAAAACATATGCAATTCAAAGACCCTAAATCAAAAATAGACGCACAAGGAATACTCAAAGAGGGTATGAAGACTCCTTTCTGGAAAATGATTTCAGAGGCTCTACAGGAGAGTAAGGACGCTCTAGCACGTGCACAGGACGGAGACCAGACTTTACGAGAGCTACCGCCGGATCAGTACAAGCTAGAGTCAGAGTTGTACCGGATTAAACGAGACTTCCTCAGTACGCTTATGAAGACACCAGAGAACCTTATGTCTTGGTTGGAGAGTCCAAATAACAACGATACAGAGTTTGACCCTTATGGAAAGAGCACGGACGTTTAGGGTTCAGTTCTGAGGATAGCAACTTTACACACAATATTTTAGAGAGTGTGCTAATCCCCAGAACTGAGTCCTCAACAGAGGCTCAAATTAACAGTCCGGAGTTTTGTTTTCTCGCCATTTCAAAGCTCTGAGTTTAACCGACAAAAACATTTATGGCAGATTCTAACAAGAATGCCGTTGATGACGTTCAGTATGACGACGAGGGGAAACCTATAGTCTCAGACAAGAAAGTCGACAACGAGGGAGAGGATAAGAAGCCCGACTCCAAAAAAGAGGGCAGTGCAGATAAGGAGGGGGAGGCAGAAGACGAAGATAGTTCGAAAGAGGACGACTTCGACGATACAGCCACTCCAGTAATTCCAGTTCGTAAAAGCAATGCTCAATTCATTATTGAACGCAAGAACAAGAAGATTGAGAAAATGCAGTCCAAAGCCGATAAGGACGAGGACGCAGGTGCAGAGGACGAACTAGAGGATAGCGATTTGTCAGAGGACGCTTCCAAAGCGATCGATAGTGCAGTTGATACTAGAATAAAACCAGTAATGGATATTCTAATTTCAAAGGCGAATGAGGAGGAGTTGAAAGATTTATTCTCAACAACGCCAGAAGCAAAGAAGTATGAGAACCATATCAAGGCTTACTTGCAACACGACGCTTACAAGAATGTTGCTCCAGACGTTATCTACCACCACTTAGCTTTTAATAATGCCCTAGCAATAGGCGCGAAAAAAAGAACAGTGGCAGACACGGAAGCAAAACAGACTAAGGGTGGAGGCAGAGGTCTGCCACCAAAAAATACAGTTTCAGACTTGCCTAGTGCAGAAGACATAGCTGAGATGTCCGACGAGGATTTCGACGCAATGGAACAAAACGCTAGACAGGGTAAGTTCATTAAAAAGTAACGCAATCAGTGTCGCAACTGATTGCAAGGGGCGGGGTAGAGCCTTAATCTACCCATTCAAAAATGAGCGATACTACAATCACGCAAGTAGCGTCCGGAGTAAATAACTTTTACGACCGAGTTATGCTAAAAGCGGCACGTCCATTATTGGTTCACCTAAGGTGGGCACAGGTACGAGATATACCTCGAAATAACTCAGAAGTTATCAAGTTCAGACGATATAGTTTGCTAACAGCAAACACAACTGCACTTTCAGAGGGTGTTACACCATCTGGAACTTCCCTTACAGTTACAGATGTAACCGCTACTATTGCACAATACGGCGATTACATAACTCTTACAGACTTTCTACAGTTCACTACTCTTGACCCAATTCTTACAGAAACAGCAGACCTTTTGGGACAGCAAGCAGGTAACTCACTAGATCAGATTGCAAGAGACGTTATGGTTGCAGGTTCAACTGTGCAGTATGCAAGTTCAGCTACAACTACTAACACAGTTACAGCAGGTATGACATTGACACGAGACGAGGTTCGCGAGGCTGTTAGAACCCTACAAGGTAATGACGCTAAGAAGATAACTCGAATGGTTAATCCAAGTACAGGTTTTAACACTTCACCTATCAATGCGGCTTATATTGGTATCATTTCACACAACACTCTCTACGACCTAAAGGGCGAGACAGGTTGGCTACCAGTTGAGCAGTATGCTTCACAAAGTAACGTAATGGACGGAGAAGTAGGTACTATTGACGATGTTAGGTTTGTTATGACAACAAACGCTTCTACAACAACAGGTTCTTTGACTACAGTTCACCGAACATTGATTGTTGCTCAGGACTACTACGGTATTTCAAGAATCTCTGGCGAGGCAATGCGAAACATTGTTAAACCTCTAGGTTCTGGTGGTACTGCAGACCCTCTTGATCAGCGTTCAACATCTGGTTGGAAAGCGGCTTTCGTTGCAAAGAGATTGAACGAAAACTTCTGCGTTAGAATCGAACACGGAGTAACAGCTTAATAGCGTCATAGTTTTATCAGATACTAACAAACTATAATGGCTAAAAAAGTTACAAAAATAGAGGAGGAAATGCCAGAGAAATTAACTCGAACAGCGAAAGCAAGTAAGGTTGATAGCTTGGAAGACATTGACTCTGGAAATGAGGATATTGAAGAAGATTACTTGCAAAAATACCAGTATATGAGGGAAATGCCATTGGGACACCCTAACTCTAACCCACGTGGAGGTAAGGCCGAGATTATGAAAAAGAATCTCCTTGCTCAACGTCGAGTTACAGTAATGATACCGGTAGACTCTGGAAGTGATCCGTCAGTTCCATTCTCAGTTCAGTTAAACGGTTATAGACTAGATTTGCCTCGAAATCAGTACATAGATGTACCGGAGCAAGTCGCAGATGTCATAAAGCAGTCTCATAATCAAACTGTCCAAGCGTTGAGTCGAGACAGAATTGACGGAGACAAGGACAAGGAGTCCGCTTTAGGATAACAGACACAGTATTACAAAGTTTTCTAATTTGCCTTATCGTTGAATAGTCCCTAGCGGAACGAATAGTACGGTAAGGAAATAAATTGGCTCAGACAATAACAGCAGTAAAAAACTCTGCCTCTGTAGTACAGATAGCAGTAGGACGATACTTAGATACAGGTACAGTTGCCGCTTATACATTTACAACTGGCTTTAAGCCGTTGTACGTTAAAGTTGTGAACAACACATCTTCTGATTGGTACGAGTGGTTTCACGGTATGGCGGCTGCTTCTGCCCACAAGGTAGTTGCAGCAGGTACAGGTTCAGCAATTACAACTCTTGGTATTACTCAGCTTTCTTATGGTTTCACAATGGGACTTGATACAGATGTGAACGTAACAAGTGAGCAGGTATCTTGGTTGGCAATTGGATAGTCCTTTCGCACAGGATATTAAAAGGTGGTGTTAGTTTATAGTCGCGCAGTGTACCACACACTTAACAACCGACTACAAAAGAAATGTCAAATTTTAAAGACGACGTAGGTAGAATAGCTAAAAACATTACAGGAGCTACATTCTGGGTTAAAAAGACAGTAACTTCTTCTGCAATCCTTACAACATCAGTTGACATCACAGCAGGTGCAATTGGTGGAGAACTTGCAATCGAAGACGTTATTATCAAGACGGACGGTACAGGCTTGGCAACAGGTACTACTTTTCGAATTGTGTCTGATAACTCAAAGGGTACTACTACAGTATTCCTTACTAGAATTAGTAAGTTGGGTGCTAACAAACAGACAAACTTTGAACGAGAGTTTAATGACTCTGTAAATGATAGCAATACACTTGCTGTAAATATTCCAACTGTTCTCGAAATTGGTAAGAAGTTATCTGTTAGGAATACAGACGCCGCTTCTACCGGTGCAGGAACAATTGATATTTATGTTAAGTTCCGAAAGCTATCCGACCGTTCGTTTATCACGGTAGTATAGCAATATGCCCCCTTTCAATTCCTCTATATGGGGAGTTGGGGTGGGGGCGTAAATACCACTATGGAAATATCACAAGAACAATTTGAAAAATATGAATATGCTCTCGCCTCTACAGAGTCTAGGGAAAATATCAACTACATTTGCGAACAGATTATGTTGAATGTTGACCCAGAGTATATTCTCGGAGGTATAGGGGACGTATGGACTTTGAAAGAAGTTAAACTCCCAAAGGACGGTGGGGTACTGAGTTACTACGAGGAACACCCATTTCCTAAAAAGGGGTTTCCAGTTGAACGAGTTGTTGATCGAGTAGCTATTGTTAAAAAAGTAGCGATGACGGCTCTCTATACTCTCTCCAAAAGTAAAGTTCTACTTGTGATAATGATTCTGTTCTTTCACAAAGACTTAAAACAAGCATATGAGGAGTTAATCTCAAAACTCTCGGCTTTAATAGGCTATACGCTTCTAAAACCATTTAGGTATTGTAAAAGCGTACAAGAGCTCTATTTAGCGTTTGGTTCAGAAGAAAAACAACTCAGAAACTTAGTCTGTATGATATTCGAGTTTGACGACGCCTATAGGTATCGTCTACAAGATATTTTAGGAGAACTCGATAAAGAGAATTTAGTCACGAGTCCTTATAAAGAACTCTCTCGACTACTCTCTATTGCAGAGTTTCGAGATACAGATGATCGGTTGCAAGATATGTTTGCAAGAGTACGAAAGGCACTATTTCTTCTGTACATTTCCAAGAAGTTACGGGATAAAGTAGTTAATTTTTTTCTAAAACTAGATATTCAAAATATCAAAATGGAAGAAGATGATATGTATTTTGCAAAGAGAAAAGTTGGTAATTATCCCTACAAGTGGGGAGAGTCGCCTATTTCATAGAGTACTCGTATAGATCGAGTGTTCTGCGAAGCATACGAGCTTCAAAATTATAATTAGAATAAAAAAATGGATAAATTAAAAAGCATTTTGCTAAAAAGAATAGACACGAAACTCTTTGCGGGTATCGTTATTTTCGTTTTAGCCTTTTCAGTTATGGGTGTTTCTGTTGTGGAGGCAAGAGTAAACAATGCAGATACGGTGGTAGCACTTTCACAACAGAACGATAATGTAACTTCAAGATTGACATTACCTGCTATTGCCGCCGCAACATCAACTATATTGGTAGATTTATCTAACAATATAAATTATCGACATATAGGCACACAAAGTCTCGAAATATCGCAAATACGAGTTCAGTGGACTACAGATGTAATAGCAACAACTACACTAAAAGTGGGAGTAATTTCTTCTACATCTGCTTCTGGTGCTCTTGCAGACGTTGTGTGGTTCGACGAAGTTTCCTTTAGTACCGTTGGGGGCGGTAACGCTTTCTTGGGAAGACAAGAGAAAGTTCTCGACTATAACAATTCTGTCATAAAACTTGCGATTTCTTCTGCTTCAACAACTGGCTTTATCTCAAACGATAAATCTAACTCTGACTCTACATTCGCAACGACAACAAAGTTGTCTTCCTCTATAGGACTCACTTCTGCAGGTTCGGGAACATTTCCGGGTGTTGGAGATTTGGTAATGCGTATCTATGACCAGAAGGGTACAGCAACAACATCTGTAACAACAATTTACAGAACAAAGTTACAACCCTAACTAAACTAAAATGACTGGAACTCAACTTGCGGCTTTGATCCGCTACAAAACAGGAACGAACTCAACAACATTCGCAGATTCCGATATGTTGCCTTTGGTGAACACCTTTAAGGACGAGATTTCTTCAATGATTGTAGAACGCAATCAAGGTTACTTTTTAGTTCCGACAGTTTTTGACTTAGTTGCAAGTTCTACATCAAGAGAGTATGGATTCCCAAGTGATAAATTAAATCGTATGCACAAACTAGAATTAAAGTTTTCTGCAAGCGATTCCAGATTTCCGTCTACGTACATAAAGGACTATAGAGGTTCTGAAACTGAAAGTGAAATAGTAAAGCAGTTTGGTAATGGAGAGGGTGAATTTGCTCACACAATACGAAGACGTGCTCTACTTATTCTATCTGGAACGATCACAGCCGTAACAGGTGGTGGTCGTTTGTGGTATTACGCCTATCCAGTAGACCTTACAGTTCTCAGTGGCTCTACAGACCTATCAGTAGACCCCTCAACAACTACATTCGGCTTCCCTAGACAATTCCACGAACTCCTAGCTCGTAGAGTTTCGATAGAATTTAAGGGAGCACAACCAAAGCCACTTCCACTTAGTAGACAAGAACTCAATTACGAAAGAGACTTGGCAGTACAACTTGACGCAATATCACATATAGACGAGTCGGCTGAGATTATAGGTGAACCATTGTCTGATTCTGATACAGGAAATAACGGATATAATTATTAAAATATATGGCAAAAGAACAATTACCAACAAATTCGGCTACAAAAGAGCAACTAATAACAAACTCTGCAACAAAAGAGCCTCTTAGAAGTATGTCTGCAAGAGGAGCAGTTTTTGGAGTTGCAGTTTTTGGTACAGCTACTTTTGGAGGAAGTTCAAACCAGTATACAAAACAGGCGCTAGTTAATTTAATTCCAACAACATAATGAAAAATCTTATAAGAAATAATATACTGTCGCTAATAATCTTCTCCATATTATTTATTGGAGTTGGAACTGTCTATGCGACAATAACGACTTCTGGAAATTTTCCAACAGTTGTAAACTATTTTCAGGACGGAGATATAATAAACTCTGGAGACTGGAACAACATAGAGTCTACAATTGGAAATAGGGCAACAACTTCAACTCAAACAATATTCGGTAAGTTAAACGATATTATGTCTACTACTTCAATGAAACAATTGAACACTTTAGACAATTTAACTAGAGTCGGAGTAATAGTTTCTGGTACTTGGAACGCAGGTGTAATTCCAGTTGCATATGGTGGTACAGGAGTTACAAGCCCTAGTCTTGTTGCTGGAACAAATATAACTATATCTGGAACTTGGCCTAATCAGACAATAAACGCGTCTGGTGGAGGTGGTGGAGGTGCAGGAGGTACTTTCTCAACTTCAACAATATCTGGTTATTCCGGTGTATTGACAAACTACCCAAATAACACAACTGATGTTGTTGTTATAGGTGCTACAGGAACGTCAACAGCAAAGGCGTTCTTTGATCCAAATGGTACAGAGTTTTACCGAATAGGAAGCTCCAACACAGCCTCCACAACAATAATGGGTCTACCAAAGTTTCCTACTATCGGACAAGGCTTTTACTATGGTGGTTCAGGTGGTGCTCTAAATGCTATCGCCTCATCATCAATTAAACTTTCTTGGTTTAATAATGACGCCAACTTTACTGTATTTCCTTTCACCTCTGTCGCAGGTTATAACTCAACTTCTACAGTTCTTGCCCTACTTGGCGGATTTTTCTCTACAGCTTCTACAACGCTATCTGGTAACACATATCACCCTAACCTTGCACAAGGCTTTTCTTTCATAGGTTCAAATGGTCTAGTTAGTTCCGTTGCTTCATCATCAATAAACATTTCAGGCTTCAACAATGATTCAGGTTACGTTCAAAACACACGAACGCTAACAGTGGCAGGGACAGCAAATCAAATCACTTCATCGGCAGGTGCTCAGGACTTGTCAGCTAATAGAACTTGGACTTTGTCTTTTCCTAATCAAATCATATTTCCACAGTACGCTTCATCAACAAATGGTTTCTCTACACCTTACGCCTCATCAACTAACCTATTCGCTGGTTCAGCTACTCTAGGAACATTCTCAGGTATTCTAAAAGGAACATCTGGTGCTGTTGGATTAGCTTCAAACGGAACGGACTACACACTTATCACAGGAACAACTTGTAGTGGAACAGATAAGGTGTCGGCAATTTCAGCTTCTGGTGCAGTCACTTGTTCAACAGATACTGGTGGTAACGGTACAGGACTTTCAACATCATCTCCAATATCCAACAGTAATGTTCTAGTCTACACATCGGTAGGAGCAGGTTCAGCATATGGAGTAGCAACATCAACACCGACAGTCGGCTCATCACTTTCATATAGTGGAACTCTAGGTAGCTTTGTAGGTGGTTCTACAGGAGCTTTCAGTATTAACCTCGCTAACCCTAACACTTGGACAGGACTACAGACATTTACTAACTCATCTACAACTCTTGGTTCATTCTCATACGCTTCTTCAACTCTCTACTATGGAGCAAATTTAACTACTTGTGACCCTACAACTGGGAAAATTACGTGGTCAGGAGGGCAGTTTGGTTGTGGTACTGACCAGAGTGGTGGTGGAGGTGGTAGCGACCCAT
>CBFIEZ010000029.1:0-8686 GCA_965661755.1 Minisyncoccia bacterium
TCTAACGTGGTGGTTTTTTCTTTTATTATGCTATATCGTATGTTCCGTCTTTTAATTTCTTGAAGAATTTTGGATTCTGAAGATTTACCATAATAGTGTTTTCTTTTACATATCTCTCCTTTAGAACCTTTTTGATGATATCATCTTTTGTCATTGGGCCATTTTTCTGTATAACACCCTTGATAACATCCTTTACAACACCACTCATATAACCCCATTCAGATAGTGCGTATAGACCTCTACCAACCAAAACAAATCTTGAATCTTTTATAAGTTCATTGTGAGTAGTAGCAACGTGAGCTTTTTTCTTGAACAACTCTGTTATAAGTTTAGCTACTTCTCTAAAGTGTATTGGAGAACCGTGTCTTCGTATAACAAGGTATGCATAATCTCTCATACCCTTTGCGTTTATGTTTGAAGATTTTGTCTTTCCCCATTCACCTAGCGGATTTTTATCTATAACTTTAGAAAGTTCTAACCATCTCTTTGCTATCTCTTCGTTTCTGTATTTATCAGAAACATCCTTTAGGTGCTCTAGAAACTTTTCTATCATTTCTGATTCTAACAATATCTCATCATCAGACATTGTGCTGTATAGCTGTCTCAAAGAATAGTGAATCTTTTTAGATAGATCTTTATCTATTGTCCATCGGTGTTTAAACTCCAAATCTTCTTTCTCTTTGATAAATTCTTCACCAACAGTTAGAAGAAAATGAATCTGGTTTTGAACCTCTTTATCCTTTGATATGTGCTTTAACAGTGACTCCTCGTGTATTGTTGAACCAAGATCAGCAATAATCTTTTTTATCTCATCAAATACTGCTTTTTCTTTTGCGTATTCCTTTGACTTTCTTATGTTTATGATTGAATAGTTTTCAATCTGTCGAACTCTCTCTCTAGTTATTTTGTACTTTTTACCAATAGCTTCCAATGTCATCCTCTTTGTGTCGTTTCCTAGACCAAATCTTGAAGTTAAAACGTCTTGTGCTCTGTCTCCAAGAACAGAAAGCAATCTCTTTACAACTTGCTTCGGTTTAAAAGTAATTGGTGTTTTTTCTTTCATAATTTTGATAATTTTTATATTTTATTAGCTATTGGTATTAGACTAATGTCAATCATTTGTATCATTTTCACCAAATAAAGTCAAGACTTGCCAAAATACCCTTTAAAAACCTAGTTAACTACAATATTTATAAGTTTATCTTTTACGTAGATCACTTTTATTATGTTCTTTTCCATTATCCATTTGTACACATCTGTAGACTCTTTGGCTGTTTTTAACACGAAATCCTCTTTAGAATCCTTTGGTATCATCAGTTCAGCTCTAACCTTTCCATTTATTTGCACCACGATTCGAACTTCTGTTTCTTCCATCTTTTTCAAACTAGCCTTTGGCCAATCCTCCAAAACAAGCAGGCTATTGTGACCCAAAGTAGACCATACTTCCTCTGTCATATGTGGAGCAAATGGGTTCAGTATTTTCAAGAATAGCTCAAAATCACCCTGCTTTATAAACTCATTTTTCTCCATTTCATTTAGCAAAATCATCATAGCTGAGACAGCAGTATTGAAAGAGAAAGAATTTATATCATCCGTTACTTTTTTTATAGTCTTGTGCAATACAGAAGTAAATATAGGAGTACTTTTCGCCTTCTTTGAAACCCGATCTGTTAGTCTCCAGACTCTATCTAGAAAACGCCTAGATCCGATTATGTTGTCTGTACTCCACGGCAGAGATGCTTCAAATGGCCCCATAAACATCTCATACACTCGTAGTGTGTCTGCACCATAGTTTTTTACAACATCATCGGGATTTATAACATTACCCCATCTCTTACTCATCTTTCTGTTATCTGGTCCTAGGATCATACCTTGATTTTTCAAAGTCATAAAAGGTTCTTCTGTAACAACTAGTCCGTAGTCCTTTAAAACTTTGTGCCAAAATCGTGAATACAAAAGATGTCCTGTTGCATGCTCTGCACCACCAACATACATATCTACATTTTTCCAATATTTTATAACTTTTTTGTCAGCAAAAGCTTTTTTATTTTTTGGGTCCATGTATCTCAAAAAATACCATGATGAACCAGCCCAACCAGGCATAGTATTTGTTTCAAATCCAGATTTTACCCAAGATTTTACACCAGCAAGTGGCGACTCACCTGTACCAGTAGGCATATAGGACTTAACTTCTGGAAGTTTCAAAGGAAGTTTCTTCTCAGAAATAGGTTTTATCATTCCGTTTTTGTCGTGTTGAAGTGGAATAGGTTCTCCCCAATATCTCTGTCTGGCAAAAACCGCATCTCGCATTTTATATTTTGAAACAACCTTGCCATGTACAAATTTAATAATGTCTATTTTTACTTTATCAGAGTAAAGTCCATTAAATTTACCCGACTCTATTAAAATACCGTTTCCAGTATAGGCAGTTTTATCATCTCCACCATATACGACTTTCTTTATTGGAAGATTATATTTTTTTGCAAATTCAAAATCTCTTTCATCATGAGCAGGAACAGCCATAACAGCTCCAGTACCGTATTCAGCAAGAACATAATCGGAAACAAAAACAGGAATCTTTTCTCCGTTTGCTGGATTTACAGCTTTTACACCCAAAAGCTGTACACCTGTTTTTTCTTTATTTGAAATTCTGTCTTCTGCAGATTTATTTTTTATAGAGAAAACATAAGATCTGACTTCGTCTGCATTATTTAAAACACCTTTATGATTTTCATCTATAGCTAGAGTTACCCAAGGATGTTCTGGGGCAAGCACAATATATGTAGCACCAAACAAAGTATCGGCTCTGGTTGTAAAAACTGGTATTCGTCCTGGTTGTCCACCATTTTCAAATATTATTTCAAACTCAATTTCAGCACCTATACTCTTTCCTATCCAATTTCTCTGTATTTCTTTTATATGTTCTGACCAATCTAGATCATCTAGACCTTCTAGCAACCTATCTGCATAAGCAGTGATGCGCAAGAACCATTGTCTCATTCTCTTTTTCTCCACTGGAAAACCTCCTCTTTCTGAAACAGGGCCATTTGGACCATCTATGATTTCGTCATTAGCCAAAACTGTTCCGAGTTTAGGCGACCAGTTAACTTCACTATACCCCTCATAAGCCAACCTATATTTCATAAGCATATCTTGCTTATCTTTCTCAGTCATCAGTTTCCACTCTGCGCTAGAAAATTCTTGTTTATTGTCTGTAACAGCATTAACTTTTCTATTTCCCTCTTTTTCAAAAATTTTTACCAATTCTTCTATAGGTTCTGCTCTATTTTTATCTTTGTTATACCAAGAGCCATAAATTTTCAAGAAAATCCACTGTGTCCATTTGTAAAAAGCAGGATCAGTAGTGTTTACTTTTCTATCCCAGTCATAAGAAAGACCTATCTTGTTTAGTTGTGACTCAAAAGTTTTTACATTTTCTATAACAGCTTTTCTTGGGTGTATGTTGTGTTCCAAAGCATACTGCTCAGCTGGTAGACCAAAAGCATCATATCCCATAGGATGCAAAACATTCATACCTTGCATTCGTTTGAAACGAGCAAAAACATCAGAACCTATATATCCCTTTGGATGCCCAACGTGCAAACCAGTTCCACTGGGATAAGGGAACATATCTAGCACATAGTATTTTTTCTTTTTTGAAACACCAGATGTTTTATAAGCCTTTTTAGAAGACCATTTTGATTGCCACTTTTTCTCTATTTTTAAGTGATCGTATTCTTTCATATTTAACATACTATCTAAAATTTTACCTATATGCAAAAACCGCCATATGGCGGTTTTTGTTAAATTTCAATTTTATTTTGCTATATAATTTTTATTTATATTTATAGAAACATAACCTAGTCCTATAAATATAAAACCTAGAGCAATCAAAGATACTGGCCAACCAAGTGAATCGGCAAAGTACTCTCCTGTTATATAAGATATATGTACTATTAGAAACAGAGTACTAGCCACCAAAACGCTTCTGCTCTTTACCTGAGTAGATATAAACAGACCACCGAATACAAGTATAAAGTACAGCATCTGCCACAATCCAGAATCATAGACTTGAGAAAATGCTGCTCCGTAAAATCCAAAACTTCCCAACAAATACATTATGTTTGAAATTCTTTGATTCCAAGTCTCCTCAAATGATTTTGCTAGCAATACATAGCTTATACCTATAACCATAGTTAGGTATGCATACAAATCCCCATGTTTATAAAATGGAGAATCTATCATAGCCTCAACTAAAAGATAGATAAAAGCTGTGCCATTTGCTATAGAGAAAAATGTGAGTATGACTTTTTTCTGAGCATAGTTCAACAAAAGGTAGAAAACGAATATAGCTCCAAAAGTTATACAGATAGGCCAAACGTTATTGTCCACCAATTTTAGTTCATCTAGAAGAACAACAGAGCCCCCGGGTATTAGCAGGCCACCCATAGCATGGAATATTGAACTCAAGTTTTCATTTTCTTGTGATTTAGACAAAACGACACCCCCAATTGTAAACATTAAACCAACACCAAGCGTAACAAGAATTCTCCCGAAAGAACCTATATCTTCCCATATTTGTCCGACAAATATCACAATACCAATGAGTACTATAGCAGCACCGATGGTGTACATTATCTTGTTTATAGAAGTATTTTTTAGATCCAAAACAGATGAATGATTCTGTACTGGAGCCGAAGCAGAAACATTTTGCATTCCAAGACGGTTTAGTATTTCCTCACGAGTAACTTCTCCAAGACTCACTTTCTGCATTAGCTCCATTAACAATTGATCTTTATTCATATTATTTATTTAAAACCCAGCCAATAAACTGGAAGCCATTTTGATAATAGTACCTATTACTATCCGCACCAAACAAATTTAGTTTCTTTTTTGCTTTGCCTTTTACAAAATAATAATCATAAGAGCCTGATCCAAAGCTAAATGGGAATACTCCTCCATTATAATCATAACCGTTAGATAGAGTTATGCCGTCTGGTGAAGTCATCAATCCGCTGTATCTGAAACCAAGAGCTTCTTGCTCTGTTATTTCTCTGCTCTGGCTAGTCTTTGTGTCATAGATAAAGAGACGAGGTCCTGTCCATTGCTTTTGGTCTGGAACTCCGTTTTTATCAAGATCCTGATTTGGATCTATTTCTGTTACAGAGAGACTGCCATTTACCACACTATATCTCTTTTGATTATTATAGTTATAGTTATATCCACAGCTATAAGAATAGCCATTATCCACACAAGTAGAATAAACAAAACTATATTCTGTTGATACAAATAAACTAGGTAAATAAACAGTCAATGCAACTACAACTATAAGAACTAGAGGCAAAAGAAAAGCCAATATAACCGCAAAATTCTTTTTAAATACTTCTTTCATATTTTAATATTATTTAATAATTGTTATTCACTTGTTACTCCATCAAACTCTGGACTATCAGATTCTGCTTCTGCTTTTGTAACTCTCTCTACCCCATCCTTGTGGTGAGCTGGACTATATATAGTATACAACTTTAATTTGTCAGTACCCACATTTACAACATTGTGTTTTGCACCCTTTGGCACAACCACAGAGTCGCCATCGGCAACATCATATTCTGTTTCATTTATAAACACTTTTCCATTTCCACTTTCAAATCTAAAAAACTGATCATTTTCATCGTGAATCTCCATTCCAATATCTTCTCCTGGAAGAAGCGACATCAAAACTAGTTGACTCTCCTCTCCTGTATATAGCACCTTACGAAAGCTTTCATTTTCCAATGTAAGCTTCTCTATGTTGTTTTTATATCCTTTTTTCATTTCCTAATTATACCACAAAACAAAGTACTCAATCGAATTGAGAATTTGAATTAAATTCGAAGCTGATATATTTTCAATATTTGGATGAAATCCGACGTGAGAAATTAAAAATATAAGGAGCCTTAGTTAGTGCTAAGGTGACGAATATTTTTAATTTGGGATCGAGGAGTTCGCCAAATATTGAAACTATATCCTAAACTCAATCACATCGCCGTCTTTTACTATATACTCCTTCCCTTCTGTTCTAACCAAACCTTTCTCACGAGCTGAAGCGTATGAACCTGCAGACAACAGGTCATCACAATGCACGACTTCTGCACGGATAAACTTATCTTTGAAATCTGTGTGTATCGCAGTACCAGCCAGTGGCGCAGTCCAACCTTTTGTTATAGTCCAAGCGCGAGTCTCGTCTTCTCCTGTTGTAAAGTATGTTATGAGGCCAAGTGTTTCGTAGGCTTTTTTTATGAGCTCATCAAAACCTTTTTCGAAAACAGGATCCACCTCTACAAAAGGCCCCGGTATTTTACTAGCAATATCCAACTTATTCTCACTCGATGCTTCAGAAGTGTTGAGTGCGTACAATATTGGTTTCGCTGTTAAGAGATGCATTGTTTTTACAATAACTTTTTCTTCCGGAGTCAGTTCCATTGTGTTGACTAACTTGCCTTGTTTCAAAACTTCCAAAACTTTACTCAACACATCGTTTTCAAAAATAGCTTCTTTTTTATTAGCTTTTACATCCCTTTGTAGGTTTGATAAACGTTTAGTAATAGTCTCCTGATCTGCCAGTATGAGTTCAAGGTTAATAACCTCTATATCTGAAAGAGGGTTAACTTGTCCGTGCACGTGTATGACGTCTTTGTCTTCGAAAACTCGAACCATTTCTAGTATGGCATCAACCTCTCTAATGTTTGATAGAAATTTATTTCCGAGACCCTCACCTTCGCTCGCACCTTTTACTAGTCCTGCAATATCAACGAACTCTATAACCGCTGGTATAGTTTTTGCTGATTTTGAAAATTCTGAAAGTTTTGAAACTCTCTCATCTGGCACAGGAACAATACCGACTGATGGATCAATAGTGCAAAAAGGATAATTTTCTGCTGGAACAGACTTTTTTGTTAATGCGTTAAAAAGCGTTGACTTCCCAACGTTTGGCAAACCGACGATTCCTATGGATAGTGACATGCTTTTATCCTAGCAAAAAATGATATTTAAAGCCATATTTATACCTTGACAATATATGTAAATAGGTGTATAATTGTACAAGAAGGTCAGAAGTGGCCATCCTCGCTAAGGAACACTATAGTGTTCCAGTGCACCTACTCCCTAGGTGCGAGGCGTCCCGCCAGAGCGAGAACTGCTCTTCGGAGCAAGGAGTGTGTCATGGGAGATCGGTACATCGCCAATGTCGCGAAGACCCTGATCGGTAGTCTTGGGATCCGCTGGACAGAAGCCATTGAAAGTCACTTCGGTGATGTTGATCTCAACGCTCAACATCTCTATGCTCGTCGAGCAGAGGATGTTCTTCAGGAAGTTCGAAAGATGCGTCCCGAGACCCTAGGAAAAATCGCTGTGCATGGATTGTCGAAAGATGATCCACGCACCGATAGTCAGCCGAGACCGTCTGGAATCACCGACAAAGGTAAGACCTCGCTGTACGCTGTACATTGTGGCGCCTACCTTGGAAAGCACGACTCTGGTCGTGCTATTCTCCTCGAACTCGTTGTCACAGCGATCATCGCTGAGATGACGGACATACTCCGTGAGAAGATGGAGTGCGAGAACTCTCGCCAGTCCATCACCTCCGAGGGAATGTAGTTTCTTCACACGGGGAGCCACCGCGCTCCCCGTCCCATCAAAGTTTTCAAATTAGTTTGAATATTTTGATGGGATCAATTGAGTGACAAGACCGCCAAGCGCTTAGTGCAAGGCGGTCTTTCTTATTGTCAAAAAAATAAAATTTAATGATAAAATAAATTACAGAAGGAGGGCCGAATGTACCGACTATTGTTCGTTTTCATACTGCTTGTTCTGCCCTCTACGTTGATGGCAGAACCGGGAAAACCCAAGATCGAACTCAAGGGATCAATAGAGATTGAAACATTTCTCAACAAACGTGCCAAAGAACTCGGCATGGTTCGGGTCAAAAATGACGCTGAACTGAAACATCTCATAGAGGTTGGATACCTCGTGCCGATCCCAGAGGAGATCTGCGTCGATACCAGACTCGAAAAAAAGTGGCGATACGTTATGCCACAGGTTGCCAGGTTCCTACTAGAGTTCCAAGCGATGCTCTCCGAGCAATTTGGAGAAGCATGCTATGTAGTGAACTCGGCCGTCAGAACTAAAGAAAAACAGATCGAGATCCGTGCTGGTAGTGGAACCAGCAAAAACGGCAACAACGAAGAGAACACTAATGCCGCTGCCGCAAAAGGACCTGTAGCATCACTACACCTAACAGGATCGACAATCGACATCGGAAAGTTGGATCCAGTCTGGCGCAGGAAATCAAAACTGGTTCAGCTCAGTCCGAAGATGATCAAGTGGATGCGCGAGAACTTGCTCAAGTTCGAAGACGGAGTGAGTTTCAACGTAACCGAAGAATTCGGACAGGCAGTATTTCATATCACCGTTCTACCGAAAGAAAAAGTATCGGTAGACTAAAGGCTGTACGGCGTGAAAACGACGGACAGCCTTTCGCTTTTAAAAAATAATCGACAATAGCCCAACCGTCACTATGACAGCTGGGCTATGGTGTACACGAGGAGGTCAACTCCAGAACGAATCCTCGTTGAAGGCGTCCCTGAGACGACTCTCTCTGAGAGAGCGAGCGATCTCCGAGTCGCTGGGCTTGGTTTCTGCTGGTGGC
>CBFIEZ010000030.1:0-8400 GCA_965661755.1 Minisyncoccia bacterium
TGATGCCAAAAAATATTTGGAGAAAATGATCAAAGACCAAGATCTCAGTTTCGTTGTGGATGAAATCGAAATGCCTCTTTTGCCTATTACAAAAGCTATGACAGAGAGGGGGATAAAAATAGATGTAGAGAGGCTGTTGGAGCTTTCAAAAAAATACCACAAAGAATTATCTAGTCTGGAAAAACAGATATGGGGGATCGTTGGTGAGGAGTTCAATATTAGTTCACCTAAACAGTTGGGTGAGATGTTGTTCGTAAAAATGGGTCTGAAAGCAAAGAATCAAAAGAAGACTGCTAGCGGAGGATTTTCTACAAAGGAGTCAGAGTTGGAAAAGCTTCGAGAGGAACACCCCATAGCCGGACTTATTTTGGAGTACAGAGAGCTGGCAAAACTTTTGGGAACCTATATCGACACTATTCCAAAAATGGTTGATGAGAACAACAGACTTCACTCAGAGTTCCTGCAGGCTGGATCTGCAACGGGTAGGATGGCTAGTCAGAATCCCGGTATACAAAATATTCCAAACAAAACAGAACTCGGTAGAGAGATCAGAAAATCTTTTATTGCAGAGAAAGGTTATAAACTAATGTCTTTTGATTATTCACAGATAGAGTTACGTATCGCAGCTTTTCTTTCTTTGGATAAAAAACTCATAGAGATTTTCAAAGAGGGTCTCGATGTTCATACTGCTGTGGCCAGTGAAGTTTTTGGTGTTGATCCAAAAGATGTAACAAAGGAGATGAGGGGTAAGGCAAAAACTATAAACTTTGGTGTGATGTATGGTATGGGCGTTACCGCTTTGCAGAAAAATATAGGAACGAACAGGGAAGAAGCTCAACAATTTCTCGACGGATATTTCAATAAATTTTCTGGACTGGCTGAATATCTGGAGAGGGTAAAACGAGAAACTGCACAAAAAGGTTATACAGAAACTTTCTTTGGTCGCAGGAGATATTTTCCAGATATACATTCAAAACTGCCATTTATGAAAGCGTCTGCTGAGAGGATGGCAATAAACGCACCGATACAGGGAACAGAGGCTGACATTATTAAAATAGCTATGGTGGAGATAGACAAGTATCTAGATAAAAAAGGTTTCAAAGATGACGTCAGACTTTTACTCCAAGTTCACGATGAGCTAGTTTTTGAGGTCAAAGAGGATATGGTAGAAACTATCGCTCCTGAAATAAGACGTATGATGGAAGAGGTGATAGATATCAAAAAAACCTCCGGAGTGGTTTTACTCGCAGAGGCTTCTTTTGGTGATAATTGGGCTGAGACTAAAAAGATAGTTTAGATTATTTGCTCATTGTGAATGGTCCTTTGCAAGCTCCTTTGTCGTCAAAGTATCCAGAGCCAGTATTGCCTGTGATTTTTCCATTTAAGTAAAACTTACTTCCACCAATAGACCATGTTCCTGTCATATTTCCATTGCTGTCTACATTTCCTCCACCGTAGTAAACTTGCTGTGTTTCAGTAACAACTGTTCCTTGGAAAGTTCCACCACTACTTACTGTTAGACTAAATGATGCATTTGGACAAGTTGGTCCTGTAAAGACTGATGGTTTGAAAGTTCCATTATATGTTCCACTATAGTCAGCGGTGTTTGAAGTTGTTTGTGCAGATCCTGTGTTAGCCGTTGTGCTTGTTGTTTGTGTCGTTGCACTAGGAGCCTTTGCCGGTGCTGTGCTTGCTCCGATTCCAGCTTTGCTTTTTGCTAGATTTACAAGTTCTGTTTTACTCAAGATTGTTGTTTTTCCAACTGTAGCAGTTCTTCCAACAAGTACTTTTGTCGTTGCTAGTGCGTAAACTGTGCCGATTTTTGATCCAGCTGCGATGTTAACAGTTTCAAATCCTATAATTGTATCTACTTTTGATCCTCCACCTATCTCTGCATCTTTCGCTATGATCAAATCTATGTTTGAGTATCCTCCCAAGGTTACTTTACCAGCGATCTCTTTAGATGCTGTTGTTCGTCCTTGTATGTTTTTTGTACTTTCATATTGTGACCAAGGAAACTCTACATTTTCTACTTGAGCACCAGGTTGTGTATTTTCCTGTTGTGCTACTGTAGATTCTTTTTGATCTTGTTGGTATGATTCTTTTGAAGTTGTTTTTTTAGATAGACCCCAGAATACACCTCCTCCAATAATGATTGCTCCGATAATAATTGCGGCTATGACGCCAACTGAACCTTTTTGTGTTTTCATGGGTATTATTATATAAGTTTGGATAATTTTTAGAAAGTTCACAGAATCAAATGCTATACGTAATTTACGGAACAGATACACATAAGGCCAGAAAGAAACTCCATGATCTTTTGGATTTGGCCAAGAAAAAGCGTCCAGATGCTGAGCTTTTTAAAATAACAACAGAAAACTGGAGCGAGGCCCAGTTAGATGAACTACTAGTCTCTAGAGGGCTTTTTGAACAAAAGTATACCGTGGTTCTCGATAATGTTTTTGAAAAAAAGGATGCCAAAGCTTTTGTTCTCGACAGACTCGAGGGTATAAAAAATTCAGAACAGATTTTCCTAATACTAGAGTCGTCAGTAGACGCTGCTAGCTTGAAAAAGTTAGAAAAGTTTAGTGAGAAAGTCCAAGAGTTTGATTTGCCAGAGTCTGTAAATAAAAAGGGAAGTTTAAATATTTTTTCTATTACAAATGGTTTACTCGAGAGAGATAAAAAGAAGCTTTGGATTTCTTATGTGGATCTTTTGGGTAGAGGAGCTGTGGCAGAAGAGATACACGGCATACTTTTCTGGCAATTAAAAAATATGTTACTAGCCAGTCAGGCAAACAGTGCGAGCGAGACAGGACTTTCTCCTTTTGTTTACAAAAATGCTCTGACCGGATCGAGAAAATACAAAAATGAAGAGTTAAGAAAAATGTCTACAGATTTAGTCGACATGACTCATAGAGTGAGAAGAGGAAAAGGGGAGCTGGAGGTGATGGTAGAAAAGTGGGTGTTGGAGTTGTAAATGTATTGGACTTTCGTTATTTTTCTGGTATATTTTTAAAGTTACTCAATTGCGCCCATAACTCAGCTGGTAGAGTAGCTCCCTTTTAAGGAGAAAGTCGCAGGTTCGATCCCTGCTGGGCGCACATGTAAGAAAAAATCTCCTTAATTGGAGATTTTTTCTTACATGTGCGCAAGTGCACAAGAAAATTAAAAGGGCGTACGCGGTGTTTTGCGTACGCCCAGTCTTTCTACCGAACAGTGAGGGCTCTGTTTTCCTCCGTGCCCATGAGATCTTCGAAGGACACAGCGTAGAGCTTACCATCGATCACCGCAACGGTGTTTTCACGCACAGTTGCGACGATCTCGGGTCGAACCTTCGAGAGGTCTTTCATCTCGTAGATTCGTCTGTTTTTGTCGAGCACCCAGATGCTCATGAGTGGCTTTGGGGCTTCGGGCGCCATTGCCTTACTCGGATCGAGCTGTGGATTCTCTGACTTTCCAGTCCAGCCATGTCTACGCAGGAAGTTCATTCCCGCATCTGTCACGGCGAACTGGAAAGTGTTGCATCGAACTTTCTGGATCTGCAAGAGTGGCCTAGGCGCGCGGCTCACCCAGTGGAACGAGTTGAAGCTGATCGGCACATCATTGATGTGCGCTTCCTTGCCGTCGCGATCGAGAATCCATTCGAGGAAACCGAGCGTGTCGCCGAGAAGCAGTTGTCGTTCATGCTCACTAGCTGCATCTTCCCAAGTTCCCAAGGCACACCTCCTCTTTGGGCAAAAGCCCACCTTGGTTAATTATACACCTAATATTATATTATGTCAAGTATAAAATAGCCCTCTACAACGGCCAATCAACCGCTATTGCTCCTGGTCCTGTCACAAGTAGGGAAAGAAGTATAACTACAGAAAAAGCATATAGCATCATATTTTCTTTTGAAACCGGAGAAGATTTTCTCTTTGTCCACCAGTCTAGCTTTATCAAAGCGATTCCAACTATAGCTACCGCTTGAGTATAGATTCCTACAATAAGCATCAAGCCAACAACGATCCACGCAAAAGAGAAGAGTTTTGTTTGAGGATTTTTATACATGCCCCAACCAAAAGATATTAGAAAATAAGCTACTACTAGTCGCAAAACTAGGGAGGCAAATATACCAAATGTTAAAAGTGATGGAAAAAGTGAAAGTGTATGCATAAAAGTATTATATGGTATATTTCTCGTTATGACAAAAAGGCAAGAGGTGGCGGTTCTGGTTCACGATATCCGAAGCACCCACAATGTTGGGTCGATTTTCCGAACAGCAGATAGTTCTGGTGTAAACAAGATCTATATATCAGGCTACACACCAGCCCCACTAGATAAGTTTGGTCGTCCGAGAAAAGATATAGCAAAAGTTGCTCTAAATGCCGAGAAAACTATTTCTTGGGAATCTGTAACAGATGTAAAAAAACTTATTAAAAAATTAAAGAAAGAAGGGTATCAAATAATCGGCATAGAACAGTCAGAAAAATCTGTTGATTATAAAAAAGTAAAAATAGGCGACAAAGTTTTGTTTATCCTTGGAAACGAAGTTTTGGGTATGGATAAAGATATGATGAAGCTTTGTGATGTTATAGCAGAGATACCGATGAGAGGGGAAAAGGAGTCGCTCAATGTTTCTGTGGCTTTCGGTATAGCAGTTTTTAGAATGTTGGGTGTTTAGTATCTTATTCTGTAATGCAATTTTTGAGCACGGATATTTTTCTGCTGAAAAATTCCTCAAGTCTCGGCTACCCGCCTTGCGAAGTCTCAAAAATTGCATTACAGAATAAGATTTAATTAGTACTTTATCTCATCCACTATTTTCCCGTACTGATCTAGTAGAACAATATCTTCTCTACTACTTTTCCAAACACCAGCGCTTCTTTTTAGGTAAACTCTCCATTCGTTTTTATAAAAGTCTTTGTCATTTTTGTGTGTGTCGACACAGGATGGGTAGTTTATTTTTTTGTATATAAAATCAACACATTCTGAACCCCAATTTGTAGAACCTGGTGGTAGTGGATCTGCTTGTATACGACAGCTAGACATCGATTCTATGTAGTCGAAACAAGCATCATTGTTTACGGTCTTTGGTATAGAAGATAAATCCTCGTTTCGTGGTGACGGACATTGTGACCCTATGTATGGAACAAAAGTTTGAAATTGTGTTAGATATCCAGAACATTTATTCACTTTGAAACTAGAACCGTTTGGTGAGTGGCCCGTGACTAGGTAAAAAGTATCATTTGCTCCTAGATATATATTCTGTTCAGTATTTATACTGCCAGTAAAGAATAGGTAAGTACCTTGTGGTATCTTGAAATTCTGTCCGCTGGAAAGGCTTTTTACGGTCCAACCCGTTATTGGTATGGTTGTTGTTGCATTTCCTACTACATGGATGGCAACGTATTCTTGGTTTGGATCTGTAGATCTGTTTACGTATGACAGGTCTACTATATCTTTATATATAGACTGTGTTTTTTTAGCTTCCTCTAGGTCGATCTGCTTTTTTAGCTCATCTACCTTGTATTGAGTGTCGGTTATTTGTTTCTGAATATTTGCCTGTTTCTGTTCTGGAGTCAGTGGTCCAGTAGAAAACAGTCCACCACCGTTGCCAGATCCTCCAGATAACAGTATAGCTAGAGTTACAATCACTCCGATGAAAACTAGATCATTGTTTTTTCCCATAGCTTTATTCTACTACAAATTATTTTTGATGCGTATCGCAAAAGTGACTACTTCTTCCGCCAATTATTTTTCTTTTTATTATGCCCGTACATCCACGCCTCAAACATTTTTGTTTTGTTCTCCTGTAAACTTTGTGTGCGTTTTGAAAATTTCCTTTTTCTCCGTATACATTTCTGTAGTCTGACATAGAGTCTCCGCCGACAGATATAGAGTGTTCGAGTATTTCTACTGTAGCTTTCAGCATATCTTTTATTTCTTTATCGCTCAGACTTTTTGGTGTTCTTTCTGGATGGACGCCTATGGTCCAAAGTATTTCATCAGAATATATGTTACCAATACCAGCGACAACACTCTGATCCATCAGGACAGTTTTTATATCCCAAGTTGGCTTTTTCAAGAGCTGTTCTTTTATTGTTTTGAAATCCAAGTTTTCTAGTGGCTCTGGTCCTAAACCTACGAGGTCTATATGATCATGCTTTTTATCTGTTTCTAGCATTATAACTTTTGCAAATTTTCTCATATCAGAAAATGCTAGATGTTTATCGTTCGATAACGTAAAGATCAGGTGTATAAACTTATTAAACGGGTCGGATAGTAGGGGAGCTTTGCTGAACCACTTTTTACCATCCCATTCGTATTTTCCATACAAAAGGTGTCCTGTCATCTTCATGTGGACTAGTATGGTTTTGTTGTTTGTAAAATGTATCAGGACATTTTTGCCTCTACGTTCTGAACTTTTGAACTTTTCACCAACTAGGTCTTTTCTAAATTTTTCAAAATACTTTTTGTTTTTTATATTGTCAGTTCTCTTGTTCGCTGTATTTACAAAATAGTCAGACCAAACGTCTTTTATTGTTAGGTTTTTGAGAACCTTGTTTAGACCGTTAACTGTTGTTGTTACTTCTGGTAGTTCAGGCATGTTAAGGGGATTATATAGTTATGTATGCGTATGAGCAAATGTATGTGTGATATAATTATGCTATGAATGAAAACAATATAGACGCATTCAAGTTGAGTTACTTTGATGCAAAAGATTGGGATAGTCTTTATGAAATGATAAGGATGGTAAATGCGAGTCCAAAAGAAGGTGAAAAAACTGCCGAAGATATAATACAAGATATAGAAGATGTTAGATCTGGTAAAAAACCTATATCAATATTGAGCGAGAACTTTGATCTCCAAAATGTTGTAGCTGGTTTTTTGCACGGCGAACTAGATGCAGTAGCTTAGGACAGCAGTTTCAAAGCCCTTTTTACTTTTTCACCAGTATCTTTTGTGTCGGAAACTTTTTTGAGAGCTTCACGAGCCTCTCTTTCGCCGTATCCTAGAGAGCGTAGAGCTTCTAGTGCATCAACATCTCCAGATATTGATCCTTGAGAATCCATACCCCAATCATCGATTTTATCTTTGAGCTCTAGGACGATTTTTTCTGCATTTTTCTTACCGACACCAGAAACTTTTGTTAGGTGACTAGTGTCTCCAGTAGATATGGCGTGTTTTATATTTTGAGTTGACGCTACAGAGAGTATTCCCATAGCTGACTTTGGTCCTATACCAGAAACCGTTATGAGAAGTTCGAAAAAATTCAGTTCTTCTTTGGATGTAAAACCATATAGATCGAGAGCATTTTCTCTAACAGCCAGATACGTCCAGAACTCTGTAACCTCACCAATCTTACTGTCCAAAATACCAGTATTTGTATTTATTTTGTATCCAACTCCATTAACATCTAGCACTATAGACTTGAGGTCTTGGTGGAGAAGTGTGCCTTTTAGGTATCCTATCATACAGATATAATACTCTATTTAACTTCTGGGGGCTATTGATTTATTTCTCATTGTGTTATAGTATCTGCCTTATGCCTATAACAAGATCAGCCAAAAAAGCTCTAAGAGGATCTGAGACAAAGAGAGCTTTTAACATAAACAAAAAGGAACTAATAAACAAAGCCGTAAAGAAGGTAAAGAAGTTGGTGTCTGAAAAGAAGGGTAAAGAAGCTCTAGCTCTTATGCCAGAAGTTCAGAAGATTCTTGATAAGTCAGTAAAGACTGGACTATTGAAACTTAATACAGCTTCTAGAAAGAAATCTCGATTGGTCGCAATGATAAAGAAAGCAAACTAAAACAAAAACCACCAAAGAGGTGGTTTTTGTTTTAAAGTATGATTTGTGATATTTTTGTCGTATTGCTCTCGTAGTTTAATGGATAGAATGTTGGCCTGCGAAGCTGGCGATCCAGGTTCGATTCCTGGCGAGAGCACAATCTTATAGAATATAAAATTCCAGGAATCGAACCTAGAAAGGGGTCGAGAAAACACTTGTTTTACCGCGGAGGAATGATTGGGAAAACCGTGGGTTTCCCAGAAGTGAGATATCCTGGCTAGTAGCCAGTTAAATATTTGATTTTAGTGATTCTGGAGTAGAATTATTTTTTATATATTTTTTACTTACAAAATAAAAGACAAATAAAACAATCAAAAATCCTACATATTCATCTTTCAAAGTGCCAGTCTGGAGAAAATTATAAATTCTAAACCCACCTCCTGTAATTACCAGATAGATTGTGGACAATATAACAATTTGATTTGCATTCTTGATTACATAAGTTTTATCAAGATATTTCACGGAATACTTTATAGCAACCCACATCATTAAAGGATAAATAATTATAAGTCCAATTGATATTGTTAAAGGATTAGGAAATATTAGATCAAGAATAATAACAATTA
>CBFIEZ010000031.1:0-8393 GCA_965661755.1 Minisyncoccia bacterium
TGCGCCAACATCATGCCAGTCCGATATACTTTTTTCAACATCTGCCCGAGGATGAGCAAACTGCTCTCTTGAACTCTGAATTACCTTATCTTTAAAGTTTATTTCTAGTTTAGCTATTGGGCCTAGTGTTGTAGCTGAAAATGGTTGACTAGAAACACCGTCTATCATAAGTTTTAGATATATCTGAGCAAAACCAAGATTCACGAGATCTGCAGCCTCAAAAGTTGGAGCAAATTCTTTTTCCAAAACTTCAGCGTCAAAAGCACCAACTCTAAAAGTTATCATCGTTCCAACGTTACCAAAAACAGCATCACGAACCTCTTCTTCCATTTGCTCTATGTATTGGTGAGCAATGTTTAAACTAAGTTTATACTTTCTAGCCTCTGACAAAATATCAGCGAATGATTTGTTGGCAAAAGACTGGAACTCGTCCACATACAGATAAAAAGGTGGTAGTTTTGCCAACTCTGCGTCACTCTTATCCGCACGAGACATAGCAGCAAGATACATTTTGGTAATGAGCATTGAGCCAATAAGATTCGCATTACCCTCTCCCACTCTACCTTTTGACAAGTTTATTATCAAAATCTTCTTGCTATCCATCATACCCCGAATATCAAAAGATGATTTTGACTGTCCCAACAAATTTCTGACCAATGGATTTGACGTAAATTGACCAACCTTATTTTGGATAGCTGGAATAGCTTCAGCAATAAATTTTTCTGTCCATTTACCAAACTCATCTACCCAAAAAGCTTTTACGGAGGTATCTTTTACGTTGTCCACAACTTTTTTTCTGTACTCTTTATCCGAAAGCATTCTATTAACACCGAGAAGTGTAGAACCTGGGTACTCCAAAAGAGCGAGTAGAGTATTGTTCAAAATATATGCCATACGAGCAGACCAGGCGTCAACCCATATTTTTTCAAAAGTAGACATAAGGCCGTTTACCACAAGATGTCTCTTGTCTGGACCAATATCTTCCATAACATTAAAGGATATTGGATACTCCATATCAAACGGCGCAAAATACAGAACATCTTTTATCCTGTTTTCTGGTACATATTCCAAAAGTTTTTCTGCAGTACCCCCGTGTGGATCAATAAAAGCTACGCCATTTCCATTTTGGATATCCTGAATAGCCATATTTTCTAGTAAAGTAGACTTTCCAAGACCTGTTTTCCCTATAACATACACATGCCTAAGCCTATCCTTGGCTTTTATACCAAACTTTATTTTTTTATTTCTGGCGTCAGTTTCGGCAAAATAAGTTATTTGATTAGGATCCATTTAGAAAATATTCTAACACAAAATCCTTTATATAAAAAACTAGTTACAAGCTGTTGCTCCGGCAAGCTCAGTGGCCTCACTCTTTGCTGCCCCTGTACTATCTATACACCAATAAGCATTTCCATTCTCAGGAATCTTTAGTAGAACATTTGCGGCCCAAGCAAGAGCAGTTGTATTACATCTAGTAGCAACTGTTGCGCCAACGTCTCCGCCTCTGATTATAGACTCATCTATAGCACTTATAACGTTTGGATCAGCACAGACAGTTGTGTAATCTTGGTTATTGTTATCATAAACAATTTCAGCCTGGTTTTTTATTCCATGCATATTGGCTTTTATAGCAACGTTAGAAGCCTTGTCTCTGGCTGTATTTAGTGATGCTAGAACTATAGAAGAAAGTATTCCAATAATAGCTATCACGACAAGCAACTCTATCAGAGTAAATCCTTTTTGTTTGTTAATTAATTTCATAAAATATTTTTAAGTTTATACTGATACATATTATATTACACAAATTAAAAAATATCTATTCTTTTTCAAGTGCACCAACTGTATATTTGTTTGATGCAGACCAAAGAGCCCACGACTGTAAACCCAAATCGTTTGTGGCCTTTATTTGATCTCTGACCTCTTTTGAACCATAATCAACTCTCAAACCAAAATCTTGAAGCCAAGGACGAAGCTTGCCGATATGAGTACCTGTGGTACTAGAAAAATTATTCGATCTTTCTATAGCAGAAGACATTGAATACTTTATCATTTCATAAGGATGAGCTTCTGGATCTTTAAAGCCTTGAAAATTAAGTGGATAATGTGATGGATAAACCATAGGCATAATATAATCAAAATAAGGTAGAGTATTTTCTAAAACCTGTCCTATACCCATATCATCATTTGCTGTGGTAACCATCCCAAAAATATCTGCAGATGTTTTTAAACCTGAATCTTTTAGATTTTCTTGTAGATACTGGAAAAAGCTTTTTAACGCCAAGGTTTTTGAAGTTGTACTGCTCCAAGGAAATGATATGTCATCCATATTTCCATCTGATGGAAAGCGTATATAGTCAAAATTTATTTCGTCAAAACCAATTTTTCTAGATTCTTTTGCAATCTCAATAATATAGTCCCAGTACTCTTTTGCTCCAACATCTATCCACGATATGCCCTTTCTATCTTTCCATATTTTTGTACCGGCAGAATTTTTTACAGCCAAATCTGGTCTATGATTAACAAAATAAGCATCTTGAAAAACTGCCACCCTGCCGATAACATAAACGCCTTTTTTATGAAGAGATTCTATAAAATCTCTCATATCCGAAACCCTGACCTGTTCTGAGCCAAACTTTTTTAAAGGAGAGTTTACTTCTACAGGAAAAACAATATTTCCAGTATAATCTTTTATATCTATAACAACTGAGTTTATTTCTGTATCATCGACCATCTTTACAAGTTTGGCTCTTATCTTTTTGTCTGAAGCTACCCAACTGGTCATATATATTGCCTTTAGAGGTTCTGGCGTCTGAACATAAGTAGGTTTAAAAATATCAATCTTCTTTTCTGAACTAGTGGCAATATTTAATTCTGAAGAATAAGCTTCTGATATAGAGTAGTGACTACTTAATATTTTAGGTAAGAACATAACTATACCAACAATCAATAAAGCTAAAAAAAATAAAATAACTATGTATTTATTTTTTTTAGAAGATGATGGCATTCTATTCCATTACATTCTTATCTCGGTTTCTGTTAGATTCCAAATCTATCTGGGAGTGACTATCTCTAGGATAAATAGGTATATTCTCTACAAATACAGGTGTAACTTTTTCTCTTTTCTGTCTGCCCTTAAAACCTCTTTTTGGTATAGATATTTTAATAGATAAAGATATTAGGGTTAAACCACAGACAATAACAAAAAATGACTTCCATGAACTAGGAAAACCTGTAAAAGGAATAAGAAACATAAAAATACCTAAGAAAAAAGTACTTTTTTTGTGAATCATTTCGATATTATATATTAAGCAAAGATATGTAGCAAAAAGCTATATGACCTCAACCATTAACATGTTCGTAGAAAGACCTTTTGTGTTAAATGGCACACCCATAGTAACAACTACTTTATCACCCTTTTTAGCTATCTTTTCTTTTATACAATAATTTCTAACCATTTTTATAACATCTTGGATAGAATCATACTTTGGCACAGTTAGCGAATTACATCCGAAAGAAAGATGTAGCTTATTTGCAGTCTTTTCATTTGGTGTCAGAGCTAAAATAGTTGCTGTTGGTTTGTGTCTAGAAACCATTCTGGCTGTAAAACCTGAGTCTGTTAATGCAACAATAACTTTTGCACCAACATCGTGTGAAGTTTTTACAACTGAACTTGTTATTGAGTCTGTTATTTGTGTCTCACCTTTAATACCAGCTCTTATTATTTCTCTTTCTGGATAATTACCTTCAAGCTCGGCAGAAACTTTTGACATTACACTCACCGCCTCTACTGGATATTCACCGAGAGTTGTCTCTTCTGATAACATCAAAGCATCTGTACCATCCCAAATAGCATTAGCAACATCTGAAACCTCAGCTCTAGTTGCAACAGGACTCTTTATCATAGACTCCAAAACTTGTGTTGCTGTTATAACAGGTTTTCCTGCATCATTACATTTTTGGATCATCATCTTTTGGTAACCAGGAACCTTCTCATAAGGAACTTCTATAGCCAAATCTCCTCTAGCGATCATGATGCCGTCGACTAAAGAAATAATCTCATCTATATTTCTCACACCCTGTGGTGTTTCAATCTTTGCAATAATTCCAGCGTCGCACTTTTTCTTTTTTAGTATTTCTCGGAGTTCAACAATATCAGAAGGCTTTCGAACAAAAGACAATGCCATATAGTCCACCTTATTTTTTACTCCAAATTCCAAATCTGTCAGATCCTTCTCTGTTAAACAACTCATAGAAATATCTGTATCGGGAAGATTTACTCCTCTTCGGCCTTTTGTGTTTCCGCCAACAATTATTTTACAAGTAACATCATTTCCTTTTATACTTATAACTTCAAACATTTTCTTTCCATCGTCAACCATAACCTTGTCTCCTGGTTTTACTTCCTTTGGAAATTCTTTATAGTTGATTGAAACTCTTTTTTCATCGCCAACTATTTTATCTGTAGTAATGACTATTTTATCTCCAGATTTTAGTTCTACACGCTCTTGATAAAACTCACCTAGTCTAATCTTTGGACCAGACAAATCTTGCAAAATAGCTGCTCGCATGCCAGTTTTTTTCATCGCAGAACGTAAGTTGTTTACTCTATTTTGGTGTTCAGGAAAATCTCCGTGTGAGAAGTTTAATCTCATCACATTCATTCCAGCTTTCAGCATTTTTGTCAGCATTTCCTCACTTTCTGTAGCGGGGCCGATTGTAGCAACTATCTTTGTCTTTTTCATTTGTAAATTAAGAAATAAGTTATTTATGTAATTTTTGACCGTAAAGGGTTATTATTACACAAAATTAACTATATTTCAAGCCTCTTTAAGAGAGAAGACTGGTTCCGGACATACCTCTTGGAACTGGTATACCTAGAATAAAAAGTAGAGTTGGAGCAATATCTGCCAAATCTCCGCTTCTTAGTTTTTTATCCAAACCAACAATAATCGCTGGAACAGGATTTGTTGTGTGTGAAGTATGCTTTTCTCCAGTTATTGGATCTATATTAACCTCTGCATTTCCATGATCAGCAGTAATAAAAGCTTTAGCACCATTCTTATCAATAGCCTCAACAACTCTTCCCAGCTGAGCATCAACTTCTTCAAGCGCCTCAATAATAGCTGGAACATTTGCTGTGTGACCAACCATATCTGGGTTAGCAAAATTTATTAAAACAAAATTTATTCCAGAATTTATTTCTTCTATTGCTTTATCCGCGATAGCCTCTGCTCTCATCTTTGGTGCAAAGTCGTGTGTTGGAACATCTTTTCTGCTATCTAAAAGAATATGTTTCTCGCCTTTATATGGTTCCTGCATTCCGCCATTAAAGAAATATGTAACATGGGGAAATTTTTCTGTTTCTGCTATATGAGACTGAGTTAAACCGGCATTCGATATTTCTTTTGCTAAAACAGTTTCTATTGAAACCGGAGTAAATGCAACATCACAAGTAAAGTTTTTATCATATTCAGTCAAAGTGGCAAAAATAATATTTTGTCCACTGATCCTTTCTTGTGTTTTTTTACTTAACATTCTTGCTCGGTCAGACCTAAAATTGAAAAAGAAAATAGCATCTCCATTTTCCACGCTCCAAGTTTTACCATTACCATCAACGAACACTACAGGCTCTATATGCTCATCACTTTTTCCACTTTCATGAAATTTATTTAAAAATTCTGAGACTGAGACACTTGTCTTTTCTGCCTCAGCATTAAATATAGCCTTTTCAGCTTTTTCCAACCTATCCCAGTTGTTATCACGATCCATCGCATAATATCTACCCGACAAAGAAGCAATTCTTGCTATTTTTATTTCTTCTAAAACACTTTCTAATTCTTTAATAAATTGCTGTGAACTTTGTGGAGCTGTATCACGACCATCAGTGAAAACGTGAATTGCAACTTTCTCTACCCCATGTTTTTTCGCTGCTCGCAAAAATGCCACAAGGTGTCTCTGGTGGCTATGAACTCCCCCATCGCTCAACAAACCTTTTACATGCAAAGTAGAATTATTTTTCTTTACGTGCTCAAACAACTTTATAAATACTGGATTGTTATCAAACTCTCCATTTGATATAGATTTATCTATCCTAACTAGATCAGTATCTAATGGTTTACCTGCACCAATAGTGGAGTGACCAACTTCCGAATTACCCATCTGACCATCTGGCAAACCCACAGCCAAACCACTAGCCTCTAACAACGAGTGAGGATACTTTGACCAAATATGATCAAAGTAAGGCGTCTTTGATTGAGAAATAGCATTGTGCTCAACCTCTTCTCTGTATCCCCATCCATCTAGAATAATTAAAGCAACCTGTCTTTTATTCATCTTAATTTGAGTTTATCTTGAATACATTTTTTCCTAGAAATACAGCTTTCTTTCCCAAAGATTCTTCAATTCGAAGAAGTTGGTTATACTTTGCTGTTCTTTCACCTCTACATAGTGATCCTGTCTTTATTTCTCCTGTTCCAAGACCAACAACAAAATCTGAAATGGTTGCATCTTCTGTCTCTCCAGATCGATGAGAAATAATAGAGTTAAATCCTGCATTTCTCGCCATTACAATAGCATCTATTGTCTCTGACACAGTACCGATTTGATTTAGTTTAATTAGAATTGAATTTCCGGCCTTGCCATCTATACCCATTTTTAATCGATTTATATTTGTTACAAACAAATCATCTCCCACTATTTGAACTTTCTTTCCAAGTGTTTTTGTCATCAGCTTGTAACCCTCCCAGTCGTCCTCAGAAAGACCGTCCTCAATAGAAACAATAGGAAACTTTTTGACCCAGTCAGCATAGAAAGCAACCATCTCTTCTGAACTCAAAGTCTTACCCTCAGTTTTCAAAACGTATTTACCGTCTTTGTAAAACTCGCTTGCGGCAGCGTCTATTGCGATACCAATATCTTTTCCTGGAGTATAGCCTGCATTTTTAACAGCTTCGAGTATTATCTCGATAGCAGCTTCGTTACTAGGTAGTGTTGGAGCATATCCTCCCTCATCCCCAACTGAAGTGTTTAGCTTTCTAGATTTTAGAATCTTCTTTAATTCGTGGAAAATCTCAGAACCCCATCGTAGTGCCTCTTTGAAAGACTTTGCTCCAACAGGCATTATCATAAACTCTTGTAGGTCAGTAGAATTTTCAGCATGAGCTCCTCCATTTAGAATATTCATCATCGGTACTGGAAGAATAACAGCTTTTGTTTTTGAAATATCTTTGAAATATTTCCAAAGTGGCTTCTTTTGTGACACAGCTTGTGCTCGAGCAAAAGCCATTGAAACACCTAGAATTGCATTTGCTCCTAGTTTTGTTTTATTTTCTGTTCCGTCTAGTTTTATGAGTAAAGTATCCAAACCTTTTTGATCAAGAGCTTTTCCTTTTAGAACTTTCGCAATAGTTGTATTTACATTAGCAACTGCTTTCAAAACTCCCTTTCCTCCATATCGTTTTTTATCACCGTCTCGGAGTTCACAAGCCTCATGACTTCCAGTAGATGCTCCCGAAGGAACAGCAGCTCTTCCCATCGAGCCGTCTTGTAAAAATAGATCGACTTCGACTGTTGGGTTACCTCGCGAATCCAGAATTTCTCTACCAATTACTGATTTTATTTTGTTTTGCATTATTATTGTAAATTTATTCAACTACTAAAAAAGAGATTATACCAGATTTTTTATTAAAAATACCAGCATAATCTCTTTTTTATTTAATAAACTTTTTAAATCTAGAATAGACCTGAGAAAATACTAAGAACCCAAGCACCGATTACTAACAACAGGATTATCCTTCCGAGTGATACTTGATTATTGTGACCTTCAGACTGTTTACCGAATACTGTTTTACCCTCTCTATCAGCACAAGAAACTACCATTATCATAGATGATATAGCCAAAACTATCATAGAACCCACAACTTTAGCCAGTGTGTCTTTATCAGTGATCATATCCCAAATAGCCATAACACCAATTATGGTTAGCAATGTTATACAAACAATTAAAATTCCAGATGTTAAATATCTTATAGCTCCAAATAGAGGAACTAGAGAATTATCGTTTGTTTCAACTGAAGAACTGTCTCCCATATACCGACTCGCTATAAGACTAACTATCGACGCAAAAGCCACTATACCTACTGTGGCTAGAGATTTAAAAACAACATCCCCATCTATAACTTTCCAAATAGAAAGTATAGAAATCACAGCAAGAAAACCTACACACAATATAAAAAACAAAGCAATAAAATCAACTATTTTTTTACTCATTTATTTTAATTAACTAATTAAAATAATAATATCACAAATATTTATTTATAAATATGATGCATTAAAAAGTAAAGGTAACGTACTTTATGCGCGTACCAGGAATTTCGACCCTTACAGGGTCAGTA
>CBFIEZ010000032.1:0-7824 GCA_965661755.1 Minisyncoccia bacterium
CGACTTGGAAAAGTTTAGGGTTTTGTGGATATAGCTCGTACTTGAAAACCTCTTCTTCTTTTGAAACAACATCTTCCAAAAAAGCATTGGAAATTATAAATTCTTTTTCGTGAGTAAGAAAAAGATGTTTTGTTTTCAATACAAACCAAGGAGAAGAAAAAGATATCTCAGCTCCAAACATTTTCTTTTTCTTTTTTGTCCAGTATTTGTGGTTGAAAGCTTCTTTACTTAACTTATTTAACTGAAAATCTAGTATAGACACCAGAGATTCGACTAGATGAGCTGGATCTACTTTGTCTTGAACTTCATATGAGTTGGTTATGTTGTAGATAAATCGTGGAAGTTCATCATTTTTAAATACGACAATAGAAGAAGTAACTGTACTGTTACCTATGTCGATTATGAGGGATGCTTTTTCGTCTTTATTTGAAGAAAATAAAAATGACATTCTTCTATTTTAACACAAATTATTCCAAAACAGCTTTTATTCTACGTACTCCAGCAGAAACAGCTTCTTCTTTTTGTATTTTAAATTTACCAAGAGTTCCAACATTTTCCACGTGAGGACCACCACAGAATTCTTTTGAATATGCTGAGTCTAGCGAATCACCGATATAATAAACGTTTACTTCATCAGGATATTTTTCACCGAAAAAGTGTAGTGCGCCTGTTTTTTCAGCGTCAGTTTTTTTCATTACCTCTTTTTTTACTGGAAGATTTAGTTTTATCTTTTCATTTACTGTATCCTCTACTCTTTTTTTCTCATCATCTGACATTTTTCTCTCAAAAGCAAAGTCAAAACGCAGTCTCTCTGCTGTTATATTGCTTCCTTTCTGTTGTACTGAGTCTCCGAGTATGTCTCGAAGTGCTTGATGTAGTAGATGTGTGGCTGTGTGATACTTTGTTTCCATTTCACCTGTTCCAGAGAGTCCTCCTTTAAACTTTTGTTCTGAGCCAGCTCGTGAAAGTTCTTGATGCTTCTTTAGTTCCTCATTAAATTTATCAACATCAACTGAAATGCCTTTTTCTTTTGCTAGTTCAAGAGTTAGTTCTATAGGAAAACCGTATGTAGTGAACAAAATAAACGGATCTATACCTTTTTCAAATTGTTTCAACCCATCGTCTAGAGTTTTTGAGAATTTGTTAATCTCGTTAACAATAACACTGACTATGTTATCAAAATTATTTTTTATTTCTGGATAAAATTCATAAATATCAGAAATGATTTTAACTATAGTTTTTATTCCCTCCTCACTTATCTTTCTATTATCAACTTTCATCACGGCTCTTCTCAAAATTCTTCGAAGAATGTACCCTCTATCTGTATTTGATGGCATTACGCCGTCAGATATCATAAAAACTGCAGTTCTAAAATGATCAGCAATAATTCTTTGGTTTTTAACTTCATTAGACAACGACTTAACTTGTTCTAATATGTTTCGGAATATATCAGTATCATAAACGCTAGATTTTCCTTGTATCACAGCAACCATTCTCTCAAAACCAGAACCAGTATCTACATTTTGTTTTTCCAGTTTACCCACAACTTTTCCATCTTTTGAAAGAAACTCCATAAAAACATTGTTCCAGATTTCTACAACTCTCTGCTCATCATCTGCTTTTAGATATTCATCCAAAGTCATTCCAGAATTTAGCTCTCCAGTAAGGTCATAGAACATTTCTGTGTCTGGACCACATGGACCGTTTGGACCAGCACTCCACCAGTTTTTATTTGCAGGTCTAAAATAAATTCTTTCGCCTGTTACACCATTTTTCTCAAATATTTCTTTCCATATTTGTGCTGACTCCTCATCCTTTGGAGCATTTTCATCACCCTCAAAACAAGTTACATAAAGTCTCTGTGGATCTAGCCCAAAACCTTCTTCTTTTGAAGTTAAAAGTTCATAACTCCAGTTTATAGACTCTTTTTTCCAATAGTCTCCAAGTGACCAGTTTCCAAGCATCTCAAAAAAAGTCAGGTGTGTGTTATCACCAACTTCATCTATATCATTTGTTCTAACGCATTTTTGAGCATCTGCTAGCCTTGTACCCTGCGGATGCTTTTCTCCGAGAAGATACGGTACGAGTGGTTGCATACCTGCAGTGTTAAACAGAACAGATGGATCATTTTGTGGCACCAAAGAAGCCGAGGGTATGATAGCGTGCTCCCTTTTTGCAAAAAAATCTAGGAATTTCTGTCGTATTTCGTTTGAAGTCATTGTTCTAATATGATGTCACAAAATAGTTACTTTTTAAAGCTTGAGCTCTCAACCAATTTTTCTAACTCTTTTATATCCTCGTTTATACTATCTATTCCTTTTTTCCAGAAATCTGGTTTTTTCATATCGACACCTATAGATTTGAATATACTTTCTGGCTCCATTGATCCACCGAGAGACAGAAACTTGTTTATTTTCTCAACATAACTTTTATCTTCTCTGTATTTTTTGTGTAACGCCTTGCTTGCTAGCTGTCCGAAAGCATAAGTGTATACATAAAACATATTTCTCAAATGACTCCAAGAAACGAAAAATAGTCCATCTTCTGGTTTTAGCTCAACTGTATCACCCAAGTAACTTTGCATATGTTTATTCATAAGTCCCGCGAGTTCTTCTTTTGTTAGATGACCTTTGGATCTGATAGACTTGTGCATCTCATTTTCAAAGTTAAAACATGCAACTTGTCTGAAAATAGTAGAGATATCATCTGAGATCTTGTCGTGCAGAGCTATTATCTTTTCTTCTGGAGACATTTTTTCTATAGCATCATAAAAAACAAAAGACTCAAAAAGTGTACTCGCCACTTCTGCTGTACTTGTGGAGTAGCCTTGATATATCGCTGGTTGTTTTTTTGATAGCTCTGTGTGTATTGCGTGTCCCATTTCATGAGCAAATGTCATAAGAGAGTGAAAGTTATCTGTATGATTGAGCATAACCATAGTAGGCATAGCTGTATCTCCAGAACAAAATGCTCCGCCAGACTTTCCAATCTTTGGATAAACGTCTATCTGACCGTTTGTCGCCATTTTTATCAATATCTCTCTGTATTCTGGATGTATTGATCCGAAAACTCTATCTAGAGTTTTATATGCATCATCAAAAGAAACTTTTTGTGAACTCTCTCCGACTCTTGCATTCCTGTCAAAGTATCTGAGTTTTTCCAGCTTCATCATCTTTGCTTTGACTTTGTAAAATCTCTGACTAACAGAAAAATTGTTAGAAACAGTGTTTATTAGATTTAAAACACTTTTCTTATCATTTTCATAAGCCATAACGGTAGCGTCGTAAGGCTCTTTGTAACCTCTTATTTCATCATTTATCTTTTTGTCTGTAACGATAGCGTTTAACTCACCTTCTGCTACTTCTGATATAGCCTCTACAGACGTTGTGCATTTTTTATAAATTTCTTCCCTCTCCTTTCTAGATGTAGAATCTAGAGATAAAGCCATAGCCTCACTTATAGGCATATCCTTTCCATTGTGGTTTATGGTTATTTTATGTAGAAGTTTTTCTGTCAGATCACTCCATAGAGCCCTAGAAGTGAGAGACTTTAGTGACATTATCTTTTCTTCTGGTTCTGAAAGTACATACTTTGATGATTCAAAAGTTTTTTTCAAAAGATATTTAAATTTTGATAACTTTTTAGATTCTAGAAACTTCTTTTGTAGTTTTTTGTCTATCTTTGAAAGTCTAACATCAAAAAACAGAACTTTATTTCCGATTTTACTAAAAGCCTGAGAAACTAGGTTTAACTTTGCTCGAACTTTTTCGTCTTTTGAATTTAATGTCTGAGAATATGACAGATAGAGTATAGGTTTACTTATTGGAAGTTCAGATATTTTCTCATAATCAGTCAGGGCCTTTAATAAAGTGTTTTCATTTTTTGTAAAATCACTATTTTTATATTTTTTCTCAAACGAAGAAAAAAGCTTATCAGCATTTTTTATATCTTTGTCTATGTTTGGATCATCTACAGATTTATAAAACTTTTTTAGATCCCATTCTGTCTGTATTTTTTGTGTCATTAGATGTATTTTTTAAGAACCTCAAAATCTTTTAAAAGAGTTGCCTTGTTTCCTCCCTGATATAGAGCAACTGCTGGATGGTACAGAGGAACAACTATCACTGAACCATAGTCTGTTTTAGCAACAAATTCTTTTCCGTGCAAATCTCCTATGGGACCCAATTCTTTTTCTAGACCAAGTTTCTTCATTATGTATTCCATAGAAAAACGTCCTAGTGTAGCTATAACTTTTGGCTCTATGATATCTATCTGATCATTCAAAAATGGGGAATACAAATCTATTTCTTCCTGACTAGGATCTCTGTTCTCTGGTGGTCTGTCTTTAACTATATTTGTTATATAAACATCACTTCTGTTTAGATGAACCGATTCCAACATTTCATCCAAAACTTTTCCAGACCTACCACAAAAAGGTCTAGCCGTTTCTGCTTCATTTTTTCCAGGAGCTTCACCAATAAACATTATATGAGCCATATGACTACCCTCTCCAACAACAGGAAAATATTTATGTTTGATCCTATATTCGTATAGAGGGGACTTTCTCAAGTGCAAAACTCTATCTCGAACAAGTTTCATTCTTTCAAATCTTTCTTCAAGTGATAGTGACATATATTTATAAATATTTCTTTTTTCTTATAACCGAATCTTCTGGCGACCACCAGTCACTAGATTCTGTTCTCATTATTGTACCCGCCAGAGTTTTTGCTTTGTCTGTTTTTAGTAGACTTAAGGCATATTCAATTCGATCAAAAGCTCTAGTGTTGCCGATATCTATTTCTTCTTTTAGTGAAATTATCCACTCCAATATATCAGCATCCTTTACAATTTTTGACTCCAGAGATTCTCTTTTTTCATACTCACCTAATGTTTCTAGAATATCGTGACCAAATGGTACAGAGTCAGATATATCTTGTATTGCACTATGTTCTTTTCTCTCAACGTATTTCTGATGTATATGGTTCAAATCAGATATTCTTGTTTCTGATATATCATGGAATAAACACATCTTTAGTATTTTCAAAGTATCTACTCCTCCTATGAGCTGAGCTAATGTATAGCCAATAAAAGCTGTTCGACTAACGTGCTCTGCCACGGATTGTCTTCCTGTTCCTAGAAAATGAAAACCACTTCTTGGGGTTCTCGCTAGCATACCAACCTCAAAAAGAAAGTTTGCTATGTTTTTATTCTCTGTAGAAACTTTTTCTTTCTTTTGAGTTTTCTTTTTCATAACTATAGACTATCAATCTCTTTTATAACTTTTTCTATATCTTCTTTTGATAGACCGATAGCAGTCAAAAGTCCTGCATTCTCAACTAAAGTTTTACACAAAACAACACCTTGGTCCAAAAGAGCTTTTTTCTCTCTGCCATTTAGACTAACCAAACAAGTCAAAGGATGAAGTTTTGATTCAAGTATAAGGTCATGCAAGTTTCCAACTGGTGGATAGTTCCAACCGATCATTTTTATACCACCCTGGCAAGAACCGTACTCTATAGCAGTAGATGTAAACTTTGTATTTGTCACGAGCCAAGCCTCATCTAGATTTCGCTCTTTTCCATAATCAAATTTCATCTTTATCAGATCATCAAATCTAGCTTTAACATACAAAATAACTTTTAGATCAGACTTTGTACCGCCTTCGTTGTGGAATTTTGCCTCAACCATCACTAGCTCCTTGTCATTCCAAGCCACGACATCAACCTCATGTGCAACACAAGCACCTTTTACTATCTGGCCAGTCTTTGCCTCATAGCCTTTAGCTCGAAAAATCTCAGCAACAAAGTCTTCAAACGGGAAACCAGATGGTCCAAGCTCAGATATAGCTTTCTTTAGAGAATATTTTATAGCAATAGGCCTTTCTTCTTTGTGTAGGAGTTCAAAAGCGTGTTTATAGATATTGTGAGTGGTAATATCTTGCTTTAGATGACCATATACATGATTTATGATATCTCTGGTGGCCTTTGTAGAAGCTCCTGCACGCTTTAGAGAAAACTCTAATTTATTTTCATCAAATGGTTCTTTTGTTCCGTCTGCCTTTAATACGTATATTGGTTCTGTGTTCATAGAACCATTATCTCATATTGATATATTCGGGCAAATTATATGATTTTCTCAATAATTCCACCTCCCAAACAAACTTCTCCTTTATAAAAAACAGCAGATTGTCCTACGGCAACACCACTTTGTGGATTCTTAAACAAAATATAATAGCCCTCAGAAGATTTGCTTACAGTACAGTCTTGTTTTTGTTGTCTGTATCTTATTCTCACAGAGATATCACCTTGCACATCTTTATCATTTCCAGATATTGAATGCATATCTTTCACAATAATTTCTTTTATAGAATAAACTAAATCTGATTCCGCTTCTTTACTAGCAACAGTTACAGTGTTTTTGTCTAAATCTTTTTTAATAACAAAATATCTGGGGTCATCACCTGTTTTTTTAGTAATAGTGAAACCATGTCGCTGACCAATAGTCAGAAATATAGCTCCATCGTGGAAACCAATAACTTCTCCAGAGGTGTTTAAAACATCACCAACTTTTGTTTCTATATAGTGAGACAAGAAATCCTTCATATCTATTTTCCCAATAAAACACAAACCTTGACTGTCTTTCTTTGTCGCAGTTGGGAGACCAAACTTGTGAGCGAGATTTCTTACTTCTGGTTTTGTTATGTGACCTATTGGAAAAAGTGCGTGTGACAACTCATGTTGACCGAGTGTATACACAAAATAAGACTGATCTTTTTCTTTATCAACTGATTCGAGTAGTTCAAATTTATATTCAAAAACTTCTTTTTCACCAAGTTTTTTTTGGAGTACGGGTTTTCGCTGTTGCGAAATTCCCTCAAATCCTCGGCCGTCGCCTGCGGGGCCTCCAAAAAAATCTTGCTTCAACAAAGTTTTTTTCTCGACTCTGGCATAATGTCCAGTTGCAACATAATCAGCGCCCATTTCTAGAGCTTTTTTCAAAAATACTCCAAACTTTACATATTTATTACAAAAAACATCTGGGTTTGGCACTCGGCCAACACTGTACTCTCTTATCATATAATCGACTACTTCTTTTTTGTATTCCTCTTCACAATCCAGAGTGATAAACGGAACATCTAGTGTGGCACAGACTCGCATAGCACTTCGTCTTTCCTCTCTCCAGTCGCAAGGCAAAAAATCTGGTGCCCAGACCTTCAAAAATACCCCTGTGACGTCATATCCTTCTTTTTTAAGTAACGCCAAAGCCACAGAGCTATCAACTCCGCCCGAAACCCCCACAAAAACCTTGGGCTTTTTATTCATCGATTTATTTATATCATAAATTAAAAAAAGTGGTGATTTATTATTTTTTGAAACCTTGCACAGGAAATTAGAAAACAACGACGAACAAGAAGAAGTCTGAAGCACTGTTTGAGGCGAAGCCGAGTTTGCGAGAAGACTCTGGAGTGAGGAAGATTGTTTTCTTGATTTCCGAGCAGAGCAAAAACTCACCAGAATTTTATGCGAGTTTCAAAAAATAATAAAATAAAGCTATTTATTCAAATACAATTCCTTATTTCTCTTATGTTCTTCAAAAGTTGTAGCATAGTACATCTTTCCGCTCTTACTTGAGAGGAAATACAGATACTTCGTTTTTATTGGATTCACAGAAGCGAAAATAGCGTCTGTTCCCGGGTTACTGATTGGTCCTGGTGGTAGACCTTTATATAGATAGGTGTTATATGGAGAATTTATTTTAAGATCATCCAAAGTTAGTTCATAAGTATTTTTACCATTTATATACAAAAAAGTTGAATCGACTTGG
>CBFIEZ010000033.1:0-7592 GCA_965661755.1 Minisyncoccia bacterium
TTAACCTGATGATTCATAAAATGCATCAAACTTGATTGCCCCTGATTTGCAGCCCTAAGATCATCAGCCAATTTTTGGATTTTTTCTCTTTGTTCAACCTCTTTAATAACACTCTTAATAAGAAAGTACCCTGCTATATTCATAAGAACAAGCAATACAAGGTTAATTAATCTGTCTGACAAGTTGTTAGACACCAAAGTCCTTACTAATAAGAATATCCAAATAACAAATACTGTAATCTCTGTAGTAATAACCTTTACGTTAAATAATTGATACCTGAAAATTGCATAACCACTTACAACTGGATATATAGAGAACAATATCAATGGATAAGGCAGTATTGGTATATTAAAAGTCAGAAAAAATACACTGCCACCACCGAGAAAACCGAACAATGTAAAAACTATTATTGATTTAAGTCTTGCCCTTTGAATTTTGTCGCTTGTAGTTTTTAATTTTTTAAAAACTAAAAACAGAGTATAAACAACAACAGAAAAGAAAAATATTGTGAAATAAATATATGCCGGGCCTGCATCTGGCACAAAATTAAAATGCGCCTTTGGTATAACATCTTTAACGAATATTTCTGTAGGCATCAAGGCTAAGAAAAATGAACCTATCAGAGTCATAGCCAAAATAAGTTTCTTGTGACTATTATAATCACCAGTAATTGAAACGACAGACATAAAATAACACACTGGTATCATAACTGCAGCTGCATGCAAAACCCAATCGCTATAAAAAGCCATTTGGTGACTTACCGCCGTTATTGTTGCAAAATAACCAAAACTCCATATCGCAGAAGTAACATTTGATAATAGCCAAGCTATATTTTCTAAACGATGTCTATTGTGAATAAAAACCGTAAAGCCTGAAAGCAGTGCTGTAAAGCCGCCGATTAACAACGAAATACTAAAATAATCTAGAGATACTTCCATCATGTTGCTACTTATTATATAAGTAATAGTAAGAATTTCCAAGAATAGAGGCTTTTGGATCTTCGACTAAATAATTTGCTAAATCTGTTATTGATGTATAACAAATATTAGTTCCGTGATGAGGTTCAATGTGAATATCGCCTTTGTATTCTTTATTTTTCTCAATAGATTCTAAAAATGACTGCATTTTTCCCTGTAATGCGTATATAGCTGATTGAGGAGAAGAACATGCAACATGAGGATTTGCGACACCATGAACAAACCAACCATTTGGCACGCGTTCTGGATGAATATAACCATGCCAATGTGATATAGAAATACCTTTTTCCAAATACCTTTTTAAAAACTCTGATTTTGGATTCAAATGGTTTAATATAGAAGCTATTATTGCGTTACCAACAGAGTGAGCCAATATAACTTGAGTATCAAATGATGTTTTATAATCATTATCTATAACAGAACCTTCTTGCGTTTGTAGAACCATCTTCCCATTAGACAGACCCATTTTTATCAAGTCTCTTTCTGGATTTACATGAGTTTTATCAGATCCGGATTTCTGACTTAAAACCCAAACATCAGGAACTTGCAACCAATAATTCTTATCATTTAATTTGATTTTTATAAATAGATTGTCTTCTTTTTTGTAATAATTATCTAGAGTATCAGCAGTGAAATCATTCTCTGGTATAAGTTTTGAAACTTTCCCAGGTATCTGCAAAGCTAGAAAACCATAACTCATACCATTTCTATTATCTAAATGGAGTTTACCTATCCATCTATAAAAATCATTCCTAAAAGGTAGATCATCTATCTTTTTACCAGTTGGATATAATTTTGTCTTATCAAAGATTAAAGCTCCTTTAACTAAATCATCAACTAGGCTCTTATATTTATTATCTTTTAAATTAAAAAACTCATTAGAGATGATAAATTCCGAAAGAGTATATGGTCTTATGGGTGCAACAATTTTAGGGACAAGAGCATGTAAAACATTTTCTTTAAAATCTTTATCAATAGGAAATACTGGGTGAGATGCATTAAAATTATATAGAATCCACTTTTTATCATCCACACCAATAACAATATTTGTCATATGTGTAGCAAAAAGTGATAGTGCAGTATCAAAGTGTTCATGAAAACTACTATTTTCTTTTATATTTTTGGGGAAATCTAAAATAGTAATTATTGAATTATCTTTAAAACTGTAAATATACTTCATTGGTAGATTTTTTGACTCCTGTTCACCCAAAACAATAGCGGATATACCTTTTTTAATTTTTGTATTATTAAAAAGATAAGATATAACACCAATATTAAAATAGTGACTCTTTTGTTTTAATCCAAAAACATTTCTGTATAAATAAACCAAGTTATTCAAAAGAATTTTAAATACAGATTTAAAAACTTTTCTATATGGCACTTTAGTTAGAGCTTCCTCGTAAGGAACTATGTTTACATTTAATTCTTTAAAAACTGTTACAAGCTTATTCTTAAAATCTAAGATCTCTTTACTAGCCCTCTCTTGATGAGGGAAAAAAGTAATATTCATTTTATTAGCCATTTCTTCTGGCTGAGTATAAACTTTCTCCTCAATTCCCAATATAGCTTGTACGGTTTTTTGATCTAACATATTTTTATTTCAAATTATCTCTTATAACATCCATAACTATCTGTGAGGCCATACGATAGTCGTCCACTATTGGTTCTGCTGTCCCAAATAGTTCTGAACGATTCATTGGCTTTAGAATCTCTATAATAACCTTTTTTCTTCTTGAAAAAAACACTTTCCAAGACAACCCATGAAAAGTGTTAATAGCAACTGGCACAACCGTAGCTTTTGTATGAAATGCTAGGAAACCCAAACCTCCTCTAGCGGGACTCAGATTTCCATCAGGAGTTCTTTTTCCCTCGGGAAAAATAAACATTGTTCTCCCCTTTTTCAGCAACTCAATATGATCTTCTAGTGACACAGCATAGTCTTTGTATCCTGAGTGAGTAGCGTATCCTCCCAACCAATTAAAAAATATTCCTCCGTATAGATAGTTCCTCCAACCAAAAGTGTTAAATTTTTCTTTTGGCATTGTTACAAAGTATATTGGCAACAAATACTTATACTCTGGATACACCAACATAGAAGCTGTTGTCACATCTAGCTCACTCGTGTGATTTGCGGCGAGTATCACCGGACCTTTTAAGTTTGCCAGATTTTCTCTCCCCCTGATTTCAATATGAAAAAAGAATTTGTATGTAATAGAAAAGACTACATAACCAACTTTCTGGAGAAAAATAGGAGTGTAAAAATAGAATTTTTTCATCAACAGAAATTAAATTATTTTTTATTTAATTTAATTATAGCACAAAACTTAAAATAACAGAAAAATAATAGAAAATAGAGCGTATACAATGGCTCCATAAAAAGATACTGTTTCTCTCTGAAACCACATGTACCCGTCACCATGAGTAGAAACAGAAAAATAAATAATTATATATAAAAATAAATAAACTAGAGTTATATTTTTGTATATAATATATTTATTATTTTTAAATTTACGGAATATTAATAATAATAAAAATACAGGAATAAAAATAAGAAAAAAATTTAATCTCCTATCATCAATACAACAAAATGTTCTATAAACACTTGGTATATTTAGTGATGAACTATAATAAGAAAATATATACAAAAATAAACCAACTATACTAAACTGATATATGTAATTTTCAAAGTAGTTATATATTTTTTTCATTTATTTTAATCCAATTATAGCTGAGTAAATATTACCATCATCTAATTTTACATAAATTTTATACCAATATCCAGCCTTTAACCCCTTCGTCTTCCAATTATACTGATATTCTTTCTCTGATTGATCTACCTTGAAAGTCCCGATACTAGTTGTTGGAGTCACATATAGATAATCATCATTTGTATCTTTTATTTTAGGACCAATCTGGGGAGTCAAAAACTCTGGAATAGAACCGGCTAGAACTTTTTTATTATAATAATTTTTCAATTTGAATTTGATCGGGATAGTACTACCAGCTTTAAATACTAAATATTCTCTACCTTCTTTTTCTTTATTGAAATCAAAACCACCAAATTTATATTTTATACTCATAATGCCAGAAACAAACTGATCAAAATAATAACTATCTGAAACAAGAGTTCCCAGAATACAATCTATTGAATACTTACCAACAAGATTTGTCGTAGTTGCAGTTGTGGAACATAAAGGTTTACCGGAAACACTATTTTCCATAGAATCTCCATTCAAAAACCCCTCTATTTTAAATGTTAAATCTGGAATTGGCGCTCCAAGGATAATATCTTTATTATAGACATAAACAGCTAGTGGTTTTGGTGGTAATACAACAGATCCAACTTTAGCCTTTACAACAACATCAACTATTCCATCGTTGTTATTATCAATTTTCATATTAGAACTAGCTACTGATTGACCAGAAATAGAGCTAACTTCTACAATAGTTGTGTTAGAAGAAGAAAATCCTTCAAAAGAGGTTCGCTCTGTGACAGTGTTTCCATCTTGTTTTTCAATATCGAGAGAAAATACACCACTGCCATATCCAACAAGTTTTACTGTGTGAGAAATATCGTCAGATATAGATAAAAACTTAACATCTCCGTATTCTGTATATCTGCAACCTGGTATCTCTTCTTTGATAGTTCTTGTGAGAGGATCTAAACCGGTATATCTACCTTGAGAATCATACACACCTAAAGTTAAAGGTGAATGTAATATATAGTGGAGTCTTTTTCCAGAAGTAACTAGATCTTTCGAATCGTTTGTCATAATACCATCAGACTGAAAAAAAGAACCTGTAATGTTGCTTTTTATGAAATTCAGTAAATTTGAGACTTCAAGAATATCACGATGAGTCCTATCCGGTGAATTATTCTGATTATATTCATATGAATCAACCCACCATCTCTCCACATTTGGAGATGATGTAGACATCCATAAAGCACTTGGTGCAACGACTGTACCATCACCGTCAACAATCCTTCTTGGTGTAAATGTAACCACCCCACCTTTCACAGAATAATCTATTCCAGCCAAAGTTTCCTCTCCCCAACCAGCGACTTGTATAACTTTTGTAGAAGAAGCTGGGGACCAAAAATCTATCAAACCATGTACAAATTTTGCTCTGGCATACAAACTACTATTGCCTATTGCCGGATTTTTTGTATCTGAATAAGTTGGTTTTGTTCTACCCTCATTTCCTAGCATAAAGTCTTCTAGTTCAATCGGATTTGAGACATAGCTACCGTATTTTTTTGTATAAATATCTAAACTTGGATCAAACTGAAATGACGTCAACTTATCAACTGCATAGGCTGGATCAACTGTTGAGAAATAGCTGTCTGACGGCAAAAGATTATATGTTGTCTGCATATTGAGAGATAAATCTCTCAACCTCTCACCATACATCACACTACCAGCAGCACCCAGATTTGCGCCATGTAAAATATCCATGACAGCTTCAGGTGTCCCCACCTGTGGAACAGCAACTAGAATTATTTTTTCTATTTGGTTATAAAGTGGGTCTCCATCTTCTTTTAGTTTTTGCATCAGTGCTTTTGCAACCAATCCGCCGTTTGAGTGTGCAATAATTATTACTTTTCCATTTCTAGAATTTTTAGCTAAATCTCTAAGTGTGTTTAATATAAAAGAATAATTTGTGGGTGATCCTCCATAATACAATTTATTTCCAGTAGTTGTTGCGCCTGTATTAATAATATCTTCCAGAGAAACTCTCCAATCATAAGGAATCAAAGCATAATCCTGATATAAATCTTGATTTTTCCAAATAGACAGATCTGCCAGAAAAGTTTTGTAAATATTCAGAGAATATATTTCATCAACTACTCCGCCATTACCAGTTTTTGTATATAAATTATTTATACTTTTACCATTTGCGTTCAAAGCTAGTTTCGAATGATTGTCATCATCAGTCGACGCCCACAGTTCAGTCTCCATAGCACTACTATCATCATACAATCTAGAACCCAATATTCCCGGGATAAACATTACATTAGAATTACAATTTATTTTACACTTACTCTTTTCTTTAAAAATAACCGTTCCATCACCAGAATTACCTATAAAAGTTTTTTGCCCGTTAGCCTCTAGCTTCCCGTTAAAATTATTTACATTATAATAAACAGCTATTCTTCCACCGCCTCCAGGCCCATAACAAGTGTTTGGGCAATACAAACTTCCACCAGAAGCAGAAAAAAGCCCGCTACCAGAAAGATCATCAGTTGAAATATAAACACTACCACCAGAAGATGTATTGAAACCATCGGCAGATATTACCCCATCATTTTTCAATTTTTGTGTTTCTATCTTTAGAGATCCACCACCAGCAGTGTGATAACCATTACCACCACTTCCAAAATCTACAGGATCAGTGTCAGATCCATATGTAGAAGTGGATGTGTTCATCCAACCCTCTCCACCATAACTAGCTCCAATATAAGAGTTAGCAGGCGGAGCTCCATAACCAAAACCACTAGAATAACCAGAGCCATTTACCGAAATTTGAGAAGAACTATCGACATTTATCTCATTACCAACTAAATATAATATTCTTTCGGGCTCTGACTTTAACAATCCACCGTTAAAAATATTTAAGTCATCAAACTTAACTGGGCCAAATCCGGAAACTGAAACTTTTGAATAATTATCAATAAAAATATTTTTTATATTTAAATCTTGATTATTTTTTATTTCAAAATAAGAGTTATCTACATATATATCATCTGCATATAAAATAGCGTTAGAATTGGCTAAAGTTTTTGAATTATTTTTTAGAAATATTTTATTAAAAACAATAGGACTGTCTGTGACTTCAAATTTCCAATCTGAAATAACAAGGAGGTTATTATTTATTTTATCCACAAAACCTACAGTTCCAGATTTTGATGATCCACCATAACCGTTGTAACCATCAGCAGTAGCCCTACCTGTAAAATTATAAATATTGTAATAGATGGCTATTCTTCCACCGCCACCTGGACCGTAACAAGCATTTGGGCAATAAGGTATTCCGCCATTAGTACTAAAATCACCTATTCCTGATATAGAGTTAACGTCAATAAGAATACTCCCGCCAGAAGAAGTTTCTCCGCCATCTGAAGAGACGGCTCCATTATTCTGCAATTCTCCAGAAACTACAAGCCAAATAGCTCCACCGCCTTTACTTCTACCATAATAACCTCCAGAACCCAGATCAGTAGGTTTTAATGCAGAACCGTATGTAGATGTTGCTGACATTAGCTGTCCCTCTCCGCCGTAACTAGCTCCATATAAATATTCTAACGAACCTTGAACGGTCGATGCCCCAGGCCCAGAGAGATATGAATATCCAGTTCTACCACCGGAAATAGACGAATCCAAATCTACATAAATATTTTTTGCATTTATCTTCACTCCTTTAAATGATTGAGGGAGGTTTGGATCTGAAACTAAATAAAGATTTGCACTATTTGTAATTTTCAAATCATTAAAAAAATATTCGCCTGCTGGGAGCGAAATATTTGTATCAACAACAACTTCTTGTTCAGTACTATCCAATACCCCATTTGAATTTATATCCAACGGATCAAACGATGCGTGAGTTAAAAACGGA
>CBFIEZ010000034.1:0-7333 GCA_965661755.1 Minisyncoccia bacterium
TCCACTTCATCGCCAACTATTTTAGATAGTATCCATTTTGTGTTAAAAGCTTTCTGCTCTGCTAGCGCTACTTTTCTTGCTACTTCAAAATACTCTCCAACGTTTGGAACATCCCAAACCCATCTGTGATGATCTTTTGGAATAATTTGCGTGTGACCTGGAGATTGTGGGTGTATGTCTAAAAAAGCTAAAAATTTATCATCCTCATACACTTTATAACTAGGTATTTCTCCACTAACTATTTTGCAAAATATACAGTTTTCCATGTCTAGATTGTAGCATAAAGATAAAATCTCGTTGACTCATGTCTTGAAAAAAGCCTTTCGCAGGAGCTTAGAAAATAAAGGAGGTATTCCGACTATTGTTTTCTTGAGCGACGAGAAGTTCGCTAGCCCAGCAGGGCTAGACAGATTGCTTTTTGAGAGATATGGGGAGAAAGAGATTTTATATATGTTAAACTACTACTTATGCAAAAAAAATACTCTGTACGAGAACCAATTCCAGAACACATAGATAAAAACTTTGCTGTTTATTCTCCTTTAGTTAGGTCGCTACTTTATTCTAGAAATATAGAAAGTCTAGATGAAGCGGAAAAATTTTTAAATCCTTCATACGACAGTCACACGCACGACCCTTTTTTGCTTTCGGATATGGATAGGGTGGTAGATAGGATACTAGAAGCAATAGGGAAAAAAGAAAAAATCGCTATTTTTTCTGACTACGATGCTGATGGTATTCCTGGTGCGGTGGTTCTGCACGACTTTTTCAAAAAGGTTGGTTATGACAATTTTATAAACTACATACCGCTACGAAACGAAGAAGGTTTCGGTCTAAACCACGAAGCAATAGATAACCTTGCTTCTCAAGGTGTAAATCTAGTTATCACTATCGACTGTGGTATTACAGATATTGAACAAGTAGAAACTGCGAATAATCACGGTATAGATGTGATCATCACAGATCACCATTTGCCAAAAGAAGTTTTGCCAAGTGCATACGCCATAATAAATCCTAAAAAGGTGGGGGATATATATCCAGAGAAAATGCTTTGTGGTTCCGGAGTTATTTTCAAAGTCATTCAGGCTCTTATAAAGACTGGAAAGGAAAGGGGGATTTTTGAAATCAAAGACGGTCATGAAAAATGGTTTTTAGATATGGTGGGGCTTGCAACTCTTTCGGATATGGTGCCTCTAATCGGTGAGAATAGGGTTTTTTCTTACTATGGTATGAAAGTTTTACAAAAAAGTCCTAGAGTCGGACTGCTCAAACTTCTTTCTATTCTCAAGATAAATCAGACCACACTCACAGAAGATGATATTGGTTTTATGATAACTCCTCGCATAAACGCAGCCAGTCGTATGGGCATACCGCTCGATGCGTTTAAACTTTTGTCGACAATGGACGAGGTGGAGGCCGGTACTTTGGCAGAACATTTGAATAATAAAAACGACGAGAGAAAAGGTTTGGTCGCTAGTATGATAAAAGAAGTTAAAAAACGCATTGAAAACAGCGATACGAAGACAAAGCAAGTTTTGGTTTTTGGAAATCCAGAATGGAAACCTTCGCTTTTGGGTTTGGTTGCAAACAGTTTTGGTGACGAACACGGCAAACCAGTTTTCTTTTGGGGTAGGAATGGTGAGGGCGAGGGAGTAATAAAAGGTTCTTGTCGTGCTGGAGGGGATACAAACATAGTAAAGCTAATGGAGAAAGCTAATAAAATTTCTGGAGATCTCTTTGTTGACTATGGTGGTCACAAAGGCGCTGGAGGTTTCTCTCTATTACAGGAGAATGTACACACATTAGAAGAACGTTTAAATAATGCATACGATGAACTGTCTGCTGAGGGTGCTTTGTCATCTGGTGTAGATGTTTTGATAGATAAGAAAATATCTATAGATGATGTTAGTTGGGATCTATTTAGTCAGGTAGAAAAGTTTGCTCCGTTTGGTTTGGATAATCCAAAACCTCTGTTCCTTTTAGAGAACATAACGATCTCTGCAGTAAAACTTTTTGGTAAAGAAAAAAATCATCTAGAACTAAAGTTCAAAAACTCAAAAGGTAAAGACGTTACAGCTATGGCATTTTTCCAGACCGGAGATAAATATAGTGTGCCAGTAAAAGAGGGGGCTAGTATAAACCTCGTAGCCACTCTAGAAAAGTCAGTTTTCAGAAACTTCCCAGAACTCCGCCTCCGAATAATTGACATTTTTTAATTTTAGTTTACGGTATTTATAGAAGGAGTTTTGCATGACAGTATTCGATGTGCGGTTAAACAGTGGCTCTAGCATTCGCGTCCTATCTCTGGACAAAGATGCTGCCAAGGCGGACGCCGAGTTGGTTCTCAAGTCCATGGGGCTCAAGTTTGTTGTTACTCAGGTGTTTCAACACCCTGACAGCGACGCGCTCCAGAATCACTGCAAAGAACAGGGCGGCCACGATGGTATCGCCCGCTGTGCAAAAATCTGTGGCTACATCTCTCCGGAGTATCGGGAGAGAGTGGGTCGTTCATAGCAAGTTTTGGTTAACGGCGTCAACGGACGCCGTTTTCTGATATAATTATTTTTATGACTACAATTTTTACTGATGGTTCTAGTAGGGGGAATCCTGGTCCGGGAGGATGGGGTGCAATAGTTGCTTTTGATGATCGAGTTGTTGAACTCGGGGGAAGAGAAGATGAGACAACAAACAACCGCATGGAAATGACAGCTGTTATTTCTGCACTATCTTTTGCAAAAGATGAAACTGATATTTCTATATACATAGACTCTGCTTATGTTTTAAACGGTGCTACTCGTTGGGTGAAAGGTTGGCAAAAAAATAATTGGAAAACTTCGACAAAAGACGATGTTATAAATCGTGATCTGTGGGAAGAGCTTGTTGACTTAACAGTGCATAAAAATATTTCTTGGAATCTAATAAAAGGTCATGCAGGTCACGCGGGTAACGAACGCTGTGATGTAATCGCAACTTCTTTTGCCGACAATGATCCGACTGCTTTGTATGACGGCTCGAAACAGGAATATAAAATAAATTTGCATGATACTGGAATGAAGTCTGGTGAAAGCTCAAAATCAAAAAGTAAATCAAAAGCCTATTCGTACGTTTCTATGGTAGATAACAAAATAATGATTCATAAAAATTGGGATGAGTGCAAAGCGCGAGTTCAAGGTGTTTCTGGTGCAAAGTTTAAAAAGTCTGTTTCTCCAGAAGATGAAGAAAATATAATAAATGAGTTTGCTGGATAAAATGTATTTATGACACTTCTCATACTTTTCGGTTTCATTTCGGGTATTGCGCTGGGATCATTTATCTCTCTAAATATCTGGCTTTATGTTTCTGTCGCACTGCTAGGTGCGATTATTTTTATATATAAAAACTTTGCGAGTGATGAGACGAGAAAAGTTTCAGTTTCTATATCTGTTTTTATACTGGCGCTTTTGTGTGGTCTTTTGAGAATGCACTTTTCTGATATCAACAAAGATTCAACACTGAAGATGTTTGAAAACAGAAATATTTCGGCTATTGGTCGGGTTGTTTCGGAGCCAGATATTAGAGAGGACAGCACAAAACTTTTAGTTAAATTATCTAGTATTGATTATGAAAATAAAAATTATAAAGTAAACGAGAGAGTTATAGTTTCTGTTCCTATTTATCCAGAATACAAATACGGAGACCAGATTAAACTAGGGCTTATGCTTGTTTCACCAAAAAATATTATTTCCGAAGATGGTCGAGTTTTTGATTATGAAGGCTATCTCCGAGTTAGGGGAGTTTGGTATACGAGTCGTTTTGCTAGAGCAGAACTCATCTCCTCGGGTAACGGTAATCCTATAAAATCTCTGTTATTCAAGATCAAGAAAACTTTTACTGGTTCGATTAACAATGCATTGCCAGAACCAGAGTCATCACTACTCTCTGGTCTACTCTTGGGATCAAAGCAGTCTCTAGGAAAAGATCTTCTTTTGGAATTTCAAAAATCCGGAGTTTCACACATAGTTGTTTTATCTGGCTATAACATTGCTATCGTTGCTGAAAGTATAATGAGCACACTTTCTTTTCTTCCGAAAAATATTGCTTTTGGTTCTGGAGTTGTGTCGATTGTTTTGTTTACAATTTTTGCTGGTGGGGGAGCGAGTGCATTTCGTGCAGCCATTATGGTTCTGGTTGCTCTGTCCGCAAAACATTTTAACAGGGATTACAAAGCATCACGTGCTTTAGGTTTCGCTGTAGTTTTGATGCTCACACCAAACCCACTACTTCTGGCTTTTGATCCATCTTTCCAGCTTTCTGTTTTGGCTACTATCGGTTTGGTTTTTGTTTCACCTGTTATAGAAAAATATTTTCAAAAAGTTCCAGAAAAAGTCGGAAAATATTTTCCTTTGCGAGAAATAGTTTCAACAACAGTAGCTACACAGATAACTGTCTTGCCTTATCTCATCTACAACACTGGTTTAGTTTCGTTTGTCTCACTTCCGGTAAATGTTTTAATTTTGGGCATTATTCCTATCACAATGTTTTTCGGTTTTGTTACCGGATTTTTAGGAATATTTTCTACTATTCTTTCTTTTGTACCAGCGATTTTTACTTACATACTTTTAAAATATCAGTTAACAATAATCCATATCGGAGCAGTCATACCTTTTGGAACAATCAGATTTCCAGTCTTTTCTTCATTCGTTTTATTATTAATTTATATTTTTATATTTGGATTCTTCTTGTATAAAAAACGGTGCGCTGTTTTTACAGCGCACCGTTGAGGTTTTTGGTAGAGCCTACCGGATGTTGTTTGATAGCAGAAGTAAATAGAAACCCTTATTCAGGATTTCTAGCCCCTCTCTCATCCCCAGAGCTTCGGTGTTACTCCTCAGATCCAGAAGATCGTTCTCTCCAAATCTGGGTTAAGATTTATACCTTAGCTACTGGTCTGGGTTACAAAGTACGTTCCCTTTCGTCTACTTTTCTGGATCGGGGCCATGAAGGCGATACTTCAACCCATAGCACGCCCGCCAGGACAGACTTTCGGCTCTGTTAATAATAGTATTTATATATATCTTAAAGTCAATAGTTTTTAACTTTATAAAAAAAGAACCGATGCCGATTGCTCGGCACCGATCCGGTGTGCTACGTCTTGTTGGCCTGCTTGGTCTCGGCGTGCTTCACCTTCCAGTACTTCTTCATCCGCTCGCTTGCCGCCTTGCGGTCCCGCACCGTCCAGCTGCGGAACTTTTTCTTGCTCTGCTTGGGAACCGACTTCTTCGGCGGTCTTTTCAGAGCCCGCCGAATGTTCTCGATGGTTGGCCCCGGGGTAGATGCTAAGAACTTCTTCTTAAGGTCGTCCTCTTGCATCCGAAGTTCGCGAAGCCTGTTTTCCAGGCTTGAAATTTCTGCTTGCACCCCATTCAGGGCGTATGAGTACAGTTCTTTCTGAGTCAAAATCTCCTCCATTGAGTGGGGGATCCCACTCAAGTTCAAAACACATTATATACTATATAATGTGTTTTGTCAAATTATATTTATTTAGCATTGATAAAATTATTTTCAATCTTTTCCCAGTTTAGATTTGCAAAAAAGTCTTCAATGTATTGTTTCTTTCCACTTGGTTGATAGTCTGCGACAAATGAGTGCTCCCACATATCGAGAGCGAGTAGAGGAGTGCATCCCTGAAGTTGTCCCAAATGTTGTTCATCAACCCATGTGTTCAAAAGTCTGTCTTCTTTTTTGTCATACCAAAGTATTGCCCAGCCAATACCGCGAGTTAGTGCTAGTTGTTTAAATGTTGTCATCCAAACATCAAATGATCCGTGAGTCTCCTCAATTTTTTTCTTGAGCTCTGAGTTTGCGTCCAATTCTTTAGCTCCGTCAGATAGGGAATCAAAATAGATTTCGTGGTCTCTTATTCCGTTGTATTCAAAACTAAATCTCCTGTGCAGTTCACCTATAACATACGGAGCAAAAGCGTCCTCTTTTGTGTAGCCTTCATATTGTGGGATTTTTTCTAAAATGTTATTTGCGTTTTTTACATACCCAGCGTATAGCTTTAAATGTTCCTCGATATTTTTTGCACTTATGCCTTTTAATTCTCCGATATTAAATTTCTTTTCTTCAAATGGTTTCATGATATTTTTATTTAAATAATAATCTCCAATGTAATGTCTTGAGAAAAGCCTTTCGCAGGAGCTTAGAAAATTACAATCGTACTCGATTGATAATTTTCTTGAACGACGAGAAGTTCGCTAGCTCACCAGAGCTAGATAGATTGCTTTTCGAGAGATATTACTCGGGAGATTTTCAAAGTTCTAATCTGTATAATATATCACATGAAAGCTGTTTTCTATCATGTTAGACAATACCTACGTTGGTATGTTTTGCTGGCACTATTTTTCATTTTTTGCGTGACTTTGGTATTTATTTTTAACGAAAAGCGAGATCACATTTTAAAGTTTGCTGTTTTGGATGTTGGGCAGGGTGACGCTCTATTTATAGAGTCACCGACGGGGGTTCAGGTCTTGGTGGATGGCGGTCCAAATAACAGTCTCTCCAGAGAAATATCAAAAGTTATGCCTTTTTATGACAGGCATATAGATATGATAGTAGTGACAAACCCAGATCTAGACCACTACTCTGGCTTTTTAAAACTTTTAGACAAATACAAAGTTGACTACGATCTAGAGTCTGGTACTACTAATAAATATAGTGTCTATGCCGAGTTGGAAAATAAGATAAAAGAAAAAGGTGTAAAGAAAATAATCACAAAGAGAGGTCAAGTGATAGATCTGGGCGGGGGAGCTTATCTCCAAATCCTTTTTCCAGACAGAGATGTTTCTGGTATGTCGTCTAACGATGGTTCTATAGTTATGAAACTTGTATATGGAGAAACTAGTGTTATGTTGCAGGGCGACTCTACAGCAAAGATAGAAGATTATTTACTAACTCTAGGCACAACTACTCTGAAAAGCACAATACTAAAGGCTGGACATCATGGTTCCAAAACCAGTAGCACAGAAGAGTATGTTTCGGCTGTTAGTCCAAAATGGGTAGTTATCTCTTCTGGAAAAAATAACGATTACGGTCATCCTCACAAGGAGATTTTGCAGACTACGCAAAAGTTAAAAATACCAGCAATAGATACCTGTAACAATGGCACAATATTTTTCGAATCAGATGGTTTAAATTTTTATCTAAAAAATAGAACGGTAAAGGAGGCAAAGGCTGGGTGTAAGACTTTTTGACAAAACTCTATAATACTGGTATTTTTTCAGTGGGAGGGTTCAGATGGAGATGTTCGATTTTGTGCTGAGGTACACATACCCCAGCACTGACGCTAAGGGGGAGT
>CBFIEZ010000035.1:0-7094 GCA_965661755.1 Minisyncoccia bacterium
CCATTTTGTTTACAATTATTTCTTCCTTAATGTAATACCCAACTCAAGTAACTGCTCTGTAGAGATCTCGCTCGGTGAATCCATCATAGGATCTTTTCCTTCTCCTGTTTTTGCAAAAGGAATAACTTCTCGAATATTTGGCTCGTTTTGTAGAATCATCACAAACCTATCTAGACCCCAAGCAATTCCTCCGTGCGGTGGAGTTCCTAGTGAAAACGCAGACATCATATGACCAAAATTTTTATCAATATTTTCTGGAGCATGACCCATTATTTCAAAAACTTTTCTCAAAGCCTCTGGATCATGATTTCGTATACTTCCTCCGCCGATCTCCATACCATTTAGAGCCACATCGTATTGTGTAGTCAAAATATCTCCAATATTTTCCTTTTTTATTAGCATTTCAACATGCTCTGGCTTTGGTCGCGAAAATGGGTTGTGTGTAAATGTCCATCCACCCTCATCTGTCTTTTCAAAGAAAGGAAAATCTACAACCCAACAAAAAGCTAAAAGGTTTGGATCATTTTTATCTTCTCTTATATCTGGTTTATCAGAATTATATTTCTCCATTGCTTCTGCATATGTAAGTCTTGGAAAAGGAATCTGCTGGATTTTCTTTTCTGGATATAGAGTTTGTACGAGGTTTATCAAAAGCTTTTCATTTAACTCCATCACAGCTTCCCTATCAACAAAACTCATTTCCATATCAAGCTGAGTGAATTCTGGTTGTCTGTCGCCTCGAGTATCCTCATCTCTCATGCATCTAGCGATTTGGAAATACTTTTCTACACCAGCTGTCATAAGTAATTGCTTGTATTGTTGCGGTGATTGTGGAAGTGCATAAAACTTTCCAGGATAAAGTCTGGCTGGCACAACATAGTCTCTTGAACCTTCTGGTGTAGATTTTGTAAGTATTGGAGTTTCAACTTCTATAAAATTCTCTTTATCTAGATAGTCTCTAATGAACTTTATTACTTTGTGCCTATTTCGTATATTTTTCTGCATTCTATCTGATCGTAAATCAACATATCTGTATTTCAGTCTTGTTTCTTCGTTTATTTCCTTTGTATCTCCAGAAATATCAAATGGGATTGTTTCAGACTTGTTCAAAACTTCAATAGACAAGATTTCAAGCTCTATGTCGCCATTTACTACACCAGCTTTAACATTTCTTTCTGGTCTTTTATTTACTTTTCCTTGTATGGAAAGCACCCATTCTGTTCGAACTTCTTTTACTTGTTCAATAGCCACAGATCCTGGCAAAACAACACACTGAACTCTGCCAGACATATCTCTCATATCCATAAAAACCATTTTTCCCTGGTCTCGACGTACATCTACCCAGCCTTTTATAATGACTTCTTCTCCAATAAACTGGCTTAAATCTTTAATATAAGTTCTTTTCATGATAAGAGGAATATTATCATAAATTGACAAAACTAGCCATAAATATATCTTTATTTACACTTTCTACTTTTTAATATATTCTTGCAAAAGGAGAAAACTCATGCACATTTCAGAAAGACTGGTTTACGGAACCTTTGCCGGACCAGTCACTTTCATCGTAAGGCGCGATAATGGAGTTGCCCAGCCTCTAGAGCTGATCTGCGACAAGATACAGAGTATGACAGGAACACAACCTCTGGAATCCGAAGTCGTCACTGTACTTGAAGAACTTGTACAGGAAGGTTCACTGAGAACCCATCCGAATGGCGAAGGTGTGACACTCTACGAGCTCACACCTGATGGTTTTCGCAGGAAACGTGAACTTGAACACTACCTCCGGGATGTGATCATGTTCAAGAAGTACGACTCTCGTAGACCTGGTACACGATACGGCGTATGGTGGCAGGTGATCCTCTCTAACGGTATCGTGTGGAGTTACTTTAGCGACAACACCGTAGAACACATCGACAGAGAGGGACTCCGTATTCCACTCAGCCTCGTCATGTCACGAAAAGCTCATAATGAGATTCACCGCCGAATTGTGGAGGCATTCACATTGGAAGGTCGGGCATCCTGACTTTCACACACAAAAAGCTCGCTCGTGGGACATCGCTCCTCCGAGCGATTTCCCTTTTTATTTTTTAAACCTTTTAGCTTGTAAGTTGTATAACTCTGCGTACAAACCTTTCATTTTCATAAGTTCTTTATGATTTCCCTCTTCCTTTAGTGTTCCCTGTTCCAGTACAAATATTTTGTCACACTGAGAAATAGTAGAAAAATCATGAGAAATAAGTATTGCGGTTCTATCCTTTGGTAGATTCTCAATAGAATCAAAAATCTTTGCCTCAGATTCCGCATCCACACTAGCAGTTGGCTCATCGAGGATCATAACAAAACCATCTCGATAAAGATTTTTTGCAATAGAAAGTTTTTGTCTCTGACCCTTTGAAGGCTCTTTACCCTTGAACTCAACTCCGAGTTGCTCATCGTATTTATCTTTCCACTCGTTTATAAAATCATGTGACTGACTAACCTTGGCTGATTCAACAACTCTGTTTAGATTTATATTTTTATCTGGTCTACCGATAGCTATAGCTTCTTTAACTATAAAATCATAACTGGCATAGTCCTGAAACATAACGGCTAGATACGACCACCATTCTTTTGTTGAAACATCTCGCAAATCAACGCCGTTTATCAAAATCCGACCTTCTGTTGGATCATATATTCTACAAAGTAGTTTTACTAATGTTGTTTTTCCAGCACCATTGTTTCCAACAAGACCGATATTTTCTCCAGCAATAAAAGTTAAATTTATATTACGCAAACTCCATTTGTCTGAATTTTCATACTTGAAACCAACATTTTCAAATACAATTTCTGGTGCATGTTTTAGATTTATTTCTAGAGGATTTTCTTTTTCGATTATTATTGGTTGTGTTTTATAAACAGAAATAATATCTTGTATAATAAGATGATTTTCAAATTGGCCAGATATATCTTTCAATAAGTTTGCTATAGAACGACGAACACTAGTGAGGGTGCTGATTATGTAAACAACTGATCCAACTTTTGTAACTCCAGATATATTACTCTTTACAACCAAGACTAGACCAATAACAAAACCTACTAGTGATAATATGTCTGTGAGTGTCGTATACCAAACTATCTTTCTCTCCATTCCAAGTTGTTCTTGAGAAAATTCTTTCATTATTTTCTCCATCCACTTAAATATCTTATTTGAAGACTGCAACATCTTTGTCTCGATAAGCATATACCTACTAAAAATATGCTGTCTCAAATCTCCCAATCTTCTCTGACCTGGAGAATCCTTTGCCCAAATACTCCATGAATATCCTGCAAACTTAATATCAACAATAAAAGAAGGTATTGCTGTAACTATAACAATTAGATAAATTAACCAACTAAATTTAATAGCCAAAATTGTTCCAACAATAAGACTGGTTAAGGACTGTATAGTATCAAACTGAGCTCTACCCAACTGATAGATCGGATTTGGGCCTTGTCTGAAACTTCTCTGTAATAGATCTAGAAACTCTGGTTCTTCGTATTTTGCTATATCTATTCTCTCTCTTATCTTTGCTATTTCGATTTCCATACCAGCTTGCATATTTATCATAAGTCTTCTAGCTGTATATCTATACAAGTTACCCATGATAGCTGGTAAAGAACTCACAACTGCATATAGCAAAAGGACTGACCACAAAGCGTAACTATAACCACCCACACCACCAGCCACTATCACATCGACAAGTCTTCCTAACAAAAAAGCCGTTCCATATGGCAGAGCACCGATTATTATATTTAGCAAACCAAGAAGAATCGTCTCATTTTTAGCAAATAAAAATGAGTAACTTAAGGCAAATTTAACACTATCAAAATAATCTTTGATTATTTTCATAATTTTTTATTAAAATATTAATAAAGCTTGACCCCGATAGCCTCTCTCACTTCATCCATTTTTTTCTGTGCTTTTGCTCTAGCTCTCTCTCCACCTTCTTTCAAAACTTCTAGTACGTATTCTGGGTCACTAGCAAGCTGTTCTCGTCTCTCTCGCATTGGACCAATAAATTTCTTTAGATCTTCGATCAAAGTTTCCTTTAATATTTTATATTTTCCTTTGTTTTCTTCGTATATAGGAGCGAGTTCATCCTCACTTCGTATCAATTTGTGTATCGCATAAACATTTTCTGGTCTATCTCCACCAGAGTCAGTAACTATCCCCATAACTGCTTTTTCTATTTCTGCATCTGTAGCAAAAAGTGGAATAGTGTTTCCATAACTCTTGCTCATCTTTTGTCCGTCTGTACCGGGAACAACAGCAACACCTTCTATGATTTTCTCTTGAGGCAATTTGAAAATATCTTTTTTGAAAGTGAAATTAAACTTTTGTGCTGTATCCCTCGCGTACTCTATATGTTGTTTTTGATCCTGACCAACAGGCACAACATCAGAGTCATACATCAAAATATCTGCTGCCATAAGCATAGGATAGTTAAATGTTCCAACACTTATCTCTTTATTTTTAGCTTCTGCGTCTTTGTATGCATGTGCCCTCTCTAGATAAGGAACTGTTGTTATAGTATCGAAAATCCATGTCAGCTCTGCATGCTCAGGAATATCTGACTGTTTATATATAAGTGACTTTTTTGGATCGAGCCCTATAGCTAGATAATCCATAGCTAAATCGAGTATCTGCTGTTTCATCTCTGTGCCATCTTGAATAAAGTTTAGTGCGTGGTAATCAGCAATAAAAAACATACAGTTGTATTCATCTTGCATTTCCACAAACTGCTTCATTGCACCAAAGTAGTTTCCAATATGTGGTCGTCCTGTAGGTTTTACACCAGAAAGTAAGATTTTTTTAGTCATTTCAACATTTTAGCAAATAAGTTTAAATAAAAAAAGCGAGCCCCAACGCGTGTGCGTCGGGACCCTGGCCAAAATTGCAAAGCTAGTTAGCTCTTCGTCTACCAAAATGATGTGACGAAGTGCGTTCGATCGACTCCAAGAGGCTCCCGGATGGGAACTCTCCGAAAGAAGTCCGGATGGTCTCCGGTCTGTAGACCGGACGAGGCCTGGCATCTCCGATAGACGCGAATTCCCGTATCTCATTTCTGCGAGAGATGACGGCAACAACACGACAATATGCGAAGAACCTGACCCTGTTCGTTCCGTAAATCTGGAGTCGTTCTTGTCTGAATTCATACTTGACCACGATCTTTCTGCAGTCTTGTCTGAAACGAAGCATGAACTCGTCCCAACCCTTGTGATCTTTCGGATAACCCGCCCTCCGTGCGGCTCGTATAAAGGACTCACGCAAACCCGTCTCGGTACAGCGCTCCAGAAAAACCTCCGGAGCATCAGACAACTTAGGCCAACGCTTCCTCACGCACACCTCCGTGTGTACGTACACTAAATTTCCGATATAAACAATACAACACTATAAAAATAATGTCTACTTTTTCATATACACTATCCAAAAGTTTCTTTTGTAACTCCTATCTTTTATCTTTGTATAGCTAGTTTTCTTTTCCATCCTAATTATTTGAAAATACTCAGAATACTTTTTCATAAAGTCATCTTTACTCCAAACTCTCTCAACTATATTTGTATCTGGCATTATGTATGTATCTTTTTCTGTTCCTGGATTATTTTTTATCAAATACTTTGCGTTATCATCACCATCTCTGCACAAAGCTTTTGTGAAAAAATATCCTCCATCTCTCAAAACTCTTTTTGTTTCATTCAAAAAAACTTCTCTTTCTGATTCTGTTAGCGAGTTGGAAGATGTCACATCTAGTGCGATGTCTATAGATTTATCCTCGCAAGGAAAACTCTCTCCAATACTTTGTTTTATATATTTTACATCTAGCCCAGCACTATCGGCGTTATCCTTTGCAATATCTATCGCTGTTTTGGATATCTCTAGTCCGACAACACTATTTCCCATTTCTGCAAAATAGAAACTATTTCTTCCCGTGCCACATCCCAGATCTATAACGTTTAGATTTTCCAACTGAACTTTTTCCTCTTTTTTCAAAAAATTAACAAAACGAACCACATCACTCTGCGGTTTGTTTTCTTTTGTTAGAAATGTCGAATTTTTGTATTCCCTATCCCAGACTTTTTCTTGTGCCATATTTATTATTTAACTCAATCGCTCTTTCTACCAATCTTTCTCCTATAACACCCCAACCACAGTAGTCATTAAACTCTTTTGGGTCAATCAGTTTAATCTCGACAATATCACCGTCTGGATCAGATACAAAATCTCCATAAGGCTCAACAACTGCAAATGTTCTAGCTTGCCTAACAGCGTTTTCTGGCCAAGTAACATCTTGATAACCAATATATTCTTGGTACAGAACTTTCATATTTGATTCCTCTTTTGTTTCTCTCTCACTGGCTTGCAAATAGCTCTCTCCAGATTCGATTGCACCACCTGGAGGTGTCCATTTTCCCTTACCATTTTTTACAATAACCATCTTGTCTCCATAAAAACAAAGACAGTGCACTCCATGCAAAACTATACCTTTTAGGTTTTTCTCTGGATCATCTTCAACGTAATGTGCGTCAAATATTTTATTATCTATACTATATTGAGTCTTTATTTCCATTTATTTTTTTGGCAATTCTATCATAAACATAGAACCTTTGCCTCTGCCCTCTGACTCTGCCCAAACTTTACCTTTGTGCGCCTCTACAACTCCTTTTACAAACACTAGTCCATATCCAGTAGAATTTATATTTATCTTCAAAGATTCATCTCCTCTACCACCAGATTTGAACAACTTTTCTTTATCGCTAGGACTCAAACCAACTCCTGTATCAGATATTTTGATTAGGAAAGAATTTTGTTTAACGGAAAGATTAACCATCACCTGACCTTGGTGTGTGTAGTTTATAGAGTTCTCTATAAGGTTTCGTAATGACTCACCCAACTGAACATAGTCTCCGGTAATCGAATACTCTCCATCCTCAACATCTAGAGTGTATTGCAGACTCTTGTCCTCTGCTCTAAACTTTTGTTTTTCAAAAACTTCTCTGACTAATTTTTGTAGATCCATAGGCTTCATATCATAAGGTAGAGTACCGTTTTCAGCAGAAGCACCTTTCAATATATT
>CBFIEZ010000036.1:0-6872 GCA_965661755.1 Minisyncoccia bacterium
TCACTCAGACTTATTTTATAAACGAAACTGGTTTGGACGAAGACAATATTTCCGGGGCTTATGGTTCTGCGCAAGATATAGAAAAATTGCTGGAATATATTTTGGTACACAAGTCTGAAATCGTTGAGCCAACAAAAAACAAAGTATTGTTTGTTGATTCTGATACTACTGAACACAAAGCAAAGAATACAAACTCTAATGTTTCAAACATACCTGGTCTTTTGGCTTCTAAAACTGGTTATACAGATTTAGCTGGAGGAAACCTTGTTATTGCTCTAGATCCTATAGTGGGTGAACCTGTTGTTATAGTGGTTATGGGTTCTACTCTAGAGGGACGTTTTGATGATATGGATACTTTGGTAAACGCTACTGTTAAATATCTAACTAAATAGGTTCTATTTGACCATAATGGCTTATTTTGGACTCTTTTTGGGCTTTTAGGTATACTCTAGGTATGTGTGGAATATCTGGGGTTATAGGCCCTGAAATAAAGCATAAAGACAAGGTTATAGAGGCTATGGTTTCTCGTATAATCCATCGTGGACCAGACGAGGATGGCTTTTATGTTGATAAAAATGTAGGCCTAGGTATGAGAAGACTCTCTATCATAGACCTATCTACAGGACACCAACCAATAACTTCAGAAGATGAAAATCTGCTGATCTTTTTCAATGGCGAAATATACAACTATTTAGAATTAAAAAAAGACCTATTAAATAAGAAGTACAAGTTTAAAACTGATTCCGATACAGAAGTTATTTTACATATGTACGAAGAGTATGGAGAAGATATGGTAAAACAACTTCGTGGAATGTTTACTTTTTGTATTTATGATATAGAGAAAAAAGAAGTTTTTGTTGCTCGAGATTTTTTTGGTATTAAGCCACTTTATTATCTAGTTCAAAAAGAAAAAATCGTTGCTTTTTCTTCGGAGGCAAAAAGTTTTCTGTCTTTTCCTGGTTTTATACCAGAGGTCAACGATAGCGCTGTCTATAACTACTTATCATTTCAGTACAATCCGCTAGCAGAATCATTTTTCAAAGATGTTTACAAACTTCCTCCAGCTCACTTTTTGAAAATAAATATAGCAACTGGTGTTACAGAGATAAAAAAGTATTGGTCTTTTGATTTTGAACAAAACAGAGAACTGGATGAAAAGAAAACCAAGATAGATTTGCTATACACAATAAAAGATTCTGTTAGACATCATATGATCGCCGATGTTCCCGTTGGAGCTTTTCTTTCTGGTGGAATAGATAGCAGTATTATTGCCACAATGATGCAGGATATTCGTGGCGAAAAGAAAATAAAAACTTTTACAGTTGGCTGGGATACTTTAACCGAAGGAGCTGAAGCAAAAGAGACTTCTGATCAGTTGGGAACAGATCACACTGAACTGACAATTGATCCAAAAGAATATTTTTCTGTTTTGGGTAAGGCTGTTTATCATTTTGATGAGCCTGTTGCAGATCCTAGTGCTATAGGAATATATTTTCTAGCTAGAGAGGCGCGAAAAAGTGTAAAAGTAGTGCTTTCTGGAGAAGGTTCAGATGAACTTTTTGGTGGATACAACATATATACAGCGCCGTTCGCATCGAACAAACTACTCTGGTTACCAAAACCTATTATAGATTTTGCACTGAAAATACCTTTTAACTTTTTTGGTAAAAATTATCTAAAAAGAGTAAATGAAAAAATAGAGAGTTGGTATTTTGGTCAAAAATATTTTAGCGATTCTATATTTGATAGAAAGGAAATAAAGAAAATGTGGAAAGGGGAGAAAGAAGATTTTCAGTCTATGAATTCTTTGTATAAAAAAATTACAAAACTTTCTGACTCTACAAAAATGCAGTACATAGATATAAATACCTGGTTGGTTGGAGACATATTGGCAAAAGCCGACAAGATGACAATGGCTCACAGTCTAGAACTCAGAGTTCCATTTTTAGACATAAAAGTGGCTGATCTGGCCAGAACTCTTCCAGATCGTTTCAAATGGCACAATGGTTCTACAAAGTATTTACTTCGAGAGGCTTTCTCTAGAATTATTCCGGAGTCTACACGAAACAGAAGAAAGTTGGGATTTCCAACTCCGATAAGAGACTGGATGACTAAAGATACTGTTGGTATTTATGACTCTATATTGAACAACAAGTACATAAAAGAAAAGTTGGATATGGAGTATATAAAAAGAATCATAGATGAGCACACAGAAAATAAAAAAGATAATTCCAGAAAGATTTACACACTGCTCATGCTAGCTCTGTGGTATGATACTTTTATCGCTGACATAAAATAAAAATATGATTGATGTAATAAAAGTCGTAATTCCTTCAGTCCTCACTTTTCTTATCGGTATTTCCATAACTCCATTTTTCACAAATCTTTTCTATAGGTACAAAATGTGGAAGAAAAATCCTCGTACAGAAAATGCTGACGGTGTTTCAAAGGATTTTGCTGATAACCACAACGTAACAGCCGAGCTTTCCACTCCCAGGATAGGTGGAGTTATCATCTGGGTTTCTGTGCTTTTGTGTGTCCTCGTTATATACCTACTATCTGTAATTTTTCCAAATGAAGTTACAGAAAAGTTGAACTTTTTTAGTAGAAGTCAGACATTTATACCGCTTGGAGCACTTATTTTGGCATCTCTGATTGGTCTAGCGGATGATCTTTTGCAAATATTTGGAAAGGGTAACTATGCTAGAGATCCTCTAATATATAGAAAAATAAAAATCATTTTTATTTCTATCATAGGTCTTTCTATTGGTTTCTGGTTCTATGACAAGTTGGATATCTCAGCTATTCATATTCCTTTTTCTGGAGAATTAGAGATGGGTATATGGTTTATACCGTTTTTTGTCGTGGTTATGCTATCTGTATTTTCTACAAGTGTTGTTGATGGTATGGATGGTCTAGCCGGCGGAATCATGTCTCTCATATACTTAGCTTTTGCTGTTATTGCTTATGTTCATCAGCAAATAGATATTTCCGCTTTGTGTGCAGTTATATCCGGAGGAACTCTAGCTTTTCTTTGGTTCAATATTCCTCCAGCGAGATTTTATATGGGAGAGACTGGTATGGTTGGACTAACTGTGACTTTGGCTGTGGTAGCTTTTCTAACAGATACTGTTTTGGTTTTACCTATAATTGCTATACCGCTTGTTGCAACTTCTCTTTCTGTAATTATTCAAATAATTTCTTATAAATATTTTAATAAACACCGAGTTTTCAGAGTAGCACCACTACATCATCATTTTGAAGCGATAGGCTGGTCTAGAACAAAAGTCGTAATGCGCTATTGGGTTATCACGGCTGTGTTTGCGATGACTGGAGTGATATTGGCTCTTATTAGTTAAAAACAGAAAGCGAAAAGTGGTTACGAAAATTTCGTAACCACCAGTTTTCCCATAGACACCTCCAATTATCGGAAAAAGAATATTATTGTGAACTCGGCTATGGCCCCAGTTGCCAGACTGCACGTCAAGAGACCCACCAGTCCGTAAGGCCTGTGACCGAAGAAGACAAATCCTGACGTCATGACCTGGAACGCGAGAAACGACCAGATCACAAGCCCAGCCAAGAGAGTCAAGATTTCGAGCAGGAACTCAAAGTATGCCATGCTCACCTCTACGGATACTTTAACAGATCAAAAAAAACGGTCAAATCATTTATTTTTCAGTGATTTAAAGTTATAATCTACATTTGAAATAACAAATGAAGAAAATCAAAGTTGATATTCCATTTTTGATATCTATATTTATTCTGGTTATAGCAGGATATCTGATTTTTGCATCTGCTTCTTTAGGACTTTTATCAAAACAAGCCACAAAATATTCCAATGTGGCTTTTAATCAGACAGTTTTCGGTTTAATTTTGGGAACTATTGCCTGTATTTTTACAACAAAGTTTGATTATAAAAAGTACAGGAAGCATGCATTTTACTTTTTTATTGCTTCAGCCGTGATTACTCTTTTGGTTTTCGTTCCTGGTATCGGTTTTGGTCATGGTGGTGCATTGAGATGGATAAGTATATTTTCTATATCGTTTCAGCCATCAGAGTTATTAAAAATTGGTTTTATAATTTACTTTTCAGCATGGCTTTCATCAGTAAAAGATAAAGCTCAGACTTTGAAATACGGTTTTATGCCGTTTGTTGTCATAATAGGTATAGTTGGTTTGATACTCTTGAAACAACCTGATACAGACACTTTTTTGATAATTTTTTCTGCTGGTTTGGCTATGTATTTGTCTGCTGGTGGGCGATGGAGATATATTTTTATTCTAGCTTTAGTTTCAGTTATAGGTATAGGTATTCTGGCTATGACACGACCATATATTATGAGCAGAATAAATACTTTTATTCATCCAGAAAACAATGCTCAAGGTAGCGGTTATCAGATACAGCAGTCTCTTATCGCTATAGGTAGTGGAGGTGTTTTTGGTAGAGGCTTTGGTCAGAGTATACAAAAGTTCAATGTGCTTCCAGAACCAATAGGAGACTCTATATTTGCTGTTGCAGGAGAAGAGTTCGGTTTTCTTGGCACAACTAGTATTATTATTTTGTTCTTATTTTTTGCATTTAGGGGCCTAAAAATAGCTAGTAATACCCCAGATATGTTCGGTAGACTAATGGTGGTTGGAATTGTTATACTGATTGTATCCCAAGCCTTTGTAAATATGGGTGCTATGGTGGGTATTTTGCCTCTTTCTGGCATAACACTACCGTTTGTTAGTCATGGTGGTTCAGCACTTTTTATGACGTTGGCAGAGGTTGGTATCATTTTAAATATCTCAAAAAATCAAAAAACTAAATAAGTTTTTAAAAAATTATGAAAATATTGTTAACTGGTGGCGGTACAGGTGGACATTTTTATCCACTAATTGCCGTTGCAGAGGAGTTAAATGAGACAGCGAAAGAAAATAGGCTTTTAAAGCCAGATCTTTATTTTATGTCAAACGATCCTTTCGACGAGGCTCTTTTGTATGAAAACAATATAAAGTTTGTTTCTGTTAGTGCAGGGAAAATACGAAGAAAAAAATCTGTAGAAAATATTATTCTGAACTTTTTTGATCTTTTTAAAACTCTTATTGGTGTCATAACTGCTGTTTGGAAAGTTTTTCTCATATACCCTGATGTTATCTTTGGTAAGGGTGGTTATGCTAGTTTTCCGGCTCTTTTTGCTGGTAGATTACTCATGATACCTGTTGTTATACACGAATCAGACACAAAGCCAGGAAAAGTTAACAAATGGGCTGGAAAGTTTGCTAGAAAAGTCGCTATATCATATCCAGAAGCTATAAATTATTTTAAAGCAGAGAAAACTGCTTATACAGGAAACCCGATAAGAAAAGAGACTCTAGAACCTCTTTCCGCAGAGTCCCACGAATTTTTCAATTTTGATCCAAATATAAAAACTATTTTGATAATCGGTGGTTCACTTGGTGCTAGATTTTTGAATGAAGCAATAATGGATGTTTTAGCTGAGCTTGTAAAAAAGTATCAGATTATTCATCAAGTTGGTGTGAACAATGCTTCAATAATACAAGAAACATCCAGAGTGGTTTTGCAAGATAGTCCTAACAAAGACAGATACAGACTTTATCCTTATCTAGACCTCGTAAATCTACGAAGATCTGTTGGTGTGGCTGACATAATTATTTCTAGAGCTGGTTCAACTATATTTGAGATTGCTTCTTGGGCCAAGCCTGCTATCATAGTTCCAATACCAGAACCAACTAGTCACGACCAGAGATCAAACGCTTTTTCTTATGCAAGATCTGGTAGTGCTGTTGTTATAGAAGAGAAAAATATGTCTGCTGGGGTTCTTATGTCAGAAATAGACAGAATACTTTCTAACCCACAAGAGATTCAGAAAATGACTGATTCTGCTAAAAATTTTGCTAGAAGAGACTCTGCAGAAGTAATCGCCAAAGAGATAATTGCTATAGGTTTGGAGCACGAAAAATAATGGAAAAAGATAATAAAAAAATAGTAACAAGATTTGCACCGTCTCCGACAGGTTTTTTGCATATAGGTGGAGTTAGGACTGCTCTTTTTGCGTATTTATATGCCAGACAAAATAACGGAACTTTTATATTGAGAATAGAAGATACAGACAAAGAAAGAGAGGTTCCTGGATCGATACAACATATACAAGATTCTCTGAGTTGGATCGGAATAGACTGGGATTATGGCCCAGACAAGGAAGCCTCGTTTGGGTCTGTTGTTCAATCAGAGAGACTTCCTACATACATAGAGTGGGCACATAAACTGATAGAAAAAGGTTTGGCTTACCCCGATCCGTACACAAAAGAAGAACTAGATGCGTTTCGAAAAAAAGCAGAACAAGAAAAGAGACCTTTTTTGTTTAGAGATCATAGGCCGGGTACTTTTGAGGTTTGGGATGGCAAAAAGCCATTGAGATTTAAAGTTCCAGAAATAAAAAGATATAAATGGAATGATATTGTTCGTGGTGAACTAGAAGCTGGAGAAGAAGCTTTGGATGATTTTATTTTGATAAAAAGTGACGGCTATCCTACGTACAACTTTGCTCACATCATAGATGACTACAATATGGGAGTTACTCATATAATGCGAGCTGATGAGTTCATATCAAGTACTCCAAAGTTTTTAAGTTTGTATGACGCTCTGGGTATAAAGTATCCTGTTTTCGTTTCTCTGCCTCCTATTTTAAGAGATGATAGAACTAAAAAGCTTGGTAAAAGAGATGGTGCAAAAGACATTTTGGATTACAAAAAAGAAGGGTATTTGCCAGAAGCGATGATGAACTTTCTGGCTCTCATAGGATGGAATCCTGGAACAGAACAAGAGATTTTTACAAAAGATGAGTTGATAAAAAGTTTCGATA
>CBFIEZ010000037.1:0-6631 GCA_965661755.1 Minisyncoccia bacterium
AGAAAAGGCTAATCAAGGAGATTTTCAAAAAGCCATGAACGCTCAAATGAAATACTTTTTTCCAGCGATGATGACAGTTGTCGCCTACACAGTGTCTTCTGCGGTTGCTCTTTTCTTAATAACAAGTAACATTTTTGCTATTGTGCAAGAATTTTATATTAGAAAGAGATATCATAAGCACACACTAGTTGTTTAGTTTGATTGAGCTAGATCCAAACTCCACAATGAGTCATCCTTTTTGTTTACAAAGACCAAGTATTGTTCGTTTTCAGACAGTTGAGGTTTTATAACATCAAGATCTACTAGAGCAACTTTACTAAGATTCCCCACAATAGTTGATATGTTGTTTTTTAAATCATATCTCCATATATCATCAGAGTAAGATATAAGACCCTTATACCAAGATATAAGGCTGTTTCCTGAGAGGTAATCTTTTGGAACAGCACAATAAATTATATTTATATCTTTTTTACTCCAGACACATTTTTCTGGGAAAGTTATTGGTGTAAGGTCCGCGTAAGTTTTTGTTTTCACCGTATAAAACATAAATCGAACAGAATCTTCTTGTGATAGAAGGATAATTTTCTCACCGAGCGGATCGGAAAGTGTAGACAATCCAGATATATCTCCTAGCACCCTCCTACTCTGTCCTGTGGCTATATCCACAAAGTATAGATATCCAGGGATTTTTTGTGCTGGTTTCGTATTAAGTGCTACTATTTTTGAATTTACAAACTGAGTGGTCAACTCTTTTATATCAGAAGTCCAAATCATTTTGTTTTTTCCTGAAAAATCACTAACATAACCCGTTGAAGAATTTGTATTTTGGATTAGATAAAAGAAATTTCCTCCAAAAGAAGAAACATCCTCTATATTTTTTGGCAGAGCCACCCCTTTTAAGGTGTTCTCTGTAGAACTACTATTGTTTAGCGTCAGGTAGTAGCTCTCTATTTGTGTATCGTCACTATTCAAATATCTTGCTACCAAAGAGTTGTTTTTATTACCCCATATTGCATCATATATCAAAGGTATTGTTGTGTTAGAAATACGACCATTTTTAGGTGAGAATAGCTCTACTTCATATATATGTCCTGTGGCTTTTTCCATATAACGCACTATTGTTCCTGCTTTAGTGTCTACGGTGCCAGCACCAGCAACCGGTTCTGATGATATTTTTCTAAGCGGCTGGTTAAAGTTTTCAGTTTCAGGAGGTGTTTCTTGGTCTGGATTATTGCCAGTATCAGTATCTTCCCCGTCGTTTGTAGTCACAGTGTCTCCACCAAAAGGAAGGAATTTTCTAAATATAGAAATTCCACCAGTAGAAGTACCTGTTGAGTTTGTTGATAAAAGGTAAACAATGAGACCTATAAAAATAAATCCAAGTAATAGAGAACTTATTATAAGTATGGTTTTTTTTGACATAATTTTATTTATCAAAATCTACATGCCAATGATCACCGGTTGATGTTCCATTGGGATTGCCACCAGCACTTTCGTATGTGAATGTTGCATGGTATGCCCCGTTTAGACCAAAAGATACTGATTTGGAGTATCCGTCAAAAGGAATACCAGTTGGCCCCATTAGTAAGGAAGTAATTCTAACATTTGGCCTAAGATCAACCATCGGTTTTCCAACCCCATGTGTGGCGTGACCTCCTTCTGTTCCTCCAGTGATTATTATATTATTTCCTCCAATATCTCTTGCCAATGCAATCAGCTCTGTAATTGTGTATGGTGGTAGTCCAACCACATTTGTACAACCTTGTGTGCCTCCATTAACACACGCGGTATTGTTTACTGTTATTCCTGCGGTTAAGAGCTGAGATCTAACGGCGGCATCATCAGTTTGTTCTTGGGTTGTCATGGGTCTAGAAGCAACGACACTGGGCGCGTTGTTTACAATAACCGGTTGTGTGATGTTTAGGCTAAAATCTAGTATCTGAGGGTTTATTGTGTATAAAATAAGATAAGCCGAGATAACTAAAAGTAATCCGTAAATAGCATTTGTCACCCACTCTTTACCCTGACTTTTTTCCATTATTGCGTCAGTGGTCGCGTATGTTATACCTCCCAAAGTTATCATTACGAAAGCTAGTCCGGCAGCTATGGCAACTATGAGGTTGAACATTTGTGGCAAGTATAGCCCAAGGTTTGTTGTGCAGTTGCCGGTTGTTGTATTGGTTCCACAGTTGGTTGTACCTGGTAGTGGCGTTAGAACAACATAGTCTGTTGGCGCTTGAGCAAATGTAACAACAAAAGGAAATAGATAAAAACAAAGTGTTAGGACAAGCAGTGAATTTTTAAGGATTTTTTTCATATTTTATATTGATGACTTGTTATTATCAAAAACTAAATTAAAACTCTCTGATGAATATTGAAGTATTTTATTTGAATTTTCTATCGATAGTGATATGAGCGAGTTTCCTTTTGTCCCCTCTTTTTTGCGGAAGACTTGGTTGCTTGATCCGGCGTTAGCCACCTCACTACCGTTTATTGACCAAATATATGTCAGGTCGTTAGATTTTTTATCCGTGACTCCAAAGAAAAAAGGAATGGCTAAAATATTTATTTCACTTGCGTTTTCTATGTTAATTGCTCCAGATAAAGCTTTTTGAAATTCAATACCATAGAGAGGATCTTTTTTGTAAAAAACAATAGAAGGCTCTATTGGTGTAACAACTGTATGTGCATAACCGCTGGCGTTTGTTGATGGTGATGTTACTGTAACCTCTATACTTAGTGCTCTAGAGATAACAGATCCCTCAGAGGTGTAAGTGTTTTTTCCATAACCAGAAGCAGATTCAACGACTGATCCATTTTTCTTCCACGTGTAGATTAGATTTTTAGGAGATTCTTCTTTTCCGTTGTTAAAAATATGAGGAAGAGCTATGAAAGTTATTTTGTTTTGGTGGCTATATAGAGCTTTGCCTTTATAAAACGGTGGGACAAAGCTTTCGTTTTGCCAAATAAGATCTATGCTTACTGGTGATATTGTTATACTTTTTTCCACAATCTCTCCGTCTTTTGTTTTTACTGAGATGTAAAGAATATTTGTCGTTCCCACATCGCCAGAGTTAAAAATTAAACTTTTTTCACCAACACCACTTTTCTGAGTCTTTCCATTCAGACTCCACGTTATTTTTGCACTGTTTATGTCTGTTGAATAGCTGGTTATGGAAGCACTAACAAACTCGTTAGGTTTTGGGTTAGAGGGTATTAGCTCAACATTTATGTCTGTTGTGCTAGGGATTTCAATCTGGGCACCGGCTATAGATGGCAGTGCGAAAATGAGCATTAACAATAGTATATATGCACAGTTTTTCATTAGTATTTATTTTAGCATATTATTGAGTGTGAAAAACCACATTGTACACACAGTTACTCTTCGAGATTGGCTTTTCTGTTTGATCTGTTTTTAACAATGTCGTTCATGTTTCTTATTTGTGATATAGAATTATTTACCTGGTCTATCAACGGTTTCTGTTCTTCTAGTGGATTTGTTTTTGTTAATGCAATTCCAGAAGCTATAGTTGAACCACCGGGAATTTTTGATACGATTTCATCACTCTTTGAAATTACCATATTAAATATTCCATCCATTCCCCAAAGAGGAAGTTCGTCGACTACTGGTATAAGTTCAGCAACAAAAGTTCCAATTATACCAGCCAAGCGCTTTGGACTAGCGAGACTCTGTCCCCTTAGTTGTAGGTACAAGGCTAGGCCCATTCCAGTCATTAAATCAATTATCCAGTTGATAAATACACCAACCCCCAACCATGATAGTGACCACTCTATTATTATTTGCACTATATCAATAGCAAAAAGCGCTCCTATAACTAACCCCCATTCAACATTTGATATTTTTGATTTATTTCCATCCATTTATTTTAGCGAGTTTTCCAGCTCGGATTTTGCTGCTTTTATTGAGAGTATCTGAGAAGGGTCAGATGTTATTATTTGGTCTTCTGTATATGAAGCAATTATCTTTATGGCTACATGTTTTAGTCCAGCAAAGAATATTCCCTCTCCAACATCTGACTCCAGCAGAAGGTATTTTTCTTCATCCGTTAGGTTAAAAGTCTGCTGGAGTTTATCTATAGATGTCGGAGATTGTTTCAAAAGTATTTGTATTGATGAGTTTGTTACAATGGGCATTCCATATGGAGACTTCATAAAGTCATCAACGTCCTGAGTGATTGTGGCTAGTCCCAGGTAGTATTTTCTACCTCTTTTTGCAAGAGAAAGGAGGAATGATGCTGTATCTTCTGATTTCATCATCCACCAAGCCTCATCGATAACAAGGAGTCTCTTTTTTAGCTTTTTCCTTATCATATTCCAAACATAGTGCATGATGATGTACATGGCTATCGGTTTGAGCTCATCTTCCATATCTCGGAGTGAGAAGACTATGAATTTTTGGTTTATATCAACATTAGATGGTTTGTTTATAAAGCCAGCCCAAGTTCCTCTGGTGTATTTTGTTAGTCTCTGTGCCAATGAATCCCCTCCTTCCATACCAGATAACACCAGTTCAAAGTCTGACATAAGTGGTGGCTCGATATTTTCAAAGTTTGAGTCTGCGGTTATATCTTTTAGAGCATAAGTTTCTGTAATAGCTCGGTCAATAATAGCGTCCTCCTCTGGAGTTAGTCCTCCCATCATTATTCTGAAAAGTCCAACGAGGTTTATAATATTTGATCTCAGCACGCTAGAGAAAGACTCCCCCTCTCCTGGAACAGGTAGTTCAAACGGGTTTATGTGGTGCTCAGAATTTAGAGATATATTAAAGTATCTTCCACCAACGGCTTCAGCTAGATACTCGTATTCTTTTTCTGGATCTAGAACTATAACATCTGTATCGAACATCAAAGTACGCAGTATTTCCAACTTTGTGCCGTAAGATTTTCCGGATCCAGACTTGGCAAATGTTATAGAGTTGTAGTTTTCTAGAGAAAATCTATCAAAAAGTACTAACGAAGAGTTGTGTCTGTTTATTCCGTAGAGTATTCCCCTATCTGATGTTAGGTCGAAAGACACAAAAGGAAACAGTGATGATAACGGTGAAGAGTTCAGTTTGCTATAAACCTTTAGATCGTCTGTTCCTATAGGAATAGTTGTTTTGAAAGCCTGTTCTTGTTGGAACAATGCTGGTTTTACGTACACTAGTTTGGCTTCTAGTATAGACTTTATTTCAGACTCGATTTTGTCTAGCTCCGTTTCAGAGTTTCCGTATATGGTTATGTACAATCCTATATCAAAAAGTCTCTCTTGAGCTTGTTGTAGTTGGTCTCTAAGGTTTTCTAGATCTTGATATGCAGTATCGAGCATAGGGTTTCTTACTAGACCCTTTGCTTCTCTAGAGTTTATCTGACTTTGAACTTCAGCCACCTTTTTCTGGAAACTTCTGAGTACACTCGCGGTGTCTATCGGTTTTATAAATATAGCCACATCAAATATTTTGTCGAGGTTTATTATTGGCGCAAACCAGTTTTCTGTTAGATATCGAGGATAAGATATAACAAAGAAACTTCTCAAAACCTTCTCACCAAGGTTTACTTGTTTTGGTGTGACTTCTAGTGCGCTGGGTGCAATAACGTCTTTTAGCTCAAGAGCCCCAGAGTCATATATTTCTTGAGGTAGTATGGTGGATATAGCCTCCTCTTTTTTTTCTGTTTTTAAAAAATCAAATATTCCCATATATTTTAGCTAGTTTTAATAGGTTTTTCTGTATCTCCCGGGTTAAATATCTTGTAAAATAGTTCTATTACCTCTTCTGTTCCGAGCCTTACAACACGTATGCCGCACCTAGAAAGCCCCTGCTCCACCACAGACACTCTCTGTTCTAGCTGAGTTCTGTTTTCTTCGAAAGAAGCTTGCTTGTTTTTCTTTTCTTCTGAACTAGATGATTTTTTGAACGGATTTATACCAGACCCCCCTTTTATGTTTATCATGGCTGGATCATACGGTACGACGACAAAGAAACTTTTTGTCATTATGTTTGTTGTTTCAGTAAACTTCTTGATGAACTCTATGTATTCTCTAGTCTGTATTTTCATTAGGTCGTTCATCTGCTCTTTGTATCTCTCTTCTAGTAGAGCAATGTAGGGTCGAATATCTAGTCTTCTCGACTGAACTGATATTTGTACGTAAAAATCAAGAGAATTTAAAAAATCTTGGAATTGGAGTATGATCGCATTTCTTTCGTCATCAGATTTTAGACTAAAGTTTAGAGAAGATGCCAAAACAACAGCTCGCATAGTGCCATCTTTTAGCATAACCACGCCGTCGCGCACTTCTTGTATCGGGACAAATTCTTGTGTTGCTTTTGAAGAAACTACCATAATAATAGTATACAGTATCTAGTAATCATCATCTAGTTTTTCAATCCACTATTTATTGAAAAAATTCTCTACTTTGTGGTTTTGCCATCCTCTCCCGTTAGAGGGTTCAGGTTTTCGTTTATATCGAGCGACCAAGATAACTCTTTCAGTTTACTTTCTGAAAGACGAGGAACAAAAACTTGATTTGCTGTCTCATCGGCATAGTCAGCGGTTTCTGTTTTTACACTTTTCTCTTCTTTTTTCCAAAGATATAGATTGTTTTTTGTGTAAAAGAGAAAGGCGGATTCGAG
>CBFIEZ010000038.1:0-6490 GCA_965661755.1 Minisyncoccia bacterium
TACGGATCCTTCGTATATGCTTTTGGGGGCTCAGTTTTCATACCCTCTCCCACACTTTTAGTTATCGAGTTCAGTTTACTTTCTATTATTCCACCCGCGTTTGGTTTTGGTGCTATGTTTGGGATAAAATTTTGACCAATCATCTCCTCATTCTCCATTGGTATGGCCTTGAATCTTGGAACAGAAACTGGAGATTGAACGGGCTCTTTTTCCACTACAACTTTCGGCTTTGGTGTGTAAACCGGGACACTTGTTTTGGTTGAAGTTGCTGTTTGAGTTAGAGTCTCTATCGCCGGAAGATTATCTGGTCGTATCTCTGGCAAGAGATCAACCTTTTCATTTTTTATTTTCTCGGCATCAACACCAAGTTCCTTTAGCGCATAGTCGAATACTCTATTGTCGAGATCGTTTATTATTTGTTCTGCTACTATTTCAGAAACAGAGAGGTCTGATATTATATTTTCTCCCAATGTGTCTGGGCTCTCGATTCCTGCCAGAACGAGCATTACAATATCAATCAGACTTTCTTCTTGATCCATACTCAGAGAATATTTTTTTGATATCTCTCTTATGCGATTTTCTATATTTGGATTAGATATAACAGCTTTTAACTCTTTTGGTAGGGATTCTATATATTTTGTTATTTCATTTTTTGAGTCCATATTTTTTATTATGCGGTTGGTGATGTACTTCCTCCTGTTTCGGGTGTGGCTGGTGCGGCTGCTGGTGGAGTCTGTGTTTCTGCGGCTTCCGCATCAACTTCTGCCTTTGCCATCTCTTTAGCCGCTTCTACCATTTTATCTTTCGCACTCTTTTCTTCGGCAAGTTTCCTTATTTGTCTTGCGGTCTCGGCTCTGTCAGCTTTTGTTTTTGGTTTCATTGGAATAGCTACTGATAGAGGTGTTCCAAGAATATTTGCCGACCATCTCCATACAGGACCAGCTTGCTCTCTTCTAGCCCGGTTTTCGGTTCTCTGTGCGTAAGAGCCCTTAATTAACTTATCTAGTTCTACCACGTTTCCATACTGATCTCTGTATTTATCGTCATCATCTTTCTTTGGCTTTCCTTTATTATCAGTTTTTACCTTTTGTCCTCCAGATATTTCTATTAGCTTCCTTTTCTCTTCAGACATATAGTTCTCTTTATTCATTTCGAACTCATATCTTGCCAAGTATGACTCTCTTGATTTTACAAGTTCTTCCATTGATCTATAAATGTCTTGTTGTTGTGATAGTTTTAACCTCTCTTCTCTTATTTGATCCTCAATCCTTGCTCGATTAACAGGATCGTTTCTTTGAAGGATAGCTTCTCTTTGCATATTATCAATATTTTCCTTTGATTTTTCTATCTCAGCTTTAATCTGCTGGAGTTTTGTGTTGTCAGAAGCATTGTCTTTTTTGGTTTGCTCTACTTTTTTATATTCTTCAGATTCTTTATACTCTGGGGAATCTATGTATATAGCATGAGCTCTTTTTCTCTCCTCTTCTACATCTTTGAATTCCTGACTATTTAGTTTGGCTTTTGCCTCGTCTACTGCCAAATCACTTGGTTTATATTTCTTTGCATCGTCAACATCCTTCTTTATCTGCTCTTCTCGTATCTTTCTAAAGTTCTGTTTCTTTGGATCATCAGCTTTTCCAAAGTCTTTTTCCATACCAGCACCGGTGGCTACTTTACCGAATGCTCTAGAACCACGAACATCAAACGTGCTTGTTGCTGCCTTGTTGGCAACAGCCAGTTGCGCTCTTGCAAATTTATCGCCTCTTGCTGCTCGATCCAGTAGATCCTGGTTATTTGCCATAGAGTTTCCAAATCTACCCACTGTATTTCTGCTAAATCTTGCTGCTCCCCCAAACACAGCTCCACCAGCAAATGATGTCAGGTTTTTTGTCGCATTGCCTATGTATTTTGATCCAGAAGAAGCTGTTTTTTTAGAGACAATAATTGATCCAAATATTAGACCGATTATAACTGTAAAATTAAGCATAAGACCCATTGTTGAAAAATCTGGTTTTTCTTGAGTAGTTAAAAGGGCTGCAAAGTCCTTTTGTACTATAAATCCAGGACTGGTCATGAGTGTTATTGATATAAGTATCATAACCATAAAAACAGGAGCAAACAGCAACTGCCCCTTTAAAGATTCCCACCACTCGTTAGAGTAGGATTTCATTGCTGGTATTGCCATACCCATATAGGCTATCGGAGATGTCATCATGAGTAGAACTAGAGCTATAAATCTAATAATAAACATTATTGCTATAGCAAAAAATGCAAAAGCTGTGACGAGTATAACTATTCCAGAACCAAATAACATAACCAACTTTGGTCCAATAGTTTTTCCTCCAAATATGTCTGGTTGCGCGGCGTTTCCGTATACAGAACTTATACCAAGAGCTTTTGTTATAGGGTCAGATAATCCAGAGTTGACGAGTGAATTAGTCGGACCTGTTATTGATGTGTATATTCCTACTGTAACAATGTTCGAAGCATCAATAAGAACTTTTGTAAAAAATAGACTAAAGTTTATCAGGAGTGAGGCTAAAACCACTCCAAATATAAAATTCTTTAGACTTTTTAGATCTCCTTGGTCGATGATAAGTTTTATTCCCTCGTATACTAAAAGGAATATAAAAACTATATTCATCAAGTCGCGGATAATTTTCCATGCAACGTTTATACCAGTTAGACCTGATATATTTTTTTGCATATTAACGATCGTAAAGTCTAGAACAAAGTTTAGCAGGGTTCCCGCAAACCAAACTATCCAAGACATCAACCAAAGTATTCCGTAGAAAACTCCGTTTACAAACTTGTTGATTCCACCAAAAATTGACCAAGAACTTTCCTCGGCTTTTTGTTCTGGTGTAGGTTGAGTCTGTGATGATGGTGGGTTGGCTGTCCAAGTTCCCCCACCATCGATACATATTTTATAAGGGATATTTGGTGTTGGGGGTAATCCGGGGCCGTTATATGTACACGTTCCTATGTCTCCAGGACTAGGATTTACTTGACCCTGAGCATTAACATTTGAACTAGGAATAAAAATCCCTATAAAAAGTACTGCTATGGTTATATTGGTAAATATTTTTTTCATTTTTAACCTATTGATTTTTATGGCGATACCCATCTAGTAGGATCTGGCGGGTTGCAAGTAGCAGCTCCCCATTGTGTGGGTGCTCCATCTACTCCAACAGTAACGTCGTACAGATATCCATCGTTGAAAGCAACTATGTCTATGGCGTAGCCACCACAATTTGCTCCAACTGGTTTTGAATATATTCCTGCACTTCCTCCTATCATTTGTGCCGCTAGTCTAGTTATTGCAAATCTATTACATTCAAAGTTTGGATCAGAAGTTTGCCAAGTCATGCCACCAGCGGCCAGCTGTGCTTTTGCAGCATCAACTTCTGCTTGATGATTTGGCCATCTGGTGGAAGCGTCTGATGGTGCAACACAACTTCCTCCTCCCCCACCTCCTGCCGTTGGGGTTGTATCTATTGGGGTTAGTGCATACGTTGGTGGAGGAATTGGACAAGAATAAACAGTCGTTAGGTTTTTTATAGCTTCTTTCAGTGTAGCGCGGTCTCTTTCTAGCTGTAAAACATCTCTGATTGAATTTTCGTCTGCTCTATCAGCATATTCTGATAAGTCGTCCATTTTTGTCAAAAGGTCTTCTAGATCCACAACAACATCTTTTTGATTTTGTGAAATTAGATAAACTCTCTCTGCATTTGTCACAGTTATCATTGTTGTGAGCGCTCTTTTTATTTGACCCTCGTCTATGCTACCTAGTTTTATAGTTAAAAGATCCAAAAGTGCTGGCCAAGTTGAGGCGTATGTTGCGTATGTTTGTGTAAGACAAGAGTTTGGATTGTTGTTAAATATTCCAACAACAACAGATCTTGTTTTTGATGAAACTAGAAGGCCGTTAGTGCTAGTTGCATAGTAAGTTATTATATAGTTTCCAGGAGAAGAGGTGTCGACATTTCCCACTGCTGTCACGGGAATTTCTACACCACTCGCATCAAAAGCTAATGCACTAGGGTCATTCAGTCTTGTTCCTGTAAGGACATTTAGAGGATTCTGGCCTTGTATTGCAATTGTCGGTGCGCCTGAAGCTGGTGGTGGCGGAAGATTTTGTCCACCAGGAGTTTTATCTAACAAGCCAGAACCACCACCAACTACCCTCTTGTATAATCCAACAACCACAGCGCCAAGAACCTCATCAAAGTTTTTTGCTGATATGTATTGATCTATGCCAGCACCTAGAGATTTTTGTAGTTGAGATTCTATAACGCTACCTGGAGTGGCAGCTTCTAATGGTCCCGCACAATCACCAATTTCGAAACTTTTACCAAATTCAGCAGAATATTGAGCTTGATTTGCGGCCGTCACAACCGCATTATCAGGACATCTTTCCCATGAGAGGAATCCTCTCCCCTGATCTATTTGTTGTTGGTATTTATTTTTTTCTTCAGCAAGTCTGGCATTTAATTCATCTTCTGCCGCCATATATGCTCCATAAGGATTATTTTCTGAGTTTTGTGTTACCTCAAACCAAGCATCCCAACCTCCTGTAAAGTCTTTTGCGAACTGAGTGTAGTTGTTTTTTAATATACTAAGTGTACAAGAGAAGTTTTGTTCTTCTGATATGTAGTTTTTTACCAAAGCAAGTCTCACTTTGGCTCTAAAAGGTGTACATAGCTGGTTTACTCCAGAACTAGAGAGAAAGTTTGATGCCACATTGTCACCCACGTTCAAGAAGAACTGTTTAGGGTTTGTTACAAAGGCTGGATTGCCCTTAAAACCAGAGTTGGCCCAGTTTACTGTTTGAGCTGTAACTCTTTGTATTATTGTTCTCATCGCTACTCTAGCTGCAGGATCCAATATAAACTCCTTTATCTTGCTTGCTGTTGTCATTGCTGCAGTTACTGTACCTGACCCGGCAGTTATTCCGGTAGATACAGCAGTTACATTGTTCTGTACAAAGTTCCATGGGTCAAAACTTATATCAGCGATGCCCCAGAAAGCGTGGCTTTTTTGTGGGATTGAAAATAAAGTTGTAGATAGTATAAATGCAAAAAGCAAAGATCCAAATATTTTTTTATTTTTTTTCATTTGAATTTAGACCTAAATCAACATCTATTATTATATACCAGTTATTTTTCCCACACTAGCTTTTTATGTTGAAAAGTAACTATTTTATTCCCATTTTTTGTTTATACAAAACATTTATTTTCCCTTGAATAGTTTCCATGATTACAAGGTCGTCAGAATACTGTTTTACAGAAATAATTCCTTTTATTGGATCGTCTAAAAACTTAGACATTGCTTGGAGATCTGTATAAACAGCACTAGAAGAGTTTAGAAGTTCCAGGTGTAATTGAGAAAAATCGCTTGGTACGGCCATATTAAGTAATCCGTTAGTTATATTCTTAAAAGCTTTAACATATACCTCCAAATCACTAAGTCTTTTTTTGTTTTCACTTTGTATTGATTCCAAGAGAATTGTTGGTAGAGGGTCAGCCTTTTGTGTATTCATCATTTCCCCTATTATTATCTTGTTTAGACTGTCACCGTATTGTTTTATGGAAGCAGAGGTGTTTGATGAACTGGTGTTTATATTGCTTATAGCATATACAACACTAGATATTTTCGAGTAGTTTTCTGAAGAAAGAATAGAATCTGATATTTTGTTTAGATTTTCTTGAGTCGGATTGTCTTTTATTGTTAGCAAGTACCTGGAAAAGAGATCTCTAGCCATCTGGCCTGTTAGTGATGTTTCATCAAATGCATTTGGGTCATCTGGTGATGATATTTTTGATTCATCTGGGTCCTTGAATTTGACACTCGACAGAGTGTTTTTCCAAGAGTCGTCAGCTGTATCCTCTGTGGAGTATGTCTCCAACTCAGCGTTTGCAGATTTTTTCTCTGGAACACTTCTCTCGACTAACCAAACAGACACGATAACTGCTACACAAATAACAAGAACCACATAAGTTTTGTTGTGATTTAAATTCAACATTATTTGTTATTGTAACATACAAATTTACCTATCGTACAAGTTTTTACAAAGTTTAATCCATCTATCTAGTTCTATATCTTCAGCTCTCGCTTTTTTGTCTATATTTGATTTTTCTAATATCTCAGCCAAGTCGTCTTTTTTATATATTTCTTTCAGATTTGGTAGTAGTTGCTTTCTTTTGTGTGCAAAACCTGCATGAATAACTTTAAAAAATAATTCTTCTGTTAGTCCAGACAGTTTTTCTTTGGATATGTTTTCTATGTTTAAAACAGCTGAGTCGACACTTGGTGGAGGATTAAAAGCTCCCCTTCCAACAAAACGTATCATCTTTGGTTCTCCAAAAATTTTTACAGATAAAGAAAGCAGGCTCTCTTTGTTGTCTTTTGTCACTATTCTGTCAGCCACTTCTTTTTGTATTAGTAGTGTCATTGATACTGGTTGTTTGTCGCTCTCTAGAAACATTCT
>CBFIEZ010000039.1:0-6334 GCA_965661755.1 Minisyncoccia bacterium
TTATTGGTAAAATTTATTCTAAAATTAAAGGTATGATAAATTCTAATAATCACTGATCGATCGTGTGATTAATTAATCAAAAAGAGTGCCAAATTGGCACTCTTTTTGATTTCTCTCGAGAGAAAAGACTATTTCACCGCTTCTTTCAAAGCCTTAGCAGCTCTGAATTTCGGTACCTTCATAGAAGGAACTGAGATAGTTTCTCCAGTTCGAGGGTTTCGAGCCTGTCTAGCTGCTCGAGTCTTTGTTGAAAAGATACCTAGACCAGCGATCGATACTTCGCCACCTTTCTTTAGTGTTGAAACTATCGCGTCGATCATAGTATCTACAACCTCCTCAGCCTGAACTTTTGTACCACCTAGTTTTGCGTGTACCGCGTCTACTATTGATGCTTTATTCATGATGATAATAATTAACTACACTTATAATACCAGCCTTATCTATAAAGGTATTATATATTAAGGCTTTTTTAGTGCAATATATTGACAGACTTTTTATAAAATTGTTGAATCTTTTGATAATGAGAGATATTTTTTAAGACATTGCACAGGAAATGCTCTTGTTTTTGGAATGAACAATAATTTTTTTGGAGACTTCGCAAGCCGGGTAGTGAGAAATGATATTATCATTTCGCAAGACCTTGAGCTTTAGCGAAAGGTGTACAGTCCCTGTGAGGGAAGACTTGAGGAATTTTTCACCAGAAAAATATCCGTGCTCCAAAAAAGTTATTGTGAGTGAATTTTTACCGAGCGAACTCAATATTCCTAGACTCTCGTATGACTGTAACTTTTATTTCACCAGGGTATTTTAGTTCAGACTCTATTCGTAGAGCAATATCGCGTGCCATTTTCTTTGCTTCTAGGTCTGTAACTTCAGTTGGAGTAACAAATATTCTTATTTCTCTTCCTGCTTGTAGGGCATAAGATTTTTCTACACCTTTGAACGAAGAGGCAACAGCTTCTAGATCTTTTAGTCTCTTTAGATAATTTTCTACACTGTCTCTTCTTGCTCCAGGTCTTCCTCCAGATATAGCGTCTGCTGACTGAACGATCATTGATTCCAAAGTTTCATAAGGGTACTCGTTGTGATGAGCCTGCATCGCTTTGATAATGTTCTCGTCAGTTCCAAATTTCTGTAGGATTCTTCTTCCGATTTCTACATGAGTTCCAACTACTTCGTGGTCGAGTGCTTTTCCTATATCGTGAACTAGTGCACCAGCCTTTGCCACTTGAACATTTGCGCCGATTTCTTCTGCTATCATTCCTGCAATGTGTGCCATCTCTACAGAGTGGGCTAGCACGTTCTGACCGTAACTTGTTCTAAAGTGTAGTCTACCAAGTATAGAAACTACTCGAGGATCCAGTCCCAAAACTCCAGTTTCGTAAACTGCTTCTTCACCTTTTTCTTTTATTGTTTTTGCGATTTCTGTCTCGGCAGTTTTTACCATTTCTTCTATCTTTGCTGGTTGTATTCTTCCATCGGCGATCAGTTTCTCTAGGGCATTTTTTGCTATCTGTCTTCTAACAGGATCAAAAGAAGATATTGTTATTGAACCAGGAGTGTCGTCAACAATAACTTCCACACCTGTCGCTCGTTCAAATGCTTTTATGTTTCTTCCTTCTTTTCCAATGATTTTTCCTTTTAGTTCGTCACTAGGTATGGCCACTTGAGTGGTGAGCATATCAGAAGAAACAGAGTTTGCTAGTCTTTGTATAGAAGTTGCCAAAATCTCTTTTGATTTTTCTTCCAGTTTTTCTTGGCCAGTTTGTTCCAGCTTTCTCAGTCGAACTAGTATGTCATCCTCATAATCTTTTTCTGCTGTCTTGATTATTTGCTCCTTTGCTTCTTCTGGAGTCAGTCGAGCTATTTTTTGTAGCTCTTCTTTTTTTTGTGACTCTAGTGTATCAGCGTTTTGTCTGATGTTTTTTATTTCTTCAACTTTTTTCTTTAATTCTTCTACTTCTTTATCTATTTCTATTTGTCTATGATCAAGAAGCTCATCTTTTTTGATAAGCCTTTCTTCGTTTTTCTTGTTTGCCTCCTCTTTTTGCTTTATTTCTACTCTCGCTGAGTTTAATATTTCTTCTGCTTTCTTTTCAGCCTCATCTATTATTCTCTGCTCCCTATCTTTGGCTTCAAGCATCATCTGCTTGATATCTAGCTCCATCGAGCCTCTTTTTCCTCGAGAAACCAAAATCCTTAAGCCATAACCGAGCGCTAGTGATATAAGCGATGCTGCTACGAGCAGGTACGCTACTATTTGTAATGGAATCATTTTTTATGCTGGCTGTCCCTCGTCTCTCTTTTTGAAATTTCTAGTATTTTAAAGGTGATTTCTAAAGTTTTCTAAGATTTTTATGGTATTTGATTTTCAGATTTTCTGGATATAAACAGGAAATTAGCGGGAAAAACAAAAAACAACCGGTTATTATTTAATCAATAATAACCACACTATATAAGAAGTACGGGAATAAGTCAAAAGTTATAGAACCTTGTCTACTAGTCCGTACTTTTTAGCTTCTTCTGCTGACATAAAGAAGTTTCTGTCTCCGTCTTTTTCTATCTGAGCGACTGATTTGCCAGTGTTTTTCGATAGTATTTTGTTCAAATTTTCTCTTGTTCGAAGTATGTGTTTTGCTGAGATCTCGATATCTGACGCTTGACCCTCTGCTCCTCCTAGAGGTTGATGGATCATAACTTCAGCATTTGGTAATGCAAATCTTTTACCTTTTGTACCGGAAGACAGTATAACTGCTCCCATTGAGGCTGCTATTCCTACTGCTACAGTAGAAACGTCATTTTTAAGATGGTTCATTGTATCCACTATGGCCAAACCTGCTGTTACAGATCCTCCTGGTGAGTTTATATAGAAAGAAATATCCTTTTTAGGGTCTTCTGACTGTAAAAATAGTAGTTGGGCAATAATAAGGTTGGCTACATGGTCGTCTATTGGACCATCTAGGAAAATAATATTGTCTCGTAAAAGGCGAGAGAATATATCATAAGCTCTCTCTCCGAACTGTGATTTTTCTATTACTGTTGGTATAAGCATAGGCTTGAGTATAGCAGGAATACAAAATTTGTAAAACGTGGTATAGTTTTTGGGTGAGAATTCATAGATTCTATATAGAAATACCAGTTAACTCGAAAAAGTTCGACATCTCTGACAGAGAGCTTATTCATCAGTGGAAGACGGTTTTTAGGTATAATGTTGGTAGCCAAGTCATACTGTTTGACGGTAGTGGGGTTGATTATCTTTGTATGATCACTTCTTTGCGTAATTTGGGAGCAACGATTGAGGTGGTTCAGGAGGAAAATAAGGTTTCTCTCAAAAAGATGAATCTTTGGCTCTGTGTTGGTCTCATAAAGAAGGATAATTTTGAACTAATAGTCCAAAAAGCGACGGAGATAGGAGTTTCACATATTATTCCTGTGCTTTGCGAGAGAAGTGAAAAGAAAAATTTAAATATGGAAAGATTGAATAAAATAGTAGTTGAGTCTTCGGAACAGTCTGGTAGGGGAGATATATCAAAAATTCATGACATCATATCACTTTCAGAGCTATTGAACTCGGACATCTTGCCAAACAACGCTTTTGCGATGGATTTTGGCGGTAAATCCCTAGATAAATATTTAGATAGTAAAAAAATAAAAGATCTTGCAGTGTTTATTGGTCCAGAAGGTGGTTTTAGTGAACAAGAGATAGAAAATTTTAAATCACACAAAATAGACACAGTATCTATAGGTTCTCAAGTTCTACGAGCAGAGACTGCGTCTATAGCCGTCGCTAGTTTGCTACTTTTGTGATTCTAGAGACTGGAACACGAGTTCATTGGTCATAAATGTCTCAACATACATTCGTACTCGGAATCGGTCTGCATCTTTGTAGTGAGATAGGATATGTTCCATCTCTTTTTTTATCTCATCTTCTTTTGGTGCTAGTGACTCATCCTTCGCTATGTTATTCAAGATGATCTGTGACTTTGCGCGCTTAACGGCTGTATCTTTCCATTCAACCTTCAAATCGTCCTCAGTTTTCTTTATATGTTTCAAGTAGTCATCAAAGTTCATACTAGATCTTGCTATATCATCTTTGAACTGAGCTAGCATTTTATCTAACTCTCCGTCTATAATTATTTTAGGCAAATCTATAGTTGATTCCTCAATAATTTTTTCAAGAATCTTTGTTCTTCTTTTGTCTTTTTCTTTTATTTCCTTTTCTTGTTTTAGGTTTTCTTTTATTTTTGATTTGAAATCTTCCACATCTTTAAAATCTCCAAGCATTTTTACAAAATCATCATTTATTTCCGGTAGGTCTGCATCAGTTATCTCTCTGTGGTTGTGCTCTTTTCCTCCTCCAGCTTCAGCGTGAACTTTTTCATGAGCAATATTTTCTCTGAGTGTTTTTATTACGTCTTCTACTTCTTTTTCAGTTGGGGCTGATGACTCAGATGTTAAATCTTTCGGTAGAATACTAGAAGCGATTTTTTTGTAGTCAGCTAGTTTTACTTCTGGCATAAGTGAAGTTTTTATCTTGAACTCCATATCACTACCAACACCGATTTTTGTGATAGTTATTTCTGGTCTTCCTATTGCGTCAATTTTGTTTTCTTCCAAAATATTTGGATATTCTTCATTCAAAGCTATTTCAGCAGCTTCCTCTAGTAGGGAACCTTCACCAACCTTTTGAGCGATTAGGTTGTCAGGAGCATTTCCTTTTCTAAAACCTGGTATTTCTATGGATTCTTTTAGTTTTTTAATAGCCTTCTCTCTCATAAGACTCATTTTTTCAGCTGTGATTGATCCAATAATCTCAACCTCTCTTTCTGGAAGAGGGCTAACTTTAACGTCTTTGTAGTGTTTTTTTGTCATGTTTCTCAGTCTATATTGGAGGTTATATTTTGTAAAGTAAAAAGCCACTTTTCGTGGCTGTTTACTTTACAATATTTTTTAATTTTTTACTGAGCCTGGGGGTTTATTTCAGCATCTAGATCTTCTAGATTTGTGTTGTTCAGGTCTTTTTCTATTGAATCTAGTTCGTCAGAGTTGCTTGTTGTTGTAATTGTTGTAGCTTCATCAACAACCGCAGTCTCTTCCGTTGTTGTACTTTCTTTAACCAAGTTCTCTCTTATCTTTGCCTCCTCTACTCTTTTACCCCAGAAGTATAGTCCTCCCAGTATTATGATGGCAATAATAACAATAGCTGCGATTATAGATCCTATAGAAGAATGATTTGCTACTGGTGTTGCTTGTGCTGACGGTTGAACTGGTGGTTGCATTATTGGGTTTGGTGTTGTTGGTTCCATTTTTTTATTTTATTTAGTTAGTTTCTTTTGTTGAAGAAGCATTTTTAAGCTGAGACATTCCTCTTAGTACCCCAACAGTCTTTTGAAGAGATTTGTGAGCGTCTCTCAGATTTTTCTCAATTTCTTGAGCAGATTTTTTCATTGACTCTAGAGTTTCTTTTGAAACTTCTGTTGTGGATGCTATCTTAGAATCATTTTGAGCTGTTGCTTTTAGTGAATCTAGTGCGAGCTGAGCTTTGTCTAGAGAAGTTTTAGCTTCCACTACATATTTTTCTGCTTCTGTTGTATTTCCACCGTTTTGTTTTATCTTAGCTATTCGGTCGTTTATCTTTGTCATTATAGCCTTCTCTCTGTCTATTGTAGCTTGAAGTCTGAGAAACATTTTCCCAAATCTGTTTTCTATTCTTTTCTTGATGAGTTCCTTTCTCTCATCTCGTCTTTCCATTGTTGTACTAGCAATTTTACCTCGAAGTTCTTTTTTTACCTCTGTTGTGCTAGCTAATTTATCCTTTAGTTCTCTTTTTTCTGCTGTTGTACTAGCAATTTTTTGTTTTAGTGTTTGGATTTGATTTGAGCCATCTTTGTGCTCCATTGTGTTCATTGGAGCAGTGCCAGAGGCCATATCGTGTGCAAAAGCTACACTGAATGGGCTTAATGTAAATATGGCCACGAGCGAATTTAATATAATTTTTTTCATTATTTTGGATATCTTCTGTTAATGGTTAATATTATATAACAAACATTTACTATTTGTCTCTGTTTATATTGACGGATTTTGTGTATATGTATTACAAAAAACTTGCACCATATAGTGGTACAAGTTTTTTGTTTTTTTTATTTCGTTGTTTTTAGGCTTTCTTGTAGTTTTCTACCGCCTTGTCAAAAGCTTCTTTAGCTTTTTCTGCACCATCAGTGCCTTTTATCTCTACTATTTTCTTTGAAAGACCCTTGTATGTTTTATAAAAGTGCTCGATTTCTTTTATTGTGTGTTTGTTTACATCAGCAAGGTCTACAATATCATCCCATCG
>CBFIEZ010000040.1:0-5984 GCA_965661755.1 Minisyncoccia bacterium
CGACGAGGGGATGGTTCGTGAAGCTTTAGAGCTCATGTACCAGCGCGACCTGCTCTATGATCAGTGGTTGAGAAGCAAAGTTGGTGGTGAGACCATCAACTGAGTTTTGTGTGCTAGGGTATTTCCGCCCAAGGAGCCGTCGAGCTTTTGGGCGGTTTCTGTTATCAGAAATAATTTTTATGTTATTATATTAGTCTTAAATTATAATTAAAATTTCAGAAATCATATTATGGCAGTAGTATCAAAATTCACACCGGGCGGTTTTAAACTTAGAGTTGGAAAATCAAAAACAGGAAAAGGCTTGTTCGCAGAACAAGAGATACCAAAAGGTAAATGTATTATCGAGTACATAGGTACTCCGGTAAAAGAAGAAGATCAGGACAAGGTAAATAGCCGATATCTTTTTGAAACTGGAAAAAACAAGATGATAAACGGCAATATAAAAGAGAACACAGCAAAATATATAAACCATTCTTGTGCCCCAAACTGCGAGATCGAAATACGAAAGGAGAGAGTCTATGTCTTTTCAAAGAAAAAGATAAAAGCCGGTGAGGAGCTAAATTATGACTATGATACTGAGTATTTTGACGAGTACATAAAGCCAGTTGGTTGCAAATGTGCCAAGTGTGCAAAATAAGACTTTTTGATTTTGTATTGCTTTTTCAAAAGGGGTATAATATAGGTATTATGAATATCAAAATACGATCAATAAATTTTGAGATTACACCAGCGATAGATGATTATATTACAAAAAAGTTTTCATCTTTAGAAAAGTTTTTGGATAGAAAAGATGGGGAAGTTATATGTGAGGTAGAAATAGGTAGAACAACAAAGCATCATAATTCAGGTGATATTTTTAAAGCAGAAATAAATCTAAATGAGCCTGGATCAAAACAAGTTTACGCTGTAGCAGAAGAAGTAGACCTATATACTGCTATAGACATAGTGAGAGATGAGGCTGAGAGAGCTATAGTTTCTCGAAAGACAAAGTCGGATACTCTGTTTCGTAGAGGAGCTTCACAAATAAAAGATTTAATAAAAAGAATTAATTTTAAAAGAAACAAGTAATGCAAATTGGAAATTTACATCAAAAAGCATCTAGGCCACTCAGTGTTTTTGTAATAGGTTGTTGCGCTATCACTACTTTTTTGTTGTGGTCAATGGAGTCAGCTGCTGAACGAGCAGAGGATTATTATCCACCCGCTTTGTATAGATAACTATTTTTTACCCCGCAAGTAGTCAGAGTAGTCCATTTCTTTTTTACCTTCTGGTACTATTCTTTCTATAACCAGGTTATTATTTTCTAGGTGAGCTTTTTTGACTATTATTCTCACTCTGTTTCCGTTATGCTCATCAAAGAAAAATGCTCCAGGCCATATATTAAAAGCTCGTATTTTTCTCAATGCTGTTTCTGGGTTTTGAGTTAAATCTATTTCAGCATCAGATTTTTCTATTTTTTTACATATTGTAGCTAGACTGTGATCTTGCTCAACTTCTTTTATCTTTCCAGAAATAAAGTCGGGTATTACTCTAGCTAGCATCTTTGCTCCAGTTTTTGCCGAGATTTTTTCTAGTTCGTCTTCGTATGGTGGCCATTCTATGTCTATCTTTTCTTGTACCAAAAGTGGTCCGTGATCCATCTCACTATCTAGTCGCATTATGCTTACACCAGTTTCATTTTCCTCCAATATTGCTGTTTGAACAGGGGATGGTCCTCTCAGTTTTGGTAAAAGTGATGGGTGAACATTTAGAGTTTTGTATTTAGGCAGGTCTAGTATATTTTGAGGAATTATTTTTCCATAAGAAGCTACAATAAAAAAATCATACTCATTTTGGCTCGAGTTTTTTATAGCTTGGAAACTTTCTTCTGTCTTTAGTGTTTTTAGTTCTAAATATTTTATATTTTCTTTTTCCGCCCAGACTTTTGTTGCGGTTTTTGTCAGCAACATTTTTCTACCTTTTGGTTTGTCTTCTGTGGTCACAACTAGGCTAGGAATAAAACCCTCTTCTTTTAGCTGATCCAAAACTATAATAGAAAAATCGTCTGTTCCAAAAAATGCCCAATTGAAATTATTTTTCATTGTTTTTAGATGACTTAACTTTCTCTGGAGGTAGGTCTTCTAGATCTGTAGCTTTATCGATAAATAGTACTCCATCTAGGTGGTCAGTTTCGTGTTGAAATATTTGTGCCAAAAGTCCACTACCACCCCGCTCAAATTTTTTACCATTTTCATCATAGGCCTGCACTTTTACCTTGATAGCCCTGTTTACTTTTCCGTACAAGTATCTGACAGATAAGCAACCTTCTTCTACTTGCATTTTTTCTTTTGAAATTTTTTTGATTACTGGGTTTATGAAAACAAGGTCTTTGTTGTTTTTCTTCTCTTCTTTTGAAAAATTTTCTTCTTCTGTTTTATTTTCTTTTTCTTCGTCCATTATTGTTGATACTTTTCTAGATACCAAAAAGATTCGGAGAGAATATCCTATTTGTGGCGCTGCTATTGCTACACCATCATCCTGTGAGTCCAAAGCTTCTTTCATCTCTGCAAGTACTTTCTGTATTTTTGGAGATTTAATGTCTTTTAGAGGAACATTTTCAGATATTTTCCTCAGGACAGGGTCGTTTTTTTGTAGTATTTTTTTCATATTTTATAGTACAAAAATACCATAAAGAACTACAAAAGTGTAGCTGGGTCAATTTTTACAGTACAGTGAGGCTGGATTATTCGGAGTTTTTTCAAGAGTTCATTGTCTGGCCATTTTCCTTTTTGTATTGATATTAGACCGTGAATACTATGACTTTTTTCGCTTCCAGCATTAAAAGCGTCAAATATCTGAACATCAAAAGGTTTCATATATTCTGCTATCTCATCCATTTCTTTTTTTACTTTAGATTTTTCACCCTCTATTGTGATCTTTATATATGTAGCAAACGGTGGGTAGCCTATAGCTTTTCTCTCTTCTATTTCGTTTCTATAAAAATCCATAAGGTTGCCTTTCAGAGCGTACTCGAATATATCAGTTTTTTCTTGTCTGGTCTGTACCAAAAAGTATTTTTCCGATATCGATCGCATTTGTAAAAGTATATGAAATATTTTCTCGTTTATTTGAAAGTCTGGTATAGAGAAGTATGAGTCTATAGATATTACGGCTGTATTTTCTATTTGTTCGTTCAGATACGTTAGAGCCATTTCTGTTCCAACCATTATGCTTCCTGGAGTATTGTAGAATTCATCACGTACTTTCACTGCCTGTTTTTGTGTTGTTATGTGATCTTTATCCATAACAAAAATATTTATATTGGGAAATATTTCTTTTATTTTCTCTACTACTCTGTCGACTCCAATACCGAGAGGGTTTAGTCTCCAACCGTTACATTTTGTACAGAGTTTTTGGGCATCGTCTCTTTCTCCACAATGGTTACAAACAAAAAGGTTTTTGCTTTCTCCGTTTTTTGTTTTTTTATTGTATAAAACAGTCGGTGAAGCACAGTTTTTACAAACTACGACAGTGCCACAGTCGCTACATACTGTTATAGGGTATAAACCTTTTCTTCCACAAAACAAAAAAGCATTTTCGTTGTTTTTGATTGTATTTTCTATGAGTTTTTTTATATCATCATCGAACAAAGAAAATTCTTTCTTTTTCATATCGGCAGGTTTTCTCAAGTTTATGAGTTCGCAAGTGGCCGTGGTGAGAGATCTGAACTTTAGTGGAGTGGATTCCGCATATCTACCTTTTTTCTCTTCCCATAGAGTCTCAACTCGCAAAAGCGTATCTCCAAAAATTATTCTAGTATTCATTTCCTTTGCTAGATACTGAGCAAAGTTTCTTATGTCTATATATGGTCTGACTTGCATCTTGTATGCACGAGAACTTTCTTTATCTAATATTATAGTGCCTATATCTTTTCTGGGTATAGATAGAAATGAACCTGTTGCTATTATGAGAACAGGGTGGTTTTCACTGTTTATCTTTTTCCAAGAAGATATTAGTTCCTTTTTTGATAATCCAGAGTGAAATGTATAAGTAAACTTTTCTATGCCTTTTTCTAGATTGTTTTTTGCGTTCAGGATGTCTTCTGTAGTTGCTAGACAAAAGAAGATACTTTTTCCTTTGGCAAATTCTTCTCGTATTATACTTTTATATTCCGCGTATCTTTCTGCATCATCGGACTGGAGAAGAGCTGTTTCGTAGAAAGATCCAGAAGCAATATCTATTTTTTCTAGAGTGAGTTCTTTACTGTTTTCTAAAATAACAGTTGGTATGAGTGAGGAGAGTACACTACCGACACTACCAGCATTATAGTCTGCAACTTTTTGACAAGCAGTGATAAATTCATTTGATATAAAAGAATGAGACTCTATGCCATCTATTTTTTTAATACTATATGATAGCGATTTTAATTCAGATTTTATTTCTGTAGCAACTCTGTTTTCTGTAACTAGTCCGTAGATAGTTTTTTTCCTAAGCGGTATGGAAACTATAGAGCCGACTGCGACATCAGACTTGGTAAAGTATGTTAGGTCATCTTTTGGAAAGCCTCTACTTATTGGGATAACAGTCAGGATATTCATATGTTAATTATAGCAGAGTGGGGTATTGGTGATTCTATATAATAACTTGCATTAAGTTTTCTCCGTCTAGAACATAAATAAAGTTTGGATCATTTGATATAAAGTTTGGAGCTGTGCCTCTATATATAGGCATAAAGTTTTGTTCTGATTTTGTGTCTGTTTCTATGACAAAAACACTATCGAGTGTTGAAAATATAACCGCATCAGTTCTGTCTTTATAGAAAGATACATTTCTTATTGGTGTTTCAGTCTGGATAACTTTTGTTGTAGAAGACGCTACTTTTATATATATAGAATTATTGTTTACCCACAGTGTTGTAGTTTTGTCTTTTGATAACGCTGGGTATTTTTCACTAGGTAATATATTTCTGTACACATCTCCACGTATTTTCCAGTACTCAGGATCTTTTTGTGTGATGATTTGTCCAGATGCATTTTGAGATACAAAAATAGGGGAAAGTTTTATCTTGGTTCCAGAGGGAATCGTAAAAGTTTTTGTCCAAGGAAAGTATCCATCTCTAGCAATAATAACAGAATGAGCTTTTGGTGATAGTTTTATGTTTACTTCCTCATTATCTTTTTTTGTTTCTATCTTTTTTGAGCTGTCGATGTATATATGTGTCAGTGGCATAGGTATAGACATAGTCAGCTCACCGATTTTACCCACAGTTAAGTTGTCTTTTAGTCTGTATCCCAGGTTGTATCCTAAAATTATGATAAAAATGAGAAATATTACAATTCCAATCCACAAATATTTCATAATTTTTCCGAAATCTTTTTCTTTTGCAATATCTTTCATATCGGCTATTATAGTTGTACATTTAATTTATGGCAATTTTTTCTAAAAAATTAGGTATAGATCTAGGAACGGCTAACATACTGGTATATATACCTGGTCGTGGAATAGTCCTAAATGAGCCCTCTGTTGTTGCTGTTTCAGAAGAAGATAACCGTATAGTAGCTATAGGTTTGGAGGCGAAAGAGATGATTGGACGCACACCAGATAGTATTATTGCCTATAGACCGATGAAGGACGGTGTTATAGCTGATTATCGAGTGACAGAAGCTATGCTCCGATATTATTTCGACAAAGCTCTCGGTAAGTGGAATTTTATAAAGCCAGAAGTGTTGGTTTCTGTTCCAGCCGGTGTGACTTCAACAGAGAGAAGAGCGGTTATAGAAGCAGCAATTCGGGCTGGAGCAAAGAATGCATATGTTGTGAAAGAGCCCATCTTGGCAGCAATAGGAGCTGGCATTCCTATCCACGAAGCTATGGGGCATATGATTGTTGATATTGGAGGTGGAACTACTGACGTTGCTGTTATTTCTCTGGGTGGAATCGTGGCCTCTACTTCTGTTAAATGTGCTGGGAATAAAATAGATTACGCTATTGCTGATTACATAAAG
>CBFIEZ010000041.1:0-5824 GCA_965661755.1 Minisyncoccia bacterium
TTATAGCTGATGAGCCTACTGGAAACTTGGATCCACTAAACACCTACGACATAGTTCAGATATTGAAAAAAATAAATGACCTAGGAACTACAGTTATACTAACCACTCACAACAAGGGGGTTATAGATTCATTAAAGAAAAGAGTTATAACTATGGAAAATGGTAAAATAATACGTGACGATAAAGAGGGTAAGTATGTAATATAAAATATATGATTTGGATAAAAGTAAAACGAGTTGTTAGAGCGGGCTTCTTCAGTTTTTGGAGAAATGCTTTTGTGTCACTGTCATCTATACTAGTTATGATAGTCACTCTTTTTGTTATAGGCTCAACTATTTTTTCTGGTGTTGTTTTGCGATCTACTCTAGATCAGATAAAAGACAAAGTTGATATAAACGTATATTTTGCAACAGAAGCAAAAGAAACTGACATCTTGTCAATGAAGAAAAAGTTGGAGCAGTTACCAGAGGTGAAAGTTGCAGGTTACGTTTCTAGAGAAGATGCATTAGCGGCTTTCAAGAAACGACACGAGACAGATCAATCCACTCTAGATGCTCTGGATGAGTTGGGAGAAAATCCTCTAGGTGCAGTTTTGAATATAAAAGCAAAGGATCCTTCTCAGTATGAAAGTATAGCCAGATTTTTGAATAGCAGCAGCGCTTTGTCTTCCGACGGAGATACTATCATAGACAAGGTAAACTTTTATCAGAACAAAGAAGCTATAGATAGGTTATCTCGCATAATAAGCTCTGCAGATAGACTAGGTTTTGCTATGACTATTTTCCTCATAACAATATCTATCTTGATTACGTTTAACACATTGAGACTGGTTATATATATGTCAAAAGATGAGATTTCTGTTATGCGTTTAGTTGGTGCTTCTGACAGATACATAAAAGGTCCATTTGTTGTTTCTGGCGCTATGTACGGTTTGGTATCGGCGGTTATAACTCTCATACTCTTTTACCCACTAACACTCTGGTTGGGAAGTACAACAGAAAGTTTCTTTAGTGGTTTCAATGCATTTAGTTACTACACATCAAAGTTTGGTGAGTTCTTCTTGATAATGATCGGTTCTGGTATTGCTATAGGGTTCCTCTCTAGTTATCTGGCCGTTCGCAGATATCTCAAATCTTCTTAATTTAGAAAAATAAAATGTAATAACCAGAAATACAGAATGAAAAAGAGAAAACAGCACAAGTATATTTTCGTCATCGGTGGGGTAATGTCTGGAGTCGGCAAGGGTATAGCATCGTCTTCGATAGGTAAGATCCTTCAAAGCAAAGGTTTCAAGGTCAATCCGGTAAAGGTTGACCCTTATTTAAATGTAGACGCGGGAACAATGAATCCAACAGAACACGGTGAGGTTTTTGTGCTAGATTCTGGACTCGAGACGGATCAGGATATGGGAAACTACGAGAGATTCCTAGAAATGGATCTGGGTCCAGACGACTATATGACATCTGGTATGGTCTATAAGTATGTTATAGATAAAGAACGTAACCTGGGCTACCGTGGCAAGTGTGTGGAGGCTATACCTCACATAACAGAAGAGATCGTGCGCAGATGGAAAAAGTCTGCAGAACATCACGACTCCGATATATCACTTATTGAAATCGGTGGAACTATTGGTGACTATCAAAACATTTTGTTTATCGAAGCCGCGAGGACACTAAAGATACGTCACGAACAAGACGTTATGTTTATTATGGTTTCATATTTGCCAGTGCCGGGTTCGCTCGGTGAGATGAAAACTCGTCCGACTCAAAACGCGGTGAGACAGCTAAATTCATACGGTGTTCAGCCAGATGTCATCATTGCTCGCGGTAGTCATCCTCTAGATCACAAAAGAAAAGAAAAGATTGCTATATCTTGTTCTATACTTCCGGAAAATGCTATTTCTGCGCCAGATATAAAGAGCGTCTATGATGTTCCTCTAAATTTTGAAAAGGACAAGATCAGTTCAGTTATTATGAAGCGTCTACACCTTCGAACAAAGGCAAAAAACTCTGACCTAGAAGAATGGAAAAAGTTCGTAAACAAAAGAGCTAGAGCAAAAAAGACTCTGAACATTGCTGTTATTGGAAAATATTTTGATACAGGTGACTACACACTTTCTGACGCTTACGTTTCTGTTATAGAAGCTGTAAAGTTTTCTTCATATTGGAAAGATGCAAACACGGAACTGACCTGGATAAACTCAAAAGATTATGAAAAAGATCCTAGCAAGATAAATGAGATAAGTAACTTTGACGGAGTTATCGTGCCGGGGGGTTTCGGTGAGAGTGGTATAGAGGGTGTCATAATGGCAATAGAATATGCTAGAAAAAATAAGATACCTTATCTAGGTTTGTGCTACGGTATGCAACTCGCTGTTATAGAGTATTGTCGAAATGTGATCGGGTGGAAAGACGCTCACACAGCAGAGATAAACCCAAAGGCATCTCACGTTGTGATAGATATAATGCCAGACCAAAAGAAGAACCTAGAAACAGGGAACTATGGAGCCACAATGCGTCTAGGAGCTTACACTGCAGTACTAAAGGATAAAACTATAGTAGCTGGTGCATATGGAAAAAACGAAGTCTCAGAGCGTCACAGACATAGATATGAGGTAAACAACCAGTACATAGAACAGATAGAAAAAGCCGGACTAGTTTTCTCTGGAACTTCTCCAGACGGTAGACTGATGGAGTTCGCTGAGTTGCCAAAGTCTGAGCACCCTTTCTTTGTTGGCACACAAGCTCATCCAGAGCTCAAGGCGAGACCACTACATCCACATCCACTGTTTACAGCGTTTGTTGATGCCTGCCTAAAGAAAAAGAATATCTAGTTTTTTATAACACAGTTTGAGTAGGTAGGTTTGTTCAAGTCTCCTTGTGTAATAAAAGCAGTATTTCCTTTGTTCCAAAATACTAGACTCTCATCATTGTTTGCGTATCTTGCTCCAGAAGCAGAGATAGTCTGTGGTAGGAAAGTTTCCAAACCTTCCGATAGGGAAACGTGTACAGAATTTTTATAAAATACAGCGTGAATAGATTTACCGTTATCACACTGAAAAACAACGTCGTTTATCTTTTGTCCCAAAATTTTAGCTTCTCTGACTTGTCCTCCTAAATAAAAACCATAATAATAAACACCAACAAATAAAATGATAGCAACTGCTTGAGAAAGTCTAGTGACCTTGTTCCATTCGATTTTCATAGGTTTATTATAGCAGAGTTATTTATTTTATCTGAAATAAGAAACCAACCTAGAGTATTCCTCTGGGTGATTAGCCATAATTTTTTCTCTGCTCTGAGACCATTTTTCGAGAGTGTCGACATCAATCCATTTAACCTCAGAGACCTCATCTTTTTCTATATTTAGAGTGTTTATATCTGTGTCTCGATAAACTATATAAATATCATTGAATTCATTATCTATAAAATCTTCAAAATATTTTACCTTTGGTGCTCTTATTCTAAATAGAAATTTATATTCTTCTCTGGGTATATTTAAACCTATTTCTTCTCTAGTTTCCTTTTGGGCACCCTCTACACTAGTTTCACCAGCTGAAACATGTCCACCGACTCCAGCGTCCCAAAGTCCAGGAAAAATTTTCTTGTTCATTGTTCTTTTTTGTACCAGCAGTTCATTCCTTGAATTTACAAACCAAATTCGAGCAGTTAGATGTAATAACCCCCTTTTATGTACTTCCTTGTATGTTAAAGTCTCTCCAGTTTTTTCTCCATTTTCATCTAGTACATCAATGTATTCTTCTTTCATTTTTACATCATTTTTAGTACAAAAGTTCCAGCCAAAAGGCAGATAGCAGAGGCCCCAGACATAATCAAAATTTTCTTTACCATCCATTCTGATTTTGTTCCACCAAAAATTACAGCACCGATCTGTGTTGGCACAAAGAACCCAATCCATATTAGACCTGCTAGACCATATGCGTTCCAATCTGTAGGGATATATGTAATGAAAATATCCAAAACAAGTGTTGTAACAAATGTGATAATTATTTGAATTATCAAAAATGGCACCATTTGTTTTTGAGCGATTTTTACTTCGTCTTCGGACTTTACATCGATGCCGTGTATTTTGCCCCAAGTTTTACCAAATATAGGCATATACCAAATAGCTCCTAAAATAAACTGTGCGACTGTTGCGACCAACATTGCTACATAATTTAATGTCATAAATTTATTGTTATTTGTTTAGGATATTATAGCAGAAATGGGTAGAGAGGGGTGGTGGTATTTAAATAAATGAAAGCCGCCCAGAAGCACGACGGCTCCCAAGCGGCAGTTGTTTAGTCACGGATGACGGTGCCAGAGTTCATGTCGTCACCATTCATGACGAAGCGAATGTTCGGAACAGAACCTCTTACTTCTCGTTTCATCCAGCTGTTCCATCCAGAATGTTCATTTACTCTGGAAAGGAAGAGAAGGACTCGATGATTCTCCCTTCCGATTTGCCGAGCAACGACGAACTCCTCATCAGAGGTAACTCCAGGTGCCCAGATGTAATCGGCACCAGCCAGGACGGACTTCAGTTTGCCTTTCGTCAGATCCTGGTGGAATTCCCAAATAAATCCAGGGAATTGGTTGCGAAGATGTCGAAGCGGGTTGGCATCCATATTCAAGGATGCGGAGATGTAGTCGTGAATGTCCTCCATGGCAATACCCAACGACATCTCATCTCCACAACGAACGACCCATATTTCAGGATCATCACCAAGCAAGACTTCATTCCTCATCGAACGGTAGACTTCAGCCTCTTTCTTCCGCTGTTCCTTGTTTGTCATCTGGATTCTCCAAATTGTCTCGCGGACAAGCTCACCACTTTAGACCCTAGGTGACAGATATTCCCAATATAAATTAACACATAAAAATATGTTTTGTCAAATTAATATGGTTTTATATCAAAATTAATTTCTCAATTCATCCCTGATTTCCATCCACATTTTTCCAATATGGTTTAAGCCTCTTCCGTCTTCTCCGTCATCCCAGAAACCGCACTCTCTGAGTGGGGTTTTATGTAAACAATTTCTGTAACCAAGTTAAATTTATTTGTATATTTTAAGTTAGGACCTATGATCTGATCATAAAAAGCTGGAATCCCATCGTTAATTTTTACACCAGGCAACTCCCATAATATTATTTCATCAACTAAATTGTTCCTAAGTAGGTATGTATTAAGCTCTGGTCCACTACTTACTAAAACTTTTTGTGAAGTAGCAATAGCTTCCTCTGGGTTGTGAAAGACCTCGTATCCTTCTTTTGGTTTAAAATTTAAATCGTTAGTTAGTATGATCTTCCTAAGATTCTGTATATTTTCAAACTCTGCGAGCATATCTATATCGTATTTCTGAATTGCTTCATATGTCCTATGCCCCATTATTAAAGCTTCAAATTCTCGAAAAAAATCGAGTGTGCTAGGCCATAACTCATCCGGAATAAAATCTTCGCCACCATCTTTTGTAGCTATAAAACCATCTTCAGAAATTACATTGTAAAGGGTAACCATAGTTAAAGTATATCAAAATTTTGGGTGGGAGGTAGCCTGGGGAGATGATTTAAATATTTAAATAAATGAAAGTCGCCCAGAAGCACGACGACTTCCTGGGCGACTACTTTTGCCCGACAGCCAGTGCGACTAGGAGGTCGCAAGCTTGGTACAGGCTCAGTTTCCTTTCTCTTACCATGCTGATAAACCAAAGCATGGCTGATTTGTGGTACTCTCCGTTCCGGTCCCGTCGCTCGATCTCCTCTTTGAGACGATCGGGGCTCCATGGAGAGTAGATCCTGTCTGTTCTCTGAAGAGAGAGCATTAG
>CBFIEZ010000042.1:0-5666 GCA_965661755.1 Minisyncoccia bacterium
ATCCTCCAGCAAATGTTCCTATCCAAATAAGCTTTTTACGATCCATTATTATTTAATTCTAGCACAAAATCCCCTTTCGGGGATTTTTCGTGAGCAACTTGTCAGGCTCTGAACTCCTGGGGAAACACCACAAGAGTACTTCGATTTTCTAATCGCTATGCTCAAGAAAATCTGGTCACCCACGGTTTTCCCAATCCTTCCTCCACGGGAAACTCCCGTTTCCCGACCCTTTCCCCAGTTCGAATCTGACAAGTGGCAAAAACAAAAATTACCCGTACGGGTAATTATTGGAGCCACTTGTCAGGCTCGAACTGACGACCTGCCGTTTACAAAACGGCTGCTCTACCAACTGAGCTAAAGTGGCAAATGTTGTTTAAAACAACCTAAACAATTTATCATCAAATCAACTTATTTTCAACCCTATATATTCCTAGCCTCAGTACCTGTTTTATCCTCTGAAAGCCTCTCTAGGAAGAAAGAAACTGAGCCGTTACTTCGCAATACTCTTCTGCCTCTAAAATTATAAGCTGAACTGTAATACTTTTTTGAAACATAGTCTTTCATTTTTACCAAAATCTCATAAGCGTATGATGGTAAAAACTCAAACATAAATATGTGCGCTATTTTTTTGTATCTGTTGTATTTGAAATTAACTAGTTCAATTATCTTGTGTATCTTTTCATCACCTTTTGCAAAAAGGTTAGATAGTACATCGATTCTTCGAACTTTTATTTCAAAGACTTTTGAGCCAATGAGCACTGAAAGCGCAAACAAAGACACGAAAAATAATATAGTTGTCATAATTTAGAAATTATTGAGCAATCGAAAATCTTACGAAACGTGAGACTTCTATTTTTTCACCGAATTTCTGTGTAGCCTGTTGTACAAGATTGGTTATTGTAACATCAGGGTTTTTAATAAAAGGTTGTGATAGTAGAACTGACTCTGGATCCGCCTCTGCACCAGCATCATCAGATTTTAGAAACTTTGGATCTGTAGCTGACACGTGCATAGCTATATCACGCGCCAGAGCCTTAAACTCTTCGTTCTTTGCAACGAAGTCAGTCTCACATAGCAATTCTACCATAACACCAACTGTGCCGGTAGAGTGTATATATGAAGCTATTGCTCCAGCTCCTAGTGTTCTATCCGCCTTTTTAAGCGCCTGTTCAGCACTTTTCTCTAGTAGTAGTGCTGTAGCCTTTTCCATATCTCCACCTGTCTCTTCTAGAGCTTTTTTACACTGCATTACAGAAACACCAGTCTTGTCTCTCAACTCTTTTACTAGCTCTGTTGTAATTTCAGTCATATCAAATAAGATTAATTATGAATTAAAAACAAAAACGACACCAATTAATTATACAGTAGCTGTAGGTTTCTTCAACTGTCCAGCTTTGAAAGCCTCTGCTGTTTTTGTTAGGAAAAATTCTATACTTGTTCTAGAAGAATCGTTTCCTGGTATTGCAAAATCTACTTCATTTAGGTTGTTATCTGTTCCGCAAAGTGCGATTGTTGGTATGCCCATATACTTTGCCTCTTTTACTGCTATAGACTCCTTCTTTGCGTCTATTATAAATACTGCATCTGGAAGTCTCTTCATAACTGAAAGACCAAAGAAGAACTCTCGTAGCTTATCTATCTCTCTGTCGATCAAAAGTCTCTCTTTTTTTGTATATTTAATAAGCTCACCTTTTTCCTTTTGAGATACTAGTGATTCTAGTTTTTCTACTCTTTTTTTGATTTCTGGGAAGTTAGTCAAAGTTCCACCGATAAATCTTCCAGCAACATAAGGTTGATTTATAGACTCTGCAACACTTGTGATAGCAGATTTTGCTTCATTTTTTCCACTTATAAATAAGATTGTTCCGTTCTTTGAAGCAACACTCTCTACGAAAGATAGAGCTTTTTCCATTGAATCCTTTGTCTTTTCAAGGTCAAAAATCTCAATTTTGTTTTTTACTCCGTATATAAAAGGTTTTGTACTTGGGTGTCGTCTAGACTTTATAAAACCAAAGTGTGCACCAACTGAAAATAGGGCGTCTACAACGCCATTTCCACTTTTTGAATTATTTGTATCTGTTTTATTCATTGTTGTTTTAAATCAATCCCCGTTGGGACAGGCAACTGTCTGTGCCTTGTGATTCCTAATTTTGTTAATTTTATAATTATCGCAATTTCATGCGTGGGCCAAAATATACCAAAATATTGGCTTTTTTGCAATACTTACTCCTCATCGCCACCAATAACAGAATTTCCATCGAAGTTTTCCATCGATTCAATAATTGGATCAATCCCCCCTGCCAAAATCTTTTCTATGTTGTGCCAAGACTGTTTTATACGGTGATCTGTAATACGATCCTGAAGAATGTTGTATGTTCGAATCTTCTCTGACCTATCTGCTGTCCCTACTTGTGATTTTCTGTCAGCAGAGTATTTTGAAGCCTCTTCCTCATCTTTCATCATCTGAAGTTTTGCAGTCAAAATACTCATAGCGGCCTCGCGGTTTTTGAGCTGGCTTCGCTGTGATGTAGAGCGCACATCTATACCTGTTGGTTTGTGAATAATGCGCACCGCTGTTTCCACCTTGTTAACATTTTGACCTCCTGCACCACCTGAACGACTAGTTTCTATTTCTAGATCACTTGGTTTTATTTCTATACTGATTTTCTTTCTCACAGGCAGTACAGCAACAGTGGCTGTTGATGTGTGAACACGCCCCATCTTTTCTGTAGCTGGTATTCTCTGCACTCTATGCACTCCAGTCTCGTATCTGAGTTTTTTATAAACATCTCTACCCCTTATTTCAAAAGAAGCTTCTTTGTAACCGCCAACACTACTGAGAGATTCATCTATAGGGTTCACTCCCCAGCCCTGATTTTCGGCATATCTGGTATACATATGAGCCAAATCCTCGGCAAAAATAGAGGCTTCTTCTCCTCCAGCACCAGCTCTAACTTCTAGGATAATCTCGTTTGGAAACTCGTCTTCTTTTTCCTCTTCTTTAACAATATCTTCCATTTGTTTTTGAAGAGCATCTTTTTGGTTCTTTATTGATTCAAGTTCTGTATGCGCCAAATCAGCAAGTGAAGGGTCACTCTGTATCATCTGACTAGTCTCTTCTTCTTGTTTTAAAAGTCTTTGAAACTCCTGAGCAAGATAGGCTGTCTTTGGGTTTTGTAAAAATTTTTCTAGATCCATTTTGTTAAATAAGTATACCAAAAAAGTCTCTCTTTCTTATATTATTTTGGAGACTTCGCAGGCGGAGTGCCGAGACTTGAGGAATTTTTCAGCAGAAAAATATCCGTGCTCCAAAATATTATAAGAAAAAGAGACCAATTTATTTTGCTGATTTTTTCGCTTTTGCAACTCGAGCTCGGAACTTCTCTGCTCTTCCAGCAGTATCCAGAGACTTTTCATTTCCTGTATAGAAAGGATGTGAAGCACTTGAGATTTCAACTCTGTAAACAGGGTATTCTTTACCATCTGCCTTTGCTTTTGTCTTTTCGTTAGAATTTACAGTAGAAGAAATAATAAACTCAGCGCCATTTGAGTTGTCGATAAATAGGACTGGTCTATAGTTTTGTGGATGTATATCTTTTTTCATTGCCCAATTAGACTACCAAAAAAGCTTTAATTTGTCTACCTTCTAGAAACTCCGTATTGTTGTAGATATTCGATGTCGGACTGTATGCTGTCTTTCAGCTTCATAACGCTTCTTCCATAAGAACAAGTGGTTCCTCCTGTTCCATAGTACCTACAAGCGGCCTTTATTTCTCCGCTATATGTTCCACTACCAGCACCAAGGTCACCCAAATACATAGCAGAAGCCATAAACGCATCCTCCGGATCCCAAGGATTGGCATTGTGTCCTAGCGTATCTTTTAGGCGGTCTTCAAACAGTTTCCATGTAGATGGTATGAACTGAGCAGGACCCATAGCTCCACCGTAACCAGCTACTCCAGCAATAGGACAAGAAACCACAGTCTTTTCCGAACTATAACCGAGATTATTTAATATTTCGATAAATGGAACTGTGTCTCTAGGAGCTTTCATAACATTTGTATAAGTTTTTGTTCCAGTGGTATTTGTTCCAGTTCCTTTGTTTATATCTGTAACATAACATTTACCAACATTCGCACCCAAACTACTTTCCTGAGTCAAAATAGCCAAAACAAAAGCTGGAGAAACTCCGGTCTTTGCCGAAGCATTTTGAGCATAAGTAAGAGCGGTGCCAAAAGGAATTGCTGCGCCACCTCCAGCAAGTTTGAACAGTTTTGCTCTAATCTCGTTTGCTTTTGCTTGTCTATCAGCGATCACCTGAGAATAAGTCTTTTCTTGAGTCTTGTTTACAGAAATCAGATACTGCTTTTCTTTTTCATTTTGCTCAACCTCTTTTTTCTGGGCTTCTATACTAGCTTTTGTATCGAGCTCTTCATCTTTTTTCTTATCCAAAGCCTCTTTTTCTTTTTCTGTTGTTGTTTTTGTATCTCTTATCTCAGCAAAAAGATCTTTCAAAGACCTGTTAATCTGTTGAAAAGAATCAACGTCAGAGAAGAAGTCCGATATGTCTTTATTACCCAAGACAACTTCCGGTAGAGATGTTTGATCTATCTCATTTGTCTGTCTTATGAGCTGAGCCAGAGATTCATGACCTCTTTCTATCTTGTTTTCCAAGTCACCTATCTTTTTCACTCGACTAGCAATATCAACTTTTAGTTTCTCTATGGCTATGTTCTTTTTCTTTATTGTAGCTTGAGCTTCTTTTATTTTTGCATTTAAAACAGCAGCCTCTTGTTGCAGAGATTTTGTATTAGCTTTTGTGCTGTTTAGGATAGATTGCCATTTTGCTATATCAGCCTCTGTCTGAGCTAGTTCAGCTTTCCATATAGCTTCCTGCTCTTCTGGAGTAATAGCCAAAACCCTAGAAAAACTAAGGCCAAAGAAAAGAACCAACAGCAGGAAAAATAAGGTTTTTGATTTTTTAGAAAATAAAAAAAACATCGAATACATCTTTTAGATTATATACCAAAAAAGGGTGTTTGTAACCCTTTTTTGAGACGAACATATGTTCAAATTATTACAATTAGGCCTGCTCTCCTTCTCCCTCAACCTCTTTCTTTCCTTTCTTTTCAACTTCGATAGCAGATAGATCAACTGGAGCAGATTCCTCTACAAGTTCCTCTCTAGGAGCACTAGCTAGGGCTACTACCTCGTCTGGATTCTCTACTAGATCAACTCCAGATGGAAGTTTTACCTGATTTGCTAAAATCTGACTAGAAAAATCAACCAGTGATGCAATATCAACCTCTATCTCGTGAGGTATGTGCTGAGGATCAGCAGAAATCTTTAGATCGTGTAGAGATTTTACCAAAAGTCCACCTAGATCCTTTACTGCAGGAGAAACACCAACGAAAGATATTGGAACAGAAACCTCTATTTTCTTTCCTTTCTCGAATACATAAAAGTCTGCGTGTCTTGGGATATCTGTTACAGGATCAATATCAACATCTTGGATAAGAGTATCGAAACTTGATGTTGGAGTTTTGATTGTAACTACTCCAGACTCACCAGCCTTTCTCCAAACAGAAATAAAATCCTTTTTTAACAAAGTAATAGGTGTAGATTCTGTCTTTTTTCCATACAAAACAGCTGGCATTTTTGCCTCT
>CBFIEZ010000043.1:0-5633 GCA_965661755.1 Minisyncoccia bacterium
CAAGGGATAAGTATACTGAAAAATAATGATTTGGCAATGGTTGTTCTGGTATGATAGTGTTGTTATTGGAGGGCTACTTGGCTTGGCTGAAAAAAATCGTCTATTAGGGTGGGTGACTTTCATCCTGCTTATCGTTCTTTTTGTGCTCCTGTTTGTGTTTTTTGCCAATCAGAGAGCAATCAACAGGATGAACAGGCAGGCACATCTCCTCACTCCGGCCGTGGAAGCTATCTCTGGCAAGCCGGTCAGTATTGAGGATCTTTCGCAGATCCAGCAAATACTGACCCACAGAGATTCGCAGTTCCGTGCTGCGCTCAGGCGACGTGGGATAACCCAAGAGCAGATAGACAACTTCCGTTACGGCTGGTATCAGCTCGCAACGGAATAAGGTTCTTTTGGGGAGTGAACAAAGGCTCGGCATTGTGCCGAGCCTTCAATGTATTTGAAACTATTATATTTTTTGTTACACTACGATTATGATAATCACATACCACGGAGCGGATTTTTTCAAAGTTTCATTTGGAGATACTACTATTGCAGTAAATCCTATTTCAAAAGATTCAAAACTAAAGTCTACAAAGTTTGGTAGCGACATAACTCTCGTTTCTCTAAATTCTCCAGAACATAACGGTGTGGAGCAAACATCTAGAGGTGAAAAAGAATCTTTTGTTATAAGTGGTCCTGGTGAGTATGAAGTGCAAGGCGTTTTTATAAAAGGTTTTCTTTCAAAATCAGAATACGGCCTGCCTGCGCAGGCAGGAGGAAGTGAAAAGATAAACACTATATATACAGTATCACTCGAGGGTATAAATCTTGGTTTTCTCGGCGCTATTTCTGATGAAAAGTTGAGTTCAGAGGCTAAAGAAGCTCTAGAGGGTATAGATATTTTGTTTGTTCCAATAGGTGGTGAAGGAGTTGTAGAACCAGCATTGGCACACAAACTAGCTGTTCAGTTCGAGCCAAAGATAATCATCCCTAGTCATTTTGGAGATGTCGGCAAGAAAGATGCTTTAAAACTATTTTTGAAAGAATCTGGAGAAGAGAGTGTAAAGCCAATAGATAAACTAACAATAAAAAGAAAAGACGTTGATGGTAAAGAGGGAGAAGTTATTTTGCTCGATATAGTTTAATCAACTATGTTTGATCTAATTGAAAAAATAAGAAATAAACCAGAAAGAGCAAAAAAGAGGATAGCCTTTCTAACGGCTCTATCTTTTTCTTCTGTTATAGCGGTTATTTGGTTATCTGTTATTTATCCAGATTTGAGGTTTGTTGAAAATCAGAAACAGTCTGCGGCTGCCGTAGAGTCTGGTCCAACAGAGAGTTTTTTCAGAAACATAAAAGAGGGTTTTTCTGGTGCAAAACAGCAGATAGATAATATAAAAGAATCAATATCTGGCATAGCTTCAACCACAAAGCATATACAAAACAACACGACTGATACAGAGCCTGTTTACGAAGAATCTTCAGTAGCTTCTACTACAATAAATGAGGATTTTGATGCTGGAATCTAACTTCTATTTATGATATAATACACGGGTATATTTATGGCTAAAAAAACTCAGTCCGACAAAATGGCAGACGAACCACAGGTTCCAGCTCACATAAACGTAGTCTCTCAGGAAATCACTGATGAGATGAAAACCTCTTTTATTGACTACGCGATGTCAGTTATTACTGACCGTGCACTTCCTGACGTTAGAGACGGTTTGAAACCTGTACACAGAAGAATCTTGTACGCCATGAATGAACTAGGACTAACTGCTGGTTCAAAACCTAGAAAATCTTCTGCTGTTGTGGGAGAAGTTTTGGGTAACTATCACCCTCACGGTGACGCTGCGGTTTATGAGTCAATGGTAAAGATGGCTCAAGACTTTACAATGCGTTATCCACTCATACTGGGTCAGGGTAACTTTGGATCTATAGACGGAGACAATGCCGCTGCTATGCGTTATACGGAGGCAAAGATGACAAAGCTGTCTGTCGAGCTACTTCGAGATATAGAAAAAGAGACAGTTGATTTCACACCAAACTACGACGGCACGAGAAAAGAACCAAAAGTCTTGCCAACAGCTGTTCCAAACCTACTTTTGAATGGAACACTTGGTATTGCAGTTGGTATGGCAACAAATGTACCTCCACACAACCTAAATGAGGTAATGGATGCTGTTATACACCTGGCAGATAACAAAGATGCTACAACTGAAGACCTATTAGAGTTCGTTAAAGGTCCAGATTTTCCTATTGGAGGTATCGCTTTTAACCAAAAAGATATTGCTCACGCTTATGCTAGTGGAAAAGGAGGAGTTGTTGTTAGGGGAAACGCAGAAATTGTTGAAACAAAGTCCGGACAGTTCCAGATAGTTATAACTTCTATACCTTTTAGAGTTAACAAATCAGATCTTATTTTAAAAATAGTTGATCTTCACAGAGAGAAAAAAGTTGAGGGAATAAAAGATATTCGCGACGAGTCAGCGAAAGATATTCGCGTGGTTATAGAACTGAAAGGAACAGCACATCCTCAGACCGTTTTAAATTATTTATACAAACATACTCAACTAGAGGACACTTTCCACTACAATATGCTGGCTCTAGTGAACGGAGTTCCAGAAACGATGTCCCTAAAAGGCATATTGGAGAATTTTATATCTCACAGAGTTACTGTTATAAGGAGAAGAACAGAATATGATCTAAAGAAAGCTCTAGAAAGAGAGCATATTTTGCTCGGCCTAAAGAAAGCTCTAGATCACATAGAACAGATCATAAAACTGATCCGAAGTTCAAAGGATACTCCAGAAGCTCACAAGCGTTTGATGTCTGAGTTCAAGTTTTCAAGCATACAGGCTAGTGCTATTTTGGAAATGAAACTTTCTAGACTAGCTGGACTCGAGAGAAAGAAAATCGAAGATGAACTAAAAGCCGTTCAGCTGTTTATAGAAGAATGTAAAGCTATTTTGGCTTCACCAAAGAAAATTTTGGGAATAATAAAAGATGAATCAAAAGAAATAAAAGAAAAGTATGGTGATGAAAGAAGAACTCGCATCATAAAAGGTGGAGCACAGGTTCTCTCTGTCGAAGATCTCATCCCAGATGAGGAGAACGCTCTAGTTTTGACTGCTGGTGGATACATAAAACGAACAAATCCAGACGAGTTCCGAAAACAAAAGAGAGGTGGTGTTGGTGTGGTTGATCTAGATACAAAAGAAGAAGATTTTGTGACTATGCTACTTATTGCTTCTACTCATTCAGACTTGCTATTTTTCACAAATAAAGGAAAAGCATATCAAACAAAAATGTATGATATTCCAGAGGGTCGCCGAGCAACAAAAGGAAAGTCTATACAGAACTTTCTACCTCTATCAGAGGGAGAAAAGGTGACTTCTGTTTTACCTATGCCAAAAGAAATAAAGAAAGAGACAAGTTCTCTGATGATGGTAACAAAGGAGGGTGTTGCGAAAAAAGTAGCAACAGCTTCATTCCACGATGTTCGAATATCAGGAATTATTGCTATAAAGCTAGATGGTAAAGATGAACTAGTTTCTGCTTCGTTTACACACTCAAAAGATACAGTAATAGTAGTGACAGCGAAAGGTCAGTCTATACATTTCAAGGAGAGTGACATAAGAGAGATGGGTAGAACAGCTATGGGTGTTAGAGCAATAAAACTAGGCAAAGGTGATGAGGTTATATCTGCAGAAACTGTACCGAACTCAATGAACAACGGTAGTCTAATGGTTATTTCTTCAAATGGATACGGAAAGTGCACAGATATAGATGAATACAAGATCCAAAACCGAGGTGGTAGTGGTATAAAAACTGCAAACGTTACTCCAAAGACAGGTATTTTGATCTCCGCAAAGGTTTTTGCCGAAGGTGAGGGAGAGATAGTGGCTATTTCAAAGAAATCACAGGTGATACGTGTGGATGCAAAAGAGATTCCAGTATTAGGAAGACAGACTCAGGGAGTAAGAATAATGAAACTGAGAGACGGGGATTCTATTGCAAGTCTAATTTGTTTGTAGGCAGACTTCCAAATTTTGGAAACTCCTTGTTCCCAAATTCAAAATGCTCGTCACCTTACTAGTAGTAAGGCTTCTCGTATTTTGAATTTCTCACATCGGATTTTCCTAAAATTATGAAAGTCCCAAAAATATAAGTGCAAGGTTTGAAGATATTGTTAATAACTGTCGTGCTATAAGATTTTTTCCATACTATAATGTTTGTATGTTCTCTGATCCAGTAAAAAATGTTGAGCAATGCGGAATACAAGCGGGAATGGAGATAGCTGATTTTGGCAGTGGGTCTGGTCACTACACAATATCTGCAGCCAAAGCTCTCATGTCTACTGGTAGAGTTTACTCCATTGATGTAAATAAAGACTTATTAACAAAACTGAAAAATACCTCTACCAAAGAGGGTTTATATAACGTTGAAGTTATCTGGGGTGATATAGAAAAAGTTGGAGGAACAAAGCTTCGTGAAGCTTCTATTGATTTAGTATTCCTGACGAACATCTTATTTCAAGTAGATGACAAAGAAGGTGTCGTAAAAGAAGCCAAAAGAGTTTTAAAGACTTCTGGTAGGGTCTTGGTTGTAGATTGGGTCGATTCTTTTGGTGGGTTGGGCCCAGCTCCAAAGTCTGTTGTTAAAAAAGACCAAGTTACAAAACTTTTTGATAAGGCCGGCTTTCATTTGGATAGGGAAATCACAGCCGGCGCACATCATTATGGATTTATATACAAAAAATTATGAATGATTTAAGTAAATTCAAGATAGCTATACTAGGTATTTTTGTTTTTTCTATTTTATTTGGCCTAATTTCTTTCGCTACTTCCAGAGGGGGTTCTGGTTCTGATTCAGCGAACCTTTTGGTGTGGGGTACGGTAGATTCTGAAGTATTTGATGCTCTATATAACAATGCAACTGTTAAGAATCAGAAGTCTATTCAGGTAAAATATGTTAGAAAAAATAGTGCAGATTTTCAACAAGATTTTATAAACGCACTTTCTGATGGTAATGGTCCAGATGTTGTTATATTGCGTGAAGATCTAACGTATCAAAATAGAAATAAGATCCTAAATATACCTTACAAAAACTATTCAGCTCGAGATTTCAAAGATAGATTCATAGAAAATGCAGAGATTTTCCTAGCAAAAGACGGTATAGTGGCGTTGCCACTTCTGGTTGATCCTATGGTTATGTATTGGAATAGGGTTATATTTACAAACAATCAGATAGCACAGCCACCAAAGTATTGGGACGAGTTCATTTTGAGTGATAAAGGACCTTCGCTCATATCAAAGATTACAAAAAAGGACAGTAACGCAAATATTCTATTGTCGACTATTGCTCTAGGTGAATGGAGAAATATAGTAAATGTAAAAGAAATATTTTCTATGATATTAATCCAGACCGGCACAAGTATAACAGCCAGAGAAGATGATAAAGTTGTCAGTACTTTGGATAAAGTAAGCACTTCCGTTTCAGAAAGTCAGTTGGCTACAAATTTCTACACACAGTTTTCCAATCCGACAAATCAAAATTATACATGGAATAGATCCCTGCCAAATTCTTTGAATATGTTTTTAGCCGAAAATCTAGCTACTTATATTGGTTTTTCTTCTGAACTATTT
>CBFIEZ010000044.1:0-5559 GCA_965661755.1 Minisyncoccia bacterium
ATTTTTACATCTCAAATCTAATAAAAAAAATACCCATTTTCCTGTCAAAAGTTATGTATTCTTCATCTTTTATTGAATAGATTTACCCGATGCAATTTATCCATGGCATCACAATATGAAGGAACTATTTCTGTTATCAATAATTCATTGAAAGAGAGTCAGTTGTAGTTTTAAAGAAAATATTTGTGATATAATTGTAGATTGTATGGAACCAAACTTGGAAGAAAGCAGTATAGAACGCCTGAAACGCAACCTTTATTCTAGAAATGAAAAATTAGTACCAAAAGAAAAGCGAACACCTGTCGCTCCTAGTGATTTGGATGTGAGAAAAGATTGGGGCACTAATGTTTCTTTCGATTTATCACCCGAAGCTATGGTAAAGAAAAATAATTCATTTTTTAATAAATTTCTACTAGGCTCTTTTGCGTTTTTTGCTATATCTTTGGGTATTGCAGCGTTCATATTTTTTGGGGGACTTAATATGATATCTTCTAACAATCTGAGTGTTGATGTTGTGGCCCCTAGCTCTGTATCTTCCGGAGAAGAGTTTTCTGTTAATCTATCTATCACAAACAGTAACAGAACTGATTTGGAAGATGTGGTTTTGTTTGTTTATTATCCAGAGGGAACTTCTATACCGGGTAGAGAAAATAAAGTTGTGACTTATGATAAATTTGACCTCGGTCTCATATCAAAAGGTAAAGTTACAGAACAGATTTTGACTGCAGCTTTGTTTGGTGAAAAAGATTCAATAAAAACATTTACACTCAAACTAGAGTACAAGGTTAAAGGTTCCAATGCAGTATTTTCAAAAGAGAAAAAGTTCGATGTTCTGATAGGATCCTCTCCGGTTATTATGGATATTGATTATCCAAAAGAAATAAACTCTGGACAGATTGTTAATATAATAGTAACTCTGACATCAAATTCCGCTGTTCCAGTTAAAGATACTTTGGTTAAGGTGGAGTATCCTTACGGATTTACTTATAAAGATTCAAATATAAATGCATATAGAGATAACTCTATATGGAATATTGGTGATTTGAAAAATGGAGATAAGAAAACTTTATCGATAAGAGGAGTTTTGGTGGGACAAAACTTGGAGGACAGGTCTTTCCGCGTTTCTGTTGGTTCTATGAGCACAGACAGATCCAAGGATTTTGAAACTCCTTTGGCTACAAATTTATTTACAATCGGTGTTAGAAAGTCATTCTATTCTTTAGATATTCCAGTTGATAATGGGGGTGTTTATCCAGCGGGTGTATCTATACCGCTTAGTATAAAATGGCAGAATACTCTTCCAGATAAAATGCTAAACAATACTATAGAGGTCACAATGTCCGGAAACGCCTTTGATAGAAATAAAGTAACAGCAGGTAATCAGGGTTTCTATAGATCTATCGATAATAAAATAGTTTGGGATAAAAATACTACGGGTGATCTAGCTTCGATTTTACCGGGGGACTCCGGTCAAGTTTCTATGACCTTGTATTCTCTGTCAGATTTGTCTACTGGTAGAATAGTTAGGAATCCCAATATAGAAGTTCATATCGTTATGTCTGGAGACAGATCTGGATCTGACACAACAAAGGTATCTTCTGAAGAAGACATAATGGTGAAAATATCTACAGACGTTAGTCTAAAAGCAAAATCACTACGCGATACAGGACATCTTACAAATACAGGTCCTATACCTCCAAGAGCCGACACAGAAACTAGCTATACAATAAATTGGAGTCTGTCTAATACAACAAATGATATAAAAAATACAAAAGTCTCAGCGACACTGCCTGTTGGTGTTGTTTGGAAAGGTGAGACATATCCATCTAGTGAAAAAATAGATTATGATACAGACACTAGGATAGTAACTTGGGATGTCGGAACAGTATCTTATGGAGTAGGGTATTCTTTTGCTCCTAGAGAAGCTTCATTTAAAGTTGCAATAACACCAAGTATAAACCAGATTGGTAGTAGCCCTGCTCTGACTTCTGATGTTTCTGCTTCTGCTCTGGATTCTTACACAGACAAGATTGTAAACGCCAAAGCACCTGCTGTTACAACCAGATATTCAGATCCAAGCTTTGTTTCTGGAAGAGAGACTGTGGTCAAATAATCTACATCTTGGCTAAAAATCAAAGTCGGGGTAGTATACAACTATGGCAGAAAAAGACTCAAAAAATAGCGAATTAATGGAAAAAATCGTCTCACTTTGTAAAAGACGAGGTTTTATATTTCAAGGTTCCGAGATATATGGTGGTTTGGCTGGTACTTGGGACTACGGTCCATATGGAACAGAACTTGCTCATAACATAAAAAATATCTGGTGGAAAAAATTTATATCAGATAGGGAAGATATGTATGGTGTTGACGCTGCGATTATTATGAACCCAAAAGCATGGGAGGCATCAGGACACGTGGCTGGATTTTCTGATCCAATGGTTGAGTGTGGTAAGTGCCACTCGATGTTTCGTTCAGATCAGATAGGTTACGACACAGACCCCTCCATTTCTTGCCCAACTTGTAATGCTAAGGGTGCTTGGATGACAAAACAGCAATTCAATATGATGTTTAAGACATCAGTTGGTGCTGGAAAAGATTCTCAGGTTGCTTATCTTAGGCCTGAAACTGCTGGAGGTATGTTTGTGAATTTTAAAAATATTTTGGACACAATGCATCCAAAACTTCCTTTTGGTTTGGGACAGATTGGAAAAGCTTTTAGAAACGAAATTGCTCCTAGAGATTTTATTTTCAGATCTCGAGAATTCAAACAGATGGAAATAGAGTATTTTGTTGATCCAAGAGATCCACAAAATGTGATGGATATATTTGATAAATGGTACGAGTATCAGATCGAGTACCTAAAAGAAATTGGACTAAATGAAAATAAAGTACATAAAATAGAAGTTCCAGAAGCTGACAGAGCACACTATTCAAAGCGAAGTATTGATACCGAGTTTGATTTTCCTTTTGGACAAAAAGAGTTATTGGGTTTGGCATATAGAACAGATTTTGATTTGAGAAATCATTCTGCAGTTTCTGGTGTAGATCTTTCTTATTTTGACGAAGCCACAAAAGAAAGAATTACTCCTCATTGTATAGAGCCAACATTTGGACTAGAGAGACTTGTGCTTGCTGTTTTGTCAGACGCTTATGCAGAAGAAGAAAAAGACGGGGAGGTTAGGGCTTATCTAAAGTTTTCTCCAAAAGTAGCTCCTGTGAAAATCGCTGTTTTCCCTCTACTTAAAAACAAACCAGAACTTGTTGAAAAGGCACAAGAAATTTATAAAACTTTGAAAAAAGAGTTCGATAATGTCGAGTTCGATGATAACGGAAATATCGGTAAAAGATACAGAAGACAGGACGAGATAGGAACACCTTGGTGTGTGACTGTGGACTTTGAAACTATAGAAAAAGATGCCGGTGTTACAGTGCGAGATAGAGATACTGGAGAACAAAAGAGAATGTCGGTCGTAGAACTTGTAGGCTTTGTTAAGTCTGAACTTTCTAGATAATTTTTATTTGTGCTATCATTTGTAAATATATGGAAATAAGAGAACAAAGTATAAGTATTAGTATTGGGACAATAACAAAGACTATAGTTATAGGTCTTCTTTTTGCGACTCTGTTTTATCTAAAGGATCTAGTTTTAGTTCTGTTAGTTTCTATCGTTGTAGCTTCTGCTATAGAACCCGCTACACAATGGTTCATAAGAAGGAGAGTGCCAAGAATATTTGCTGTCATAATGATATATCTTTTTATTGGTGTGGCTTTGGCGAGTATAGTTTTCTTCCTACTTATTCCGCTTTTGTCTGAGTCTGGTGATTTCTTGAAGAATTTTCCTATATATTTCAATGCAAATGTTGTTTCCGACACTATAGGTGATAGTGGTTTTGTTGCAGGTCTAACTAGCGGTTTAAATCTAGAGAAAGTAATAATGGAGATAAACTCTGCTATAACTTCTATATCGACCAACGCATTTGGAACAGTGACAGCTTTCTTTGGAGGTTTGCTCAGTTTCTTCCTTATGACAATACTTTCTTTCTATTTGGCTGTAGAGGAGGACGGAGTGGGTAAGTTTTTGAAAGCTATAACAACTATAAAACACGAAGCTTATGTTGTTGACCTATGGAAGAGATCACAGAGAAAGATAGGTTTGTGGATGCAAGGTCAGTTAGTTCTCGCCATTATTATTGGTATGCTGGTTTATTTGTGTCTGCTTATTGTGGGGATACCAAACGCGCTGCTTCTGGCTACTTTAGCCGCGGCATTTGAAATAATCCCACTTTTTGGTCCGATACTAGCTTCTATACCTGCCATAATGATAGCCTTTGTTACAGGAAGTTTCTCAACAGCACTAGTTGTTATTGGTCTGTATCTCATAATTCATCAGTTTGAAAACCAACTCATATATCCTTTAGTTGTGAAAAAAGTTGTTGGAGTTTCTCCCATAGTTTCTATCATCGCTTTAGCGGCTGGATGGCAACTTGCTGGTTTCGTGGGGCTTGTTCTGTCTGTCCCTATGGCAGCAGTAATAATAGAATTTTTTGATGATTTCGAGAAAAACAAAGTCGAAAAAATGAATTCTTCTAGATAAAATCCATACCGAATTTATGCAAAAGAGATTTTATATAACAACTACATTACCGTATGTGAATGCGGAACCCCACATAGGTTTTGCTATGGAGCTCGTTAGGGCTGACATCGTGGCTAGGGGCAAAAAGCTTCAGGGCTTTGATGTATTTTTTAATACAGGTACAGATGAGCACGGTCAAAAACTTTTTACGTCTGCAAAGAGCGCTGGGAAGGATGTAAAAGATTATGTAGATGAGTTCGCTTCTTCTTTTAAAAAACTTCCAGAAGCTCTAAATATTTCTTCTGATATACATTTTGTTAGAACTACAGATCCTCACCATGAGAGGGCAGCGCAGGAGTTCTGGAAAAGATGTTTTGATAATGGATATATTTATAAAAAAACTTACCAAGTAAAGTATTGTGTTGGATGTGAGCTAGAAAAAACAGATTCAGAGCTAGAAGACGGCAAGTGTCCTCTGCATCCTAAACTAGATATAGAACTAATCGACGAAGAAAATTATTTTTTCAAATTTTCAGCTTTTACAGAAAAATTAAAAGAATATTATGAGAAGAATCCAAACTTTGTTATACCAGATTTTCGTTTCAATGAGATAAAAGCTTTTGTCGACAGAGGACTAGAAGACTTTTCTATTTCTAGACTAAAAGAAAAAATGTCTTGGGGTATTCCTGTTCCAAATGATGATACTCAGGTTATGTATGTTTGGTTCGATGCACTAGTAAACTATATTTCTACACTTAGCTGGCCAGAAGACAAAGAAAGCTTTGATAATTTCTGGGCAAATGAGGAAACACTAACAGTACAGTATTGTGGAAAGGATAATCTGAGACAACAGTCAGCTATGTGGCAGGCGATGCTAATGGCTGCGGGACTACCTAACACAAAGCAGATAGTAATAAACGGATTCATAACAGGAGATGGAGGGGTAAAGATGTCAAAGTCTCTCGGGAATACTGTTAACCCGTTCG
>CBFIEZ010000045.1:0-1717 GCA_965661755.1 Minisyncoccia bacterium
CCGCCTTATCGTCTCGCATTTGATTGTTGTAAAGTTTCAAACGTGCAAGGTTTTTCTTTCGCTTTGTATCATTAAAAGATTTACATACTTGATACTCTTGCTCAACTTGTTTTAGAACTCGGCGTTGTGTGTCGGCGTCAATAACATCTGTAACGATTTCGTCGCCCTCTACAACTTCTCGCTCTATGTCTTTGTACTCGATTTTTATTTTAGCCATTGTTTTATACAGTTACTTCTTCTTGCTGTATCGGTGAAATAATTGCGTGTTGAGGTTTTTCTCCGTCTCGCATTTTAACAATCATTCCGTGAGTTAAACATTCGTAATAAAATCCTTGCTTGGTATCAACTGCTCTCCACAAACAAGCCTGTGTGCTTCTAGCTCGTATGTCATCTTGAATATCTGCAATCTGTTTATTTTTCTTTTTTTCAAACTGTCGAGTCTTACCGCCTTGTGAAATAATCTTTTCTATTGAATCAATCGCACCGGATAAAGCAATCTTCTCGCCCTCCTCCATTGCTGACATATCGTACGGACTATTTATAATTCCAAGTCTGTACTTCACACGAGTAACCCAAGACGGTAGCATTTCAACGTGTCCCTCATAAACTTCATTACCCCAAGAGAATAAATACTGAAACACATAGTCAAACTGCATTACGTAAATAAAGGTGTTCTCGTAAAGCATTTTTCTAAGTGTTGTGATTTTCATTTTTATTCTTTGTTAGCCATTGCCTGACCCTGCATTTCTTCCATATCTCCGTCTGACATATTTTCTCCTAGAGACTTATAAGCAATAATGTCGAATCCCCCAGATACTCCACCGTCTTTATATTCTTGTTTGCTTGTCATTGAAACCTCGATACAAAGCTGATAAGTTTCTCCAACGTCCCAATCTTTTATTTCACTTACTTGTTTATCATTCAGACTAAAACTCGGATTGTAGTATGGCACGTCCTCTGCTAGTGGTTTAGGATAGTCGGTTTTTTTAACTGGTATCTTTTTGAGTCTTAACATTTTAATTATGTAAATAATCTCCGCTCTCTAAATCTTTTTTCATCTTATTTAGTTTCGCGTCTTTTATCTGAGCAACTTTAATCGACGGATCTACAAAGTTATGCAAGACAAATCGTCCTGCACCTTTAACAATTCTCTTTACACCACTACCGACCATTTGAAATGGAGTTGGTAAATTACTTGTTGGGTTATTATGAGCAACTGTAGCGTGAAATATTTTTTCTGGTTGTTTCATTTGTTGTTGAGTTTATATAAATAAAAAATACCGCAAGAACGGTATCTGAATATGTGCCTAAATTATACAACAGACTTGACACAAACTCCAACAAGTAAAACTGTGTATAACTCTACTCGGAACTACTAGCGTATGGATCGAAGTCATTATCTGCAATTGCAGAACTTCCAGAACTTCTCGGTGCTTGTTTTGCTCCCTTTCGAAATTCGTATGGAATAAACTTAGGCTCACTCAACAACAATCTATGCAAGTTCTCTGGCATATGGTCGTTAATATCTTTTGGACGTCCGGACTTCTCCTTATCGTCGGCAGTCTTGCCCTTGTGTTCGCTCCACACATACTCCTCCAATTGTTTAATGGTTACGGGACAGCAGTCGAAGATAAACAACTCCGGCTCACGTATGAACTTACCGAGCTTCTGTTCGAAGTCAAAAGCCGTCTCAGTTCGCTTGATACCTGCCATAAGG
>CBFIEZ010000045.1:1727-5244 GCA_965661755.1 Minisyncoccia bacterium
GAGTCCAGTGTTCGCCTAAGTCTAAGAGCTGTGTGCCTACAGACTTCTCGTCGGTGTGCTGATTGTTGTTGAACGCACTAGGGTCGATTATTCGTCCCTCTATTCGAAAGTTACGCTTCTCCTCTAGCTCGATCATACGCTGATAGCATTGCTTTATAAGCCCCTCTGAGAGTAATTCTGCAGAAACTATCTTAGTTCCTTTGCGGTTTACGGACATATACAACACGTGGTCGGCAACTCTAGGGTGTGGATCGAGGGCTTTATACGTCGTCCAGTCTCGCTCTGGCAATGGGAAAGACTTGATAACGTGTATCTTGCGATTAAATCTCTTGTGGACTCTACCGAGCAAGTGTCCGAACTTACCAAACACACGAGCTTCTTTCTCATCTTCTGGATATGCGTCTGCCATTCGTTGAATATGCTTGTGTTCGAAAAACCCTCTAACACCGTGAATTTTACAGTTGTCCTCTGCTTCTGCCTCAATGTAGTCTGCCATTCCGTCCTGCTGTATGTTGGTATCAATCCATTCCTTAATCCAACCAGAGCCGAATAGTGGCGTGTAAGTCCAGAACACAGTCATACCGAGACGTCCTCGCGCGAGTGTTGCGAGAAACTTATCCTTTGGCATAGGCTCGTCAATCCATACAAAACCAAGATCAACAGACTCAAACGAGTCGGTGTCCTGCTCTGTCGACATTAAATCTATAACCCAACCATTGTTGAAAACGAACTTACTTGCGTAGTATTTACCCTCTTTCTGAGTCTCGTATAGCTTCTCTGGGAAGTTTTTATATGTGTTTCGAGGCAACCACTTAATCAATTCCGGTATTATTTTCTCTTTTATGGTCGTTGGATTGGATATAATACGCCCTTTTTTGATATATGGGAACGATTCGTACAGTGGAAGTCCCTTAAAGTACTCATTTTGTACCCCAAAAACGATATTTGCGACGATATTTGCACCAGTTGCGGTCTTTGCAACACCATTTGCACCGATAAACATATTAACAAAGTTCTTATCTGCACCAACTAGCTTGATAAAGTCCTCTGCTTTACCGTTTGGTACATAATTCTTAGACGCTTCCATTGAGTCGCGCTCCTCTATCTCCTCCGTAACCTCTGCAAGTTCAACAAGCTCCTCCATTGATAAGCTCTCTAGTTTGTCTCTAAGTGTATCGACGCCGGTTGCCATTTATTTTTTCTTTAGTTTTCTAAGCACCAAATCAATCAATTGCGACTTATCATATCCTGCGAACTTTAGGTTCAAAGACTCTGGAGCATACTTGTTTTTAATCTTATACGCCATTTCTAGCCCGTCTTTCTTCGCTCTGTTGTCCGGAGACCAAAAGTAAACGTGTCGTGCCTGTTCGCCGTGTATAATCTTTTTAACGGTACAGTTTACACTGGCTAGGAGTTCAATAATAAGCTCGTCTGTTAGATCGTCGCCTATTTTTTTCTTCTTGCCGTCTCCAGAATTAAAAGGAGGAAAGACAGAGTGATCTAAACGGGTTGCATTGAGTAACTCATTGTGAACTTGTCCCAGCTTTTCGTCAGACAAAACTGTATTAACTATCGTCTTCCACGAGGAGGTTTCTTTCAGATGTGTACTACTCTTAGCATAACTAGGAGAATATCCATTAGCCAACATAGCTTCTTCCATAGACATTCCGCTTCTGATATTTTCTGATACAGTCTTGAATAAAAGTTTGTGCTTTTCTATAGGAGGTTTAGATTTCAGTATCTTCTGGGAGATCGTTCGTTCCGTCGTCTTCGGCAATTGTTGGTTGTTCTTTGACATTTAATTTATTTGCATTAGTTTTTACTCTCTTTGCGACCCCTTTATCGTTCTCTTTTGAGTTCTCTTGTGCTTCTGCGTGTTCTGCAATCATTTGATTGTACACCTTTCGAAGTTCCACCGGCACGTCTAGTAATTCTATATCGATAAAAGCCGAGTGATTATTGCTATCAGTTACGTGGAGTCGATATGTAACCTCTTTTTGTATTGCTTCTCTACGTTGCACTGATTTTGATTTTGGCATATTTATTTTTTTAGTGAATTATTTATCTCTTGTAAAATCTTAAACGTCTCCTGTGTGTAGTCTATCGACTGCCTACCGAAGTACGAGGAGAAACGTATACCGAGCCAGTCCCGGACTTTGCCTACCTTATGGATTATATAATAACCCACGACTGTTAGGATTACAATTGAGGCAACAAAAATACCTACTCCCCACCAGTAAGAAGTAAGTTTGAACGTGATATAGATAGTTAATATACCTAGAAATAGGTTTTTGAAACCGTTTAGCTCGTTTAGTCCGGTAGAAAGGTAGTAATAATAGCGAATAAACCAATTTTGAGCACCTCTGAGGTACTTTTCGTCGTCTTTAAAGATAGTTTTATCGTTATCCATTGTCTATAAGGTCATCTATCTTGTCGACTGCGACTGATCGAAGCTCCTCTAAATCGTTACTCTCGTCGTATTGTAATTCTCCTTTCCAGAAGAATTGATATTGATAGTAGTTATCGGCAGGGTCTTGTGTCTGGTCTTTGTGCCGTGAAATATAAATTATTGAAACTCCCCTATAATCTTCAAATCTAAAAATCTTTAATCCCTCTTTAAAATGAAGAATTGAGCCTGTTTTATTTGAGTTTGCCTCTTCTTGTTTATTTTCTCTTATTGCATAGAAAATTATAACTCCAAAAGCAATTATTCCGAATATTATCATTAGATAATCCATATCTTTAGTTTTTATTATAAATAATGTTTACTGGCAGGGCTATCCTAACGAATATGGATAGTGAGTTGGGGTAGCTCTCTATCCTCGCTGGGCGATATAGTTTCGAAAAGAGTTTTTGAGTCCGAAAGGGTAGTATAAAAAATAAAACTCTCCAACTAATTCCTACGGTATTTCAGTGTATGAAGCACCGCCGTAGCGTTCTAGTAGCCCTCCCACTAGACACTATTCTTTTCTTTACTGAGTAAATCGAACTTGCCAAACAAAGAGGCTGTCGGTTCACTTATTTATCACACTCTTTCGAGTAGATTAGATAAGGGTCGCGCCGAAAGTATTTGAGTGATCGGCCTACAAGCACGATTTCCCCAAAAAATAAAAGAACTTATGTAATAAATTATACAATATATTGGTTATATAAACAAAGAACTTTAACTGTGGATAAGTACCAAAAAGACTCCTAGCGGAGTCCTCTTGGCATAAAAAATTTTGTTCTCGATCTATATCTGAATATAAAAAAGAACTACTACAAAAATTATATCACACCTCCGTTTTTATTTGTAGAGCGATTTTCTCTAATTGTTCCTTACTATAATTTCGTAGATAAATCTTTTTAACAAATACTTTTGCCTGTTCCAAAGTTTTAAATCCAGAATTAAAGCAAACCATACTATTCGAATCATTGCTCATTACACAGTATTCTTCCCACTTATTGTAGAAAATACCAAAGCCTTCATATAAGAATGATTCCTCCTGAGTTAAAGTTATCCGTTGCATTTATTTGT
>CBFIEZ010000046.1:0-5236 GCA_965661755.1 Minisyncoccia bacterium
TTAAATATTTCAGTCTCACCAGTCAGAGTATTTTTCAGTTTTATATCCATTTCTTGTGTCTAGAATAAAGTATTGCTATCAGTGCATAGGCTAGCATACTTATAATAACTATCCAAAAGCCATTTTGACTATGCTCTAGAGGGACTCCACCAACTCTCATAGCAAATATCCAAGATAACAGGTTTAGCGGTAGTAGTATTCCTCCCAAAACTGTCAGTTGTTTTACAGTTTCGTTCTGTTTTGATGTTAGTAGGGAGTTGTTTGTGTCTCGCAGTTCTCGTAGCATCTCGAGGTTTGACTTTATTGTTGTGTTTATCTTTATGTATTCTATGAGTATAGAGTCCACCTCGTGACTAAATACTTCACCAAATATTTTTTCGCCTCTGTCTCTCAAAGATTCCAGTATCTTGTGATGCATATCAGTTATCCTCTTGAAATCCAAAAGAGTTCTGGTTACTTCTGAAATAGAAACAACCATCTCTTTTTCCTTTCCTTTGAAAATATTGTTTGTTATGTCGTCAGTTATGTCGTCTATATATTCTAGTTCTTCAAACAGTGAGTTGTATAGTCCACGTAACATTCTCATCAATATGAGGTGATCATGAGCTTTCTTTTTGTCCTCTTTTTCTAGAATCTCATTTACTTCTAGTTCCTTACTAAACTTATGTAGAGCATCTATAGTGTCGTATCTTGCAGTTATGAGAGCATCTTTTCCTATGACAAAATCTATTTCCTGACTTTTTCCGTCTTTGTGCGAGTGTTTAAAAACAGGGAAATGTAAAATACAGTAAACATATTTGTCGTGGAATTCTATGCGAGGTTTCGGCGTTGCTGATGTTAGTTCTTTGGCGACGAAAGGATGTATGCCGTATGTGTTCATCAACTCGTGTATCTCTTCTGGTGTTCCACTATCGACATCTATCCAAGTTTCACCTTTGTATTTGTGGTTGTTTATCATATTGCAATTATATAGGAATATAAATTTGACCACAATATAATTTACTGCGATAATTGATCTCAATGAGAGATTTTTTCAAGTATAGAGCTTATGTTTTTGCCGTCATCATTATTTTGGGCGGTACATTTTTTTCTGGATACTATTTAGGTAAAAATAATATTTCTGATGCCAACAGAATAGCTTCAATAATAAATAAAAATGATCCAAATGGTCAGGTTGACTTTGCGTCTTTTTGGAAAGCTTGGAATGTTATAAATGAAAAATATGTTCCAACCAACAGCACTTCTACAGAAATAGTTTCTGATCAAGACAGAGTGTATGGCGCTATAGAAGGAATGGTTAGATCAATGGGAGATCCTTACACAACTTTTTTCCCACCTGTAGAGGCAAAACAGTTTAGTGAATCAATATCTGGTCAGATAGAAGGTGTTGGTATGGAAGTTGGTATAAAGGAGGGTATAATAACCGTCATTGCTCCAGTAAAGGGAACTCCAGCATACAGAGCCGGTGTAAAACCAGGTGATCAAATATTAAAAATCGATGATTTGGTTACAAATGGCTTGAGTACAGAAGAAGCTATAAAACATATACGTGGTAAAAAGGGAACTCCTGTAAAACTAACTATGCTTCGACCAGGAGCAAAGGAACCTTATGTTGTTGATATAGTTCGTGATGTTATAAATATGCCTACTGTTGATACGGAGACTAGAGGAGAAGTGTTTATCATACGTCTATATAGTTTCTCTGCTATTTCGCCAAACCTTTTCCGAGATGCATTGAGAGAGTTTGTCGAATCTGGAAAGTATAAACTGATAGTAGATCTGAGGGGTAATCCGGGTGGATACTTGGAGGCAGCACAAGACATAGCTTCTTGGTTCTTGCCGACAGGAAAACTTATAGTTAGTGAAGATTTTAGAAATGAAAAAGACAAACAGGTTTTCCGATCTAGGGGGTACAATATATTTAATGAAAATCTAAAACTAGTTGTTTTGATAGATGGAGGCTCAGCGAGTGCATCAGAGATTTTGGCTGGAGCTCTACACGATCATGGCATAGCTACACTAGTTGGTTCACAATCTTTTGGAAAAGGTTCTGTTCAGGAACTGGTTGATATAACAGAAAACACAAGTTTGAAAGTGACTATTGCAAAATGGCTAACACCGAACGGAATATCTATTTCTCACAACGGACTAACACCAGATGTTGTTGTAAAACTAGACGAAAAGAAATATTTAGAGGATAAGATTGATACACAACTAAATAAAGCAATCGAGGTTTTGGGAGAGGTGTCAACTTCGACTCGTAAATAATTTGTGATAGTATAGTTTCTATGAAAGTAATTTTTCTTAAAGACGTCCCAAGAGTTGGACGAAAATACGATATAAAAGATGTTGCAGATGGATATGCGATCAATATGCTTTTGCCTAAAAAGTTGGCAGAAATAGCATCACCTTCAGCTATTAAAAAAGTTGAGGATATGAAAAACAACGATCTCACTCAAAAGAGGATACAACAGGAGTTGCTAGAGAAAAATCTTGAAGTTATAAAAAGTATGACAGTTACTATGAGGGGAAAGGCAAATGACAAAGGTCACTTGTTTGCTGGTATAACAAAAGAGATGCTTATCGCTGAAGTTTTAAAGACATCTAGACTTTCTCTCGATCCAGAAATAGTTGTTTTGGAAAAGCCAATAAAAGAAGTTGGTACTCACAAAGTTCTAGTAGAATCAGGAAACAAGAAAGCAGAGTTTACTCTAGTTGTGGAGGCTATTTAATTTTTAAAACAGAAAAACCGCCGAACTGACAGGGTTAACCAATTGGCGGTTTTCCTGTTGTTCAGCGGTGGATTATCTCACCACCCACTTATCTGGATCTGGCTGGCGGAACTTGCCAGCTCTGGGACTGTTTGTGTCCCGCTTTGCTCGCCCCTCCTTCTTGTCGTGAGCCGGTTCCCCAAGTTCTCGGAGGATCGCGTGCACCATTGTCGCGTTCTCCGGCTTGAGTGTGAGGCCAAATTTCAGCCCCATCTGAAGGGTGAATGCTTCCGCATTTCCCTTCACAACTCTCACACTCTCTCCATCCTCTTCTTCCCACTTGAAGATCCGCCGTGGTGGGCCGCCAGACTTTTCCGGCTTCTGAACTCCAATGTAGGAGTCGATGATGAAACCAAGGACTCCAGGCTTCTCGAGCCAGCTAGGGTTAGCCAACCTAGACTTTTTTGCCATGCGTGGTCCTCCTCAGACCATTCAAACTCTATTATATCACTTTATTATATCACTGTCAATAGTAAATTTAGATAACAAAAAACCGCCTAGTTGGCGGGTTTTTGTAGGATTGCTGTTAGATTACGTGAACGATTTTCTTTGTTACTATTGTATTATCAAAATGAATCTTTCTCTTTGTTCCAAACTTAACTTTTCCAGGAACTAGAGCGAAGATAGTATGGTCTTTACCCATAGATACACCTTTTCCAGGAAGAACATCAGTTCCTCTCTGTCTTATGATTATTGATCCAGCCTGTGCCAAATCTCCTTCAGTGATTTTCACACCAAGGTACTTTGGATTTGAATCTCGGCCGTTTTTGGTTGTTCCTGCGGACTTTTTATGTGCCATTGCTAATTAATATATGATAAAATGTTGTGGATATGAGTATAAATGAAATACTCGAAAAAATCAAGCCCTTCTATACCATAATACTCTTGGTTCTGGTTGCTATGGTTTTCTTTGGTTTGGGGTGTTTATATGGCTTAAAAACCGAGAATTCTGGTATAAAGGTTTCTTATCCAAATATTACAGAAACAAGCGCTGTTATAAACTCTATCTCAACTACTACAAAGCCGGAAAACCAGAAAGTTGTTTCAGATGTTGTTCCTTTGGATCCGTCTGGAGAAGTTATTGGCTCAAAGTCTGGAAAGAAATACTACTTTCCTTGGTGTGGAACTGTAAAAAGAATCAAACCAGAAAATCAAGTTCATTTTGCTTCTATCGAAGAAGCTAGAAAAGCGGGATTTACTCCTGGAGGAAACTGTAAAGGTTTAAAATAGTTTATTCACAAAATTATTTCAGTAGTTTGTTTATTTATGATATATTATAAAAATGCAATATCTTACATTTATCGCCAGAATTAAATCTTTATTTACAAAGAAGAGAATTATTTGGGGGGCAGTTGGTTTGTTTGTTTTATTTTTTATTTGGTTTTCTTTTATTAGAACTCCAAACAATACAAAAATCCAGACAGTAGCTATTGCCTCAAAAGATATAAAAAGAACAGTTCTGACAACAGGTCAGGTTGTTAGTAGTATAGATCTCAGTTTGAGTTTCCAGACTAGCGGAGTTGTTAGGAAAATAAATGTAAAAGAAGGTGATGTCGTCAGAGCCGGACAAATTTTGGCAGTTTTGGATCAGGGTAATGCTTCTGCTAGTTTGGAGAGTGCCAGGGGCGCTCTGGTTCAAGCACAGGCAAACTATGACAAGGTAAAATCTGCTGCGACTGCCCAAGACATAGCTGTTAGTCAGGCCGCTGTTGATTCTGCAAACATAACTTTGGAAAATGCAAAACAGGATCTACTAAACGATATTTCAAATGCATATAACAGTGCCAATACTTCAGTGCTTTCATATACAAATGTTCTTTACTCGAATCCTCAATCTACCTCTCCTCAATTTGGGATATCTGGAACAATTCAAACAAACACTCAAGCGGTTAGTGATCTAAATAACTTGAGAGTGTCTATAAATGGAGTGTTCTTGTCGTGGCAAAATATTGTAGCAGGTCTTTCTCAAAGCAATATGGATCAAGTTGCCAATGAATCACTAAAAAATCTTTCTAGTATAAGTGACTATTTGAGCAAGGTTATTACTGTTTTGACTACATATACACAACTAACAACTGGCGGAAGTCAGACGACTCTAACTACATATCAGACTGGTGTGGCTACAGCAAAGAGTACAGTCGATACATCATATACAACTATATTAAATGATGTTCAGGCGGTAAAAAGTGCCACATCTGCTCTAACTCAAGCAAAAGCTTCTTTGTCACTAAAACAAGCCCCAGCTAGACCAGAGGATATAGGTATAGCAGAGGCACAGGTTATATCTGCTCAGGGACAATACGATCTCGCTCTATCAAATATGAACAACACAATGATAGTAGCTCCAGAAAATGGAACTATAACTCAGGTAGATATAAAACTTGGTGAGCAATCTACTGCAATGAAAGAAGTTATAAAACTTTTGAACGTTGGTGAGCTTCATACAGAAGCTCAGGTTAGTGAGG
>CBFIEZ010000047.1:0-5163 GCA_965661755.1 Minisyncoccia bacterium
GGTTAGTGAGGCAGACATTGCTTCTGTTGTTGTTGGTCAAACTATAGACAATACATTTGATGCTCTAGGTCCAGACAAACATTTCCAAAGTAAAGTTCTGACAGTAAATCCTGCATCAACTCTAGTTTCTGGTGTGGTAAATTATAAAATCACAGGAAGTCTAGAAAATATTCCAGAGGTTAGACCTGGTATGACTTCAAATATGACAATACTTGTAGCAGAAAAGAAAAATGTTCTAGTGGCACCATCTTCTGCAATAATAAACAGAGATGGAAACAAGATTGTTAGAGTCATAGATGATATAAAGAAAAAAACTTATAAAGAAGTCAGTGTGACAACAGGACTCGAAGCTGACGGTGGAGATGTTGAGGTGTTATCTGGTCTAAACAGTGGGGACGTTGTTGTAACTTATCTGAAATAATAATGCCAATAATAAGGACAGAAAATCTACAGAAAGAATATTTTAATGAGGGAGTTGGTACACCGGTTCTATATGGTGTGAACTTTACAGTAGAAAAAGGCGAGTTTGTTGCTATCATGGGGCCGTCTGGTTCAGGTAAATCTACACTTATGCATATACTTGGTTTTCTAGATAGACCAACTGCTGGCCTATACGAGTTTGAAGGACAAGATACAAAAGATTTTGATAAGGATTATCTGGCCAAACTTCGAAATGAGAGAATTGGATTTGTATTTCAGTCCTTCAATCTACTTGCTAGAACTACTGTGCTCGACAATGTAAAACTTCCTTTAACATATAGTGATAAGACAAATCATGACGATCTGGCAAAAAAAGCTCTTTCAGATGTTGGGCTTTCTCATAGACTAGATTATTACACAAACCAGATTTCTGGTGGTGAAAAGCAGAGAGTGGCTATAGCTCGTGCTCTGGTTTGTAACCCCGCAGTTATATTTGCCGATGAGCCAACTGGAAATCTAGACTCAAAGTCTGGTAACGCTGTTCTATCGATTCTTCAAGAATTAAACAATAAAGGTAACACTATTATTCTTGTTACTCATGAACAAGACACGGCAAATCATGCAAAAAGAATAATACGAGTGAAGGACGGAAAGATAATAAGTGATGAAAAAGTGGAAAAAAGAACTTTTGCTACTGCAGACGGTGATCTGAAAAAATAATCCAAAGAAATGCAATTTACAAAAACAATCCGAGCGACAATAAATAATCTTCTCGCAAGGAAAGGAAGATCTTTTTTGACCATGCTCGGTATTATGATTGGTGTAGCCGGAGTTATAATCATCATCTCACTCGGAGCTGGAGCACAGAGTTTAGTTTTGGGTCAGGTTAATAAACTTGGTTCAAACTTGCTTAGTATTCAGCCTGGAAAAAGTGAAAAGAACGGTCCACCAGCGCAGGTTTATGGTGTTATTATAACCACTCTTGTCGAGGAAGATGCAAAAGCTCTCCGATCACAGGTTCCGCACGCAGAGGCGGTGAACTCTCTTGTGCGAGGTGTCGGTAGTGTGACTTGGCAGAATAAAACTATAGATACAAATTTTGTTGGAACAGATTCTGGCTATGTTGACGTTGTAAATTTTTCTATGAAAGAAGGTTCTTTTTTGAGTCAGGGTGAGGCGGATGGTGGAGCAAATGTTGTGGTTCTGGGTTCGACTGTTGCAGAGTCACTTTTTGACGGAACTGGCGTTGACCCTATAGGTCAAGTTATCAAAGTTAGAGTAAATTCTGCTAGTGACACAGATAAAAGTTTGGGTGTGCCTATGCGTATAGTGGGTGTTGTAAACAAACGTGGTAGTGCATTTTTCCAAGATCAGGATGATCAGATTTTTGTTCCGCTTTCTATTGGTCAGGGACAGCTTCTAGGAATACATCATTTACAGGTTATAAATATGAAAGTTGATAATGCTGAAAATATAGACCAAACAATACTAGACGTAGAGCGAGTGTTGAAACAAAGACATCACATATTAACTGACGACAACATAGACTTTACTGTGAGAAACCAGGCTACAGCTGTTGGACTTTTAACAACAATCACTGATGCTTTGAGTTTGTTTCTGACTTCTATGGCCGCAGTGTCGCTCATTGTTGGTGGAATCGGTATTTTAAATATTATGCTTGTAACTGTTGCAGAGAGGACTCGGGAGATTGGCTTGCGAAAAGCAGTTGGTGCAACAAATTCTGAAATAATGAAGCAGTTTTTGCTAGAGTCTGGAACACTGACTGCACTTGGAGGAATTATCGGTATCATAGTTGGTATAGTTATATCTTTCCTTATGGCACAACTAATGAACGCTATAGGTTATGATTGGGCCTTTGTTATTTCTATGTGGTCAGTTTTGCTTGCTATATCAGTTTCTGTTTTAACTGGAGTTATTTTTGGTCTATATCCGTCATATAAAGCATCAAAACTAGATCCTATAGAGGCGTTGAGATATGAATAAAAATAAATTATGGAACTACTAAAACAATCAATCAGAGCTCTGCTTGCAAACAAGGGAAGAACGGTACTGACTATGCTCGGTATTGTTATCGGTATTGCTACTGTAGTTTTGGTGCTATCTGCTGGAGCAGGTTTTCGAAGCCTGATAAATTCTCAGGTGGCTACTTTGGGAACAAACACTCTTTTTATACAAACTAGAGTTCCTCCGACGACAAAAAATAGAGCGAGCAATTCTAGTGGTCCCGGAGGATCTTTTACAGGAATAACTATTTCTAGTTTCAAACAACGCGATCTAGATGATGTGAAAAAGCTTGGAACAGTTTTAAACGCATACGGTATTGTCACAGGTCAGGCACCTTCTAGTTATAGAAATAATAAAAAAACAGTTATCTACTATGGTGCTGGAGCAGAAAGATTTTCAATAGATAAAAGTAAACTAGAATCTGGCCGCTTCTATACAGAAGCAGAAGACAGCTCAGGAGCTCAAGTAGCGATACTCGGAAACACTGTTGCCAAAGATTTATTTGGCCAAGATGATCCAGTCGGTAAACTTTTCCGTGTTGGCTCATTAAACTTTCAAGTTATAGGTGTTTACGAAGCACAGGGTGCATTGAGTGGTAACGACGAGTTAGTTTTTATTCCACTTAAAACTGCACAGCGAAAAATGCTTGGAGTTGATTATCTTTCTGTTGGTATTGTTGAATTGAGAGATATAAACGACGGTGACAGCACAGCAGAACAGATACGACAAATAATGCGAGACAATCATTCTATATCAAACCCAGACAAAGATGACTTCCAAGTCCAAACACAGGCACAAGCACTGGAAACATTCAACACTATTTTTGGTGGTATAACATATCTTCTTATCGCCATAGCAGCGATATCACTTATTGTTGGTGGGGTTGGTATTATGAATATTATGTATGTGGTTGTAACAGAGAGAACTTCTGAAATAGGTTTGAAAAAAGCCATAGGTGCTAGAGAGAAAGATATTTTGCGAGAATTTTTGCTTGAAGCAACTTTGGTTACGGTATTTGGTGGAATAATAGGACTTTTGTTTGGTTCTCTGCTTGGGTTACTTGTTTCTGTAGTAGCACAGTCGTTTAATCTAGATTGGACTTTCTCTGTTCCACTTTACGCAATATTTATTGCTTTTGGAGTTTCGGGCGCGATAGGTATTTTCTTTGGAGTTTTTCCAGCACGAAGCGCGGCGAAGATGGATCCTATCGAAGCCCTAAGGTATGAATAATTGACAATCTAGTTGGTCGAGAGTATTTTTGTTTGTGGAGCGTTGAATGAATAAATTGAAAGTTTTGCTGATCGATCACGATCCCTTCCCGAACGTTCTCAAGAGAGCCGCTGCTTCCGTGGGTGTGGGTATTGAAGTGCACGTTTCCAAAACCTACCGTGATGCGGCGGACTGGCTATATCTGTCAGATGAAATTGATGCAGTTTTCATCTGTTACAGGTTCAGAAACGGAGACGACACAATCGAATCTGGATTGGTCCAAGACTACAACTACTGTGGTTTTGGTGGTATCAACGGAAAGCCACTAGTCGCCTTTAGTCGTAGTCTGGAAGAGGACAGGAAGCTTCTTTCCGCGGGGTGCAATAGGCGTTGTGACCCCCGACTGATAGATGATTTCTTTTTCTCTGAATTTTTTCAGGAGGTTGAACTATGAAGCCTGTGAAGGAGTGCGTCGCAATACGCTACCTTGACGGGCTTCTTCTGTTTTCAAAAACATTAATTTCTGTTATTCTAGCTGTATGAAATCAGAGTTTACAATCCTTTTGTTTTATAAATACGCAAATATTGATGACCCCAAAAAGCTCATGGATGAGCAGAGAGCTTTGTGTGAGAGACTTGGGCTAAAGGGACGAATAATCGTTGCCAAAGAGGGTATAAACGCAACTGTCGAGGGTACAACAGAAGCGACAGATGAATATCTAAAAGTTTATCTAGCAGATCCTAGATTTAGAGATACACATATAAAAAAGAGTGTTGGTTCTGGAGATTCTTTCCCAAAACTTTCTGTAAAAGTCAGACCAGAGATAGTTTCTCTGCATCTAGAAAATGATATAAATCCAAACGAACTAACTGGTGTGCATTTGAAACCAGAAGAGCTAAAACAGTGGTACGAAAGTGGTAAAGACTTTGTTGTTGTAGATTTTCGAAATGACTATGAGTTCAAAGTGGGAAAATTCAAGAACTCTATTATGCCAAAGCTTCAAAACTTTCGAGATATTCCAAAAGCCTTAGGAGAGATAGAGGATTTGAAAGATAAAACAGTTTTGACTGTATGTACTGGTGGTGTGAGATGTGAAAAAGCTTCTGGTTTGCTAAAAAGGGAAGGATTCAAAGATGTGTACCAGCTCGATGGTGGTATGGTGACATATATGGAAAAGTTCCCAGGACAAGAGTTCGAGGGATCGCTATATGTATTTGATAAACGTATAACAATGACATTTGATTCTCCAGAAAATCACAAAGTGATAGGTAAGTGTGACAAGTGTGAGACAGCGAGCGAGAGGTATGTAAACTGTAAAAACCCTAGATGCAACAAACATTTCATTTGTTGCGAAGAATGTAGCGAAGAAGACGGCAGATCTTTCTGTTCTAACGAATGTAGAGAAAAAGTCGTAATGGGTGTAAAATAGGGGTATGAAAAAAGGATATAAAAACAACATAGAGAAGCTTACATTGGAAAATGAGAGCTTTCGTAAAGTTCTATATACA
>CBFIEZ010000048.1:0-5104 GCA_965661755.1 Minisyncoccia bacterium
GAAGCACTGTTTGAGGCGAAGCCGAGTTTGCGAGAAGACTCTGGAGTGAGGAAGATTGTTTTCTTGATTTCCGAGCATAGTAAAATCGCACCGGCGATTTATACGTGCTGAAAAAAATTGAGAAAAATACTCTATGATGCGCAACATTACAGTAGGAATAGACATTGGAACATACCAAGTAAAAGTGGTTGTTGCAGAACTCGTCAAAGAAAATAATAAAAATACTACAAAAATTCTCGGTACTGGCATAACAGAATCAAAAGGCCTACGTCACGGTTATATAATAAACAGCTCTGATGTAACTCAGAGTATCCAAACTGCAGTAAGACAAGCAGAGAAAACTTCTGGTGTAAAAATAAACAGAGCCTATGTTGCTGTTGGTGGTATAGGACTATCTGGCATCACGTCGTCTTCTAGTACTATGATAGGCAGAGCAGATCTACAAATAACAGAACTCGATATAGAAAAATTAAACGAGATCTGCGAAGAAAATATTTCTCCAAATCTTGTACAAAACCACAGGATACTCCACAGCATCCCTCTCTCTTATAAAATAGACGGAAAACCAGTTCTAGCAAAAACACCTCTAGATATGAAAGGTACAAAGCTAGAAGTAAAAATGCTATTTATTACCTGCCTCGAAGCTCACCTAAACGACCTCCTAGAAGCCATAGATCAAGCTGGCATAGAGGTCATAGATGTTATGGCCTCACCTATAGCAGCATCTTTTGTAACACTGACAAAAGCACAAAAAATAGCCGGTTGTGTCCTAGCAAACATCGGAGCAGAAACCATAACTATAGTGGTTTTTGAAAACAATATCCCTATATCACTAGAAGTCTTCCCTATTGGATCAACAGATATAACAAACGACATTGCTCTAGGATTAAAAATACCTCTAGAAGAAGCAGAAAATATAAAAGTTGGTGGTATAACATCCACAACATTTTCAAAAAAGAAACTAGACGAAATAATATCTGCTCGACTGGCTGATATGTTTGAACTTATCGAGAGTCATCTAAAAAAAGTTGGTAAAAATGGACTACTACCTGCCGGAATTTTTATAACAGGAGGTGGTGGAGGTATTGGAACCATAGAAGACTTTGCAAAAGCGGCACTAAAACTTCCTTCTCGAATCGCTAGTATGACTTTGGGCGAACAAAAAAGTAGTGTGAAGGATTCTACTTGGGCAGTAGCCTACGGACTCTGTATGTTGGGCTTCTCAAAAGACGAAAAAAAGAATCTTGGAATAAAAAATACAATGAACAAAACTGGTGCAAAAATATTGAACTTTTTCAAACAATTTTTACCATAATTTAGTAAAAAAATCTCCAATTTAAGCCATTACAAGAGCACAATTGACCCGCTTGCGTCAATTGTTTTTATTTATAGATTTTGGTGATATAGTACTGGTACAAAAGGAAAGAAAAGATTAGATTAACTGTAATAAACTTTAACAATATGCCTCAAATCAAACCAGAAGTAGAAGCTTTCGCAAGAATAAAAGTCCTAGGAATAGGAGGTTCTGGAAAGAACGCTCTTAACCACATGATAAACTCAAAGGTAAAAGGAGTTGATTTTATTGCTGTAAACACAGATTCTCAGGATCTCCACCATGTGCAAGCAAAAAGAAAGATTCATATAGGAAAAAACCTAACTAGAGGCCTAGGTGCCGGTATGAACCCAGAGCTTGGAAAGCGAGCTGTTGAGGAAACAAAAGAGGAAATACAAGAAGCCATAAAAGGCGCTGATATGGCATTTATTACCTGTGGTCTGGGAGGAGGAACAGGAACGGGTGCAGCACCTATAGTGGCTCGTATTGCAAAAGAAATGGGAGCCCTAACTGTAGGAGTTGTTACAAAGCCGTTTTTCTTTGAGGGACAAATGAGAATGAAACTAGCTGAGCAAGGACTAGAAGAGCTACGCCAAGCAGTAGACGCTATAATCGTTATACCTAACGACAGACTACTTTCAACTATTTCAAAAGAAACAACAGCAAAATCTGCCTTTGCTATTTGTGATGATGTTCTAAAGTCTGCAGTAGAAGGTATCTCTGACCTTATCACTACACCAGGTATCATCAACATCGACTTTGCTGATATCAAGGCAGTTATGGCTGACGCGGGTTCTGCACTTATGGGTATCGGTATCGCAACAGGAGAAAAAAGAGCAGAAGAAGCTGCAAAAATGGCTATCAATTCTCCCCTACTAGAAGTTTCAATAAACGGAGCAAAGGGGGTACTGTTTTCTATCGCTGGTGGTGATGATCTAGGAATGTTTGAGATACAAGACGCAGCAAAAATAATCACAGAATCTGTAGATCCAAATGCAAGAATTATTTTCGGAACAGTAAAAGACGACAAACTAAAAAAAGGCGAGGTAAAAATCACAGTTATCGCATCAAACTTCCCTGACAATTTCAATAAAAAAACTCTTTTCCAATCTTCTCCAGTAGTTTCTACTCCAGCACCGAGACGAGAAGAACCAGTTGAAGAGAAAGGCAAGATCTACAACTCTATACCAACACAAAGTAGCACTTCTACTCCAGAAGAACCAAAAAAAATATTAGACGACGAAGATGATGAATGGGGCGCAGTACCAGCATTCCTACGAAGAAGTAAAATCAAATAAGAAAAAACAGCCTGTGGTGCGAGCCAGAGGCTGTTTTGTTCATGGTTGACCCCCCGGGGACGAGCTCACCGACGACCGGTCAGTGTCGAGAACTCTTGACCTTCTTACGAACAGCCAAGATCCTCTTGAAGAGATCCTCGCCAATCTCTCGAGCTCTTCTTGCGGAGAAAAACCAACAAGCTCCCCTGAGAACACTTACAACACCATTGGATTCCATGAGAAGATCCAGGTATCCGCGCTCGAGTGTTGCGACCCAATTCCAGAAAGGCTGGTTGTCGACCCAAAGCTCAAGCCTCTTGATTCCAAGACCTTCGAGTTGTGGAATAAGAGCTCTCATGAAGAACGAGGCGTGCTTTGACCAGTTCTCCAGGTCACATCCCAGAGACACATACGAGGGTATCCCCTCGGGCATCTTGTGGGACAGAGTCCTCGGTTCAAGGACGTAGGAACCACCTTGAGAGAGTTCTTCGATGAAAGGCTCCATCCTCTCATCCTCGAGCACTTCCTCAGCAGTCTGACCGTTCTGACCGTCGATGAACCAACGAACTTCAATCCTCATTGAGACCTCCAAGTCCCGTTGCTTTTGCACTATGCTGGTAGCAACAACCGTTTCTCAGCCAATTAGATACGAATATAAATATTTAGTCAAATAAATTAAAGCTATATGACAACTAACTATTTTTCATATACAATAATCCAATATGACATACGATCTTATCATAATAGGTGGTGGACCAGCTGGAGTTTCTGCAGGAGTATACGCAGCTAGAAAAAAACTAAAAACACTACTTATAGCTCCAGAGTTTGGAGGTCAGAGTGTTGTTTCAGAAGGGATAGAAAACTGGATCGGTACAATAAAAATCTCTGGAGTGGAACTGGCTCAAAGTTTAAAAAGCCACATAAAAGCATACGCGGGAGATTCTGTAGAAATACTCGAGGGTGAAAAAGTTACAAATATAAAAAAGAACTTGGACGAGTTCGTTGTCACAACAGAAGGTAAAGAGTTTCAGTCAAAAACAATACTCATAGCAACAGGTAGTACTCGCAGAAAACTCGATGTCCCAGGAGCACAAGAGTTCGACAACAAAGGTCTGACATACTGTGCTTCTTGTGACGGACCTCTATTTTCTGGCCAAGATGTAGTAGTTGTTGGTGGCGGAAATGCCGCATTTGAAACAGCTGCTCAGCTTTTGGCATATTGCAAATCTGTTACCCTACTCAACCGATCAGAAAACTTGAAAGCAGATGAGGTGACAGTAAACAAACTGAAACAGAATCAAAATTTCAAAGTAATAATAAACGCAATACCAAAAGAAATAAAAGGAGATAAATTTGTGTCATCTATTGTTTATGAAGATGCCGTTACACATATAGATATGGAAATAAAAACTCCAGCAGTTTTCGTAGAAATTGGTCTCATACCAACAACAGACTTTGCAAAAGAAGTTTTAGTGCTAAACCAAATCGGTCAAATACCAGTAGATCCAAAAACTCAACAAACAAAAGTAAAAGGAATATGGGCCGCTGGAGACTGTACAGACGGACTATATCACCAAAACAATATTGCATCAGGTGATGCAGTGAAAGCTCTAGAAGACATATACGTGGAACTTCACACTCGAGGTATATAAAATTTTGTATACAAAAAACGCGCCCATACCCGTAGGTAGGCGCTCAGTGTGGTCGAGGTCGTCACGCAAGGCGACGAGGGGTTGTTGCCATTTAGAATCCTAAACGACAACCTAGAAAAGAACAGGCTTTGGTAGTTGGAATGTCCAGCTACCGAAGACGATGTGGGGTGACTCGGATGGTGGTGAGCGACAGTATACCTGTCTGCTCGAACCAGCCACCCAAATCAAACCCTACACCTGTATTATACGCCTCCTTATTTCTATGTCAAGTGGTTTTATGTAAATATTTTTTTGTTATGTTAAAAAGGCCACCACATCCAGACGGAACGTGGTGGCCAGAAAATCTACAGAGGATAAATAGGTGACGTTAGGAAGCAGAGGGGCGTTCAAAGATGCTAATCCCCTCCATGTGAGGTCTCTGGAGCCAGAAGACCTTGTTCTTAGCATCTTCAAACTGCCAGAAAAACCAACCCCCCATCCAGCTCCTGACACGATTCTCCACAGACTGAGAGAAAAGCCACCTGGCTGAAACCTCTGTGCCGGCCTCTCTCTCGATGAGAAGTACTTCTGGGTACTCATCCAGAGAGATCCTCTCAATGTCATATAGAACTGTCACGCGGGTGCACCTGGCTACAACCCCAGCCACAGCGACCAGGACTTCGTCGGCGAGACCCTCTTCACTGTCGTATCCGTCATCAAGGATTTTGATTACGGCGTCCTCGATGTCGCAGTCGACCTCACCGTCGACCGGAAACCTGCAGAAGTCTCGGTATTTCTGTATGAGCGGGGCTAACCGCTCCAAAACAGCTTGCCTTTCCTCTTCTACCAAGTGGCCCTCCAAT
>CBFIEZ010000049.1:0-4991 GCA_965661755.1 Minisyncoccia bacterium
CAATGAGATATTTGGAAACCATACAGCAAATGCAAACACCACTAAGCTTGCAAAAATAGCAAGGAGTGCATATATTGGTTTTCGGAATACTTTTTGTAGAGCTTGAAGGGGCATGTTTATTTGTCTTGCAATGCGAGATCGATAAGTTGTTTTACTGATGCAAACGGTTGTGCTCCAGATAGAGGATATTTCTTTCCGTTCTTTGCGACCACAATACTCCATGGCGTTCCATTACCACCTGTTGCAATTGCGTTTTGAACATCTTCTTCAATATGTTTGTCATACTTGGTACTTGCAAGACAAGTGTTGAATTTTGCAACATCAATACCTATATACTCAGCGATTTTTGGAAGCTCTGCTGGGTCCAGACCATTATTGGCTGGGGTGACTTCGTAGAGACGATCAGCGTATGACCAGAATTTATCGTTTCCGCCCTGCTCATTAGCACATTCAAGCGCAACCGATTCTTTTCGAGCTTTGGAATGAAGCTGATCGAGTGGAAAGTGTCTGTAGACCCAAGCAACCTTTCCATCTTTACCGTATTCATCCATAACTTCTTTCATTGTTGTGTGGAATCTCTTACAAAATGGACATTCAGTATCGGAATACTCGACTATTTTTACTGGTGCATCTGGGTTGCCTCGGATGTGATCATCCTGGCTAATTACTCTCATTTGTTCTAGATTTCCGGTTTGCTGCGCAACTTGTTGAGGTTGCTGGTTATTCACACCAACAGAAGAAGTTTTTGAATTACTAAGATATATCGCCCCAGCAATAAAGATTCCTGCAATTACTATGGCGATTGGAATGTTAAATGAGTTGGTTTGTTCCGAAGGGTTGGATGTTTCGTGTTCCATAATTTAATGATGATTATTTTTTATAAGTGGATAATGAAAATACCAACATAAACTGACCCACGCCTCACTACGGCCGTAGATCAATGCTGGCTTCAAACGTTAGTAAATTTTTGGATTTAAAATACCTCTTGCGAAGGCAAGTTTTAGATGATCGAAAAGTATGAGATCGGGGTGTGCTTTTATATAAAAACTCAATCGTAAAATATCGATGTTTAGCAAAAGATAGTGATGCCGCCTCGAGAGCCAGCTACCTCCTAATATTAAAAACAGTCCCAATCCTAACAGGATCAAGCTATCGCGTACCTTATCTGGCACTGCCAAAGTAATACTTTTCCAAGTTTCAAAATGATGTGAAATACTAGACCCACAACATTTCTGTTCATTGGCCATAGATATCGATTGAGTATTTCCAAACATAGTCATATGCGTTGCTGACTTACTGAACATTCCAACACAGAAAAATCCAAAAACAAGAACCCCCATAATAATGAGAACTATTGGAAATTTTATTAAGTTTTGGAAATTTAATGGAAACATAAATTAAAGTATACCAAATTATCTAAAACAAAAAAATCGCCCGTTTTGGAGCGACTTTTTTGTCTTGAATACTGCACTCAGCAGGTATGCCATATCGGAATAGGTAACTTATGCGGTTTCTCCGTCCTAGACGGGTCGCTCTTTACTTCATCAAAATATCGTTATTTTGACGCGTCTTGAGCGTCGCACGAGCTGGCTGCCAGACTTGGACTCGAACCAAGATACTATCCTCCAGAGGGATAAGTCCTACCATTAGACGATCTGGCAATACAACACAGAATACCGGAAAATTGGCCTTTTTACAAGAAAATAAAACTTTTTGATATAATTTATTTATGAAAGAAACTTGGAAAGAAAATCCTAATTTTGATCAAAGTAAAATAGAGCTAGTCCCGATTCAGTGGCTTTGGAACTACAGGGGAACAAATCCAAGCGAGTTGATACATCTAGATAATAAAATTGTAGATTTGGACGGTCTTTGGCAAGATGTTTTAATAAATGGTTTAACTGCACCACTTATTATGAGAGTTGGTGTTAAGAATAAGAAATTTAGATTAGAAACAGGCAATCATCTTATTCAAATTTTCAAAAAAAATAATATCGAAAACGTTCCTGTGATAGTTCAGGTCAGAGATATATGTGGCCCAGAAGCTTCTGATGCTATGACTGTGGCTACTCACAATTTTGACTGGGCGGATGAGATTTTGCCATTTGATGAGAATACAGAATACCAGAAGCCTAGCCATGTTTTTAAAAGTTTAAAATAGATGTCTTATTTTCTCTACATCCTTCAGTGTTCAGACAGATCTTTATACACTGGAATTACCACTGATGTTAAAAGACGCTTTGAAGAACACAAAGCTGGTAAGGGTGGGCACTATACGAGTTCGCATAGGGTTGTTAAGATAGTGTATACAGAGAAACACAAAGACAGGTCATCTGCATCAAAGCGTGAAGTAGAAGTAAAACGTTGGGATAGAAAAAGAAAGCTAGAGTTCATAAAAAATAATGTCTAATAATCATTCAATAAAACCAAAAGTCTATATAGGATTGATCCTTGTTTTGTTGGTTGTTGCGACACTTTCTTTATCTAAACTTTCTAATAAAAGTAAAATAAAAAATATTGAAGTTAGTAAACCTGCACTAGTTTTAGAGACTGTAAAGGAGGAACCAATAGGAGAACTTTTGGGCAAGGCTGAAGTCAGTTTCGCTGGTGGAACAGAAGAGAGAAATAAAAATATAGAACTCGGAGTGTCGAAACTAAACGGAACAACTATTTTACCAGGAGAAGAGTTTTCTTTTATAAAATCTCTCGGTCCAGCCACAGAGGAGGCGGGGTATAGTGTGGCAAAAGTTTTTCTAAACGGTGAAGTGACAACAGGAGTAGGAGGGGGACTCTGTCAGGTGTCTACTACTCTTTTTCAGAGTTTGTTAAAGGCTGGTTTGCCAATAACAGAAAGACACAACCATTCTTATACTGTTTCTTATTATGATGTTGGTCTAGATGCGACCTACTCTGATCCTGGAGTTGATTTGAAGTTTGTGAACGATACAGGCAATCCGATTACGATAAAAGGCGGTATACAAGACGAAAAAGTTGTTTTCGAAATATACGGAACACCAGACGGACGTATCGCTACGACAACAGAACCTATAATTTCTTCTGTAATAGATGTTTCTCCTCCTAGGTATGTTGCTACAACAACAAGAAGTAGTAATGAACCAGAGTGTATAAACAAGCCTCAGATAGGTTATACATCAAACGTTATATATAACGTATTGTATCCAAATGGTGATTTGAAAACAGAAGAGTTCAAGTCGAAATACAAGCCTCTTCAGAGAGTCTGTTACTATTTTGGTGTAGCCACAACTACTCAAATGTAGTTTTTCCGGAAGATGAGATGAGTTTCAAAAAGCTTAATGATAAAAATCTGCTATTGAGAAAGTCTAGAAATGGTCTAGGTGTGTTTGCTAATAAAGATTTTAGAAAATCTTCTATTATTACGGAGGTTATTGGCAAGATGATCAGTTGCGACGAAGATGATGACACAGACGAAGAAACTAGATCAAACGCATACCGTTTCAATAGTGATCTTTATATTAGTCCCGAGGGGGAGACGGCTGATTTTGTAAATCATTCTTGTAATCCAAATTCTAAAATCGTAAAGAAAAACAAAAAGCTTTTTATTGTGGCGATGAGGAGTATCAAAAAAGGTGAAGAGATTCTCTTTGATTATTCGACTATTATTGCTTCTGATGATGTTTGGGATATGAAGTGCAACTGTGGAGAGTCTATTTGCCGTGGTGTCATAAAGAGGTTTAAAAATTTACCTAAAAAAATAAAAGAAAGATACATTTCTGAAAAAATAGTTCCAAGTTATATTTTGAGACTAGTCTAATTTGTTGAACTCTATTTTGGGTATATAATAAAAATATGAGTAAAGGGGTAATCAATCTACTGAGCGCATTAGCTATTTTCTCTATAGTCTTGTCTGTAGGGATGTGTTCATATATCTGTGTTGATAATACAGCGATGAGCCACGGTCACAAGATGGCGTCTTTCGGTACTAATCTAGACCACGTTTATTCTCTGACACTAGCAACAATATCTTCTGTCGTCTTGGTTGCTTCTGCTATGCTTTTGTTCACTAGTTATTCTGTTATAAAACTGGATCTATTACAGAGTCTATTTTTTGCGTATATCTTTGATGAACAGGTAGAAAAGAAAAAGGCCAAACGGCAATTCTTTAGTCCGAGATCTCCTCCACTATATTAGAACTTTTTATTATTAGTTCTAATTCAATTAATTTTATGGAAATGACGCATTATATGCAGTTACTTGCTAGTAATCAGCCGTGGAATCTTATTATGTTTATGGCTATACCTGTTATCTTGGCAGAAACTGTTGCTGTGACAGAGTTGTATTTATTGTTCACTAGAGATTTTCGAGGTTTGGCTAAAAAGATAAATTCTGTCGCTGGAGCTATTGTTGGAGTTTATTTTCTCGGTGTTTTCTTTTATTTGATGTTTAACGCTGTGGTGCCTATAACATCAGGTGGTGAGTGGAGAGGACTGGCAGATGTCATAGCTGTGGGATTCTATCTACTGGGAGTTTTCCCTTTGGGCGGTCTGGCTATGCTTGAGTTTGGCTTAATAAAAAATGGAAGCTCAGATGAGGATAAATTGAAACTCCATGCTATTTTTGTGGCAATATTTCTCGTTGTCGCGCACATAGCTATGATATTTGGAATGCTAAACCCAACAGTTCTTGGATGGGTTCCTCCTGTTATGCCGGGCGTAATGCACTAATTTGTTAGGTATTATCTGAGTGCTATAATCCAGATATATGGAAAATAAAAATGTATCAATCGGACACGTTCATCTCACAGTAGCAGATCTAGACAGGTCTCTCAGTTTTTATAGAGACCTTCTAGGTTTTGAGGTTACAACAAAATACGGGGAGTCTGCGGTCTTCCTATCTAGAGGTGGATATCATCATCATATCGGTCTAAACACTTGGTCCGGAAAGGGTGTGTTGCCTCCACCGAGTGGGCATAGTGGCTTGTATCATTTTGCTATTCTTTTTCCTACTCGTAG
>CBFIEZ010000050.1:0-4544 GCA_965661755.1 Minisyncoccia bacterium
ATGACAGGAACGTCTCAGGGGAGTGCTTGTAGTCGGCGTAGATCGCCAGAAGCCAGAGAACAGCAACCCAAGTATGAACCTTGGTGTTGGCGATCTCCAGCAGAAGCATCTTGCCAAACTTCCGTCCTCTACTTGCGAGGACGACTCTTGCCTTTGCGGCCTTTGCTCTTGTGTTGGCCGCTAGTCGGAGTGTGTGTGGCCGTAGCCACTGCCACAGGTTGCTGAGTCGACTCCTGAACTGGAGCCTCATCAGCAGGTTCATCAGCCAGTTCATCTTCTTCATCCCTTCTTGGTGCTTCTGGACGCTTGTTCCAGCTATGCAGCCCGATGTTCGCACCGCCTAGTGCGAACGTTCCTTGGTTCTTGCCGACAGCTTCTGCTGAGGCAAGTGATTCAATGTGTTCGAGTGCCCTCTCGATGGATTTAGGCTTATCGAGACCGTCACCGTTCGAATATACAACATCGACGATGGCTCCAACAGTGCGTGCGTTGGCCTCAGCCATTCTTGTTATGCCGCGAGCCTTGCCATCCATCTCGTAGAAGATCTTGTCTCCGGCGCCCCTACCTCTCTCGCGATCAGCCTCTGCGTCCACTGCCGCAATTGCAGCAGCTTCCATCCTTCTCTGAATTTCCAGAGGTAGTTCTGGATCGCTCAGCGACAACATGGTGCACTTGAGCCCTAGTTCACGGAGTAGCTTGTTGAGCTCTCCGAGTTCACCATCGTCAAAACTCTTCTCGCTCTGCTTGTACTCGTCGTGTGTGAGCTTGAGGATTCGCTCTGAAAGGAATCCGGAGATCTTCTCGCTCAACATCTCGAGAAAGTTGTCCGGATACTTTTCAAATATCGGACGGGCGTTGATTACTTCGATTGTGGCAAGACTGACGATGCTAAACGTCAGATTCTTGTTGCTGTCGAAGGCTTCATGGTACGTGGGTCTTGGGAATTCACCCAATAGCCCATATACTTTCATGGTCTCCGACGATAGTTTGTCTCTCAGCCTCTCACTGGTTTTGTCCGCGGTCTTCTTGTAGATGACTCGGTCTACCGTGAGAATCTTGAGGTACTCTTTGATTGGAATTCGGACAAATCGCTTACCCCACTTGCGTAGCAGGGTTTGGAGGTAGTCCTCATCAGCGTTCGGGTCTTCACCTGGTCTGAGCAGTCGAATCTCTCCCGTGAGGGGATCGACAGCTTTTCCGGTCAGGTTGCCAACGAAGCGGATGATGTTACCTCTTTCTTTGTCTCCACCAACAATGCAGTAGATGACGTTGCTCGTGTCGTGGGCAATTCCCATACGAAACCAGACGTCATTCATGATCGCTTCTGAAGCAGCCATTTTTTCCTCTTTCTTCTGCAGGTTTCAAGGTTCAAAGGGGGAAGCGAAAGCTTGCCCCACCTGCCTAATATTCTATCACAAAATATACAAAAGTCAAGTTTTTTATACAACAAAATATGGCTAATAACAAGGGTTTTTTGGAGAAAAAAATAGCAATTAATTTTCGCTGGTTGTATAATGAAAATATGAATTCTAGAGCACAAATAATCGCAACTATTGGCAAGGCATCTGGAGACCAAGAAGTATTAGAAAAAATGATCTCTTTTGGTATGGACATTGTCAGGATGAACTTTTCTTGGGGAGATCTCGATGAGAAAAAACGAACTATAGATACATTGAGAAGTTTGGAAAAAAAGTTAAATAAAAAGATTTATACTATCCAAGATTTGCCAGGACCAAGAGTGCAAAACGGTGGTGTGCACACTTATGACAAAGAAGCCGTATCATCTTTCACCGAAGAAGATAGAAATATGGTTCTGTTTGGTATAAAAGAAAAAATAGATTTTGTCGCACTATCTTTTGTTGGCTCTGGAGATGACGTTTCTCTCTGTCGTGATTTTATAAAAAGTAATAACGGTTCGCAGAAAATTATTTCAAAGATCGAGAGAAAGGTTGCAGTAGAAAATCTAGAAGAGATAATAAAACTATCGGATGCTGTTATGGTGGCTCGTGGTGATTTGGGTACAGAGTTTCCTATAGAGCAGATACCTTTTGTTCAGTCAGATATTATCAAAAAATGTAAGATAGCAAACAAGCCTGTTATTGTGGCAACACAGATGATGCTTTCTATGGTTGAAAGTAGTTCTCCAACTCGAGCAGAAGTTGAAGATGTTTCAAACGCCATAACAGAAGGTGCAGATGCTGTTATGTTGTCAGAAGAAACTGCTATCGGCAAATATCCCGTCGAAGCTGTTTCTCAAATGGAGAAAATTATTCTAGAAGCGGAAAAACATTTGTCTGATGTTTCGACTATAAATTCTCTAACAGATTTCAAGGATGAGTCTGTAAATAAAGGAAAGTTGGTTATTGTTCGACACCAGGAGTCCGAGTGGAACAAACTAGGTCAGTGGACTGGAAGTCGAGATGTTCATCTAACACCTTTTGGATTTGAAGAGTCAGAAGAAATGGGTGAGTTGGTAAAAGATATATGCTTTGATCAAGCTTTTGCTTCTATGCAGGTGCGGTCTATAGAAACTTTGTCATCTATTCTCAGTGTTTGTTTAGCCGATGGTATTTTACCGACAGAACACGTCTCGGCTCTAAACGAAAGAGACTACGGGGACTATACTGGAAAAAATAAATTGGAGATGGAAAAACTTTTGGGTGAAGAAGAGTTCAACAAACTTCGAAGAGGTTGGGATTATCCTGTGCCAAACGGCGAGACTTTGAAAATGGTTTATGAGAGAGCGGTTCCATTTTTCCTTGAGAGAGTGGTGCCGTTGGTTAGCAAGGGTAAAAATGTTTTGGTTGTGGCTCATGGAAATACGATCAGATCTCTGATGAAATATATAGAAAAAATATCCGATGAAGATATTGCTAACACAGAGATGCCTTTTACTGATATTTTCATATACGATTTGGATGCAGAGGGTTATATGCTAAACAAAGAAGTTAAAACATTAAAAAATAAAAAAGATGAATAAAAAAATTTATTTGACTAGAAATATTCCAGAGGTTGGTATAAAGATGCTTCGTGATAATGGTTTTGAACTTGAAATATATGGAGAGGAACATGCTCCAAAACATGAGGAATTGCTCGAGAACCTAAAGAAAGATCAGTATGATGGCATTATTTCTCTACTGACCGACAAGATAGACTCTAGTGTTTTTGATGCTTCTCCTAGTATTAAAATAGTTTCAAACTATGCTACTGGATTTAATAACATAGATACAGAAGAAGCAAAAAAGAGGGGAATAGTTGTGACAAATACTCCTGGCGTGTCGGCACTAGCTGTTGCAGAACACACAGTGGCACTAATGCTCGCACTGACTACCAGACTGGTTGAGGGGGATTTGTTTATGAGATCTGGCAAGTTTAAAGGTTGGACCCCGTATAACTTTGTTGGAACGGATTTGAGTGGAAAAACTGTTGGTCTAGTGGGTACTGGAAATATTGGTACAAAAGTTGCTCACATGTTAAAAGGTTTTGGAGTTAAAATTGTTTATACAGATTTGAATAAAAATGATTCTATAGAGCAAGATTGTGGAGCACAAAAAATGGATAATTTGGATGAACTTTTGAAAGTTTCAGATATAGTCAGTTTGCACGTTCCACTTCTCGACTCGACCCGCCATTTGATAAACGAGAATCATTTGAAAATAATGAAAAAGACTGCATTTTTGATAAATACTTCACGTGGTCCTGTGGTGGATGAGGTCGCTTTGGTTTCTGCTTTAAAAAATAAAGTTATTGCTGGTGCAGGACTGGATGTTTTTGAATTCGAGCCAAACCTTTCAGAAGGACTAAAAGATTTAGATAATGTTGTATTAACTCCCCATATTGCTTCTAGTAGGGAGAGTGCTAGAAATGATATGGCGGTTTTAGCAGCACAGAGTGTTATAGATTTCTTTGGTGGTAATGAGGTAAAGAATAGAGTGGTTTAGGTAATGCAAAACCCGCCGACCGATGTCGACGGGTTGCGTCGTGCGGTGGGCGGGGGGTGTTCCTATATGCTCAGTGGAATCATTGGGATCGGCTCTTCTCCCCCTTGGATGTCTCCAACTCGTGCGCCACGTCTATAGTAGGGATACTCAGTTTTGTCCCTACCCCAGGTTCGTGAACCTTCTCGGTAGGCTGGGTATCTTCCTTTGGTCAGTAGACGATCGTCTCCAAGGTTCAAGATGTCTCCAGATTTCGGTTCTTCCTCAACCTCGGCGACAAAGAAAATCCCTTCTCCAATCAGTATGAGCATTTATACCTCTTTCCAAAAAATACATTATGATAAAAATCAATTTGTGTCAAAAATTTTTTACACAAAAAATCACTTCAAATAGAAGTGATTTTTTGTTTTTGTGGGCAAGGGGAGACTCGAACTCCCAAGCCTTGCGGCATTAGTTCCTAAGACTAACGCGTATACCAATTCCGCCACTTGCCCAATTGCAATACATTAACATATTTCTTAAATAATAAAAATACCCCCATTACATTGAAAATAATCATAAAATTATGTACTATGTCTAATGTTCAGTATTGCACCCATAACTCAG
>CBFIEZ010000051.1:0-4438 GCA_965661755.1 Minisyncoccia bacterium
ACAGGAACGGTACAGCTTTTCTGTATTTTGTTTCGCTTACCTCACAAAATACTATCAAAGCTTTTCGAGTCCTGACGCGAGTAATACCCATTACTCGCTTCGGGTCCACAAACAAAAAGACGCCGTACGGCGCTTTTGTTTGTGGACCCGACAGGACTCGAACCTGCCACCCCATCATTGCAAATGATGTGCTCTACCAGATGAGCTACGGGCCCAATTTATTTTATTCTTAATTTAATACGAAACGACTTTTTAGACAAATCATTTGTGCAAATGATGGTCACAAATATTTTTCTGGTGAAAAATTTTGCGACCCCACCTCGGCTCGTCAGCCTCCGGTCTTGCGGTCCGGATCCTAACCAGACCTCACTCCACCAGATGAGCTACGGGCCCAGTATTAAATTTACAACATACCTATTTTATTGACCCATAATCATTTGCAAAATGATGTGGCTATCTATCTAAGTTGCTATGCAACCGCCAGATGAGCTACGGGCCCTTATAAAAGCTAGAATATCAAATATTGGGCAAGTGTACAAGTGATTATTTTTTATAATCAAGTGCTGACAGAGCAAGTGACGCTAGTGCTATAGCTACATTTCTAAACAAGACATTAAAGAATGCTGTGTTAGGTATTATGATCCCAACCATAAGCAAAAATGATATGAGTCCAGCGTACTCTGTTTTTTTACCAGATATTAGCCACAGAACTAGTAAAATTTCAAATATTCCAAATACAAGTAGGAAGATATCAGTCGGTATCATATTTTGAACCATTGGTGGAATATATTTTAGAAAATTTGCTGGATTCAAATATATTTCTACTGCTGCGTATCCGTATACGAACGCTAGACCTAGTCTCAAAAACCATCTTGCTACATTTATATTGATTTGTTTTATATCAGTTGTATTCATACTCTACATTATAAAAATTTTTCTCATAATAATCCAGTAATTTATTATTTTTTCTTATAAAGATTTAATGCTAGACTGTTAAAATGCCAAAAAAGATATGGTTTTTGTATCTCACAGTTCTCATAGATATGATCGGTATAGGAGTTTTGATACCAGTAATACCTCAGCTTTTCGCCAATCCTGATTCTGGAGCTTTTTTGCTAAATGCATCACAAGCAAAACTCGGGTTTATCCTCCTCGGACTACTTTCTTCTATCTACCCGATAGCAATGTTTTTTGCTTCACCCATACTTGGTTCTCTTTCTGACAAGTACGGCAGGAGACCAGTACTGCTTATATCTATTCTCGGGACTTCTGTTGGTTATATTCTTTTTGCCCTCTCTATAGTATGGAGAAATATTCCTCTTTTATTTTTCTCTAGAATAGTCGACGGACTAACTGGTGGAAACATTTCTACTGTACAAGCTTCTATAACGGATCAAGTTACACCAGAAAATAGAGCAAAGGCTTTTGGGCTAATGGGCGCTACTTTTGGTATTGGTTTTATTCTCGGACCTTTTATTGGAGGTAAACTAGCCGATCCAAGCTTTGTTTCTTGGTTCAATGCTTCAACCCCATTTATTTTTGCTGGTATTTTGGCATTTATAAATTTCTTATCTATATATTTCTTTTTTGCTGAGACAAATATTCATATCGACAGAGACAGAAGAATCAAATATTTTAGTTCAGTGGTAAATCTGTTTAAGATCAAGAATTTGAACAGAGAGATCAGATATCTACTCATAGTTTCTTTCTTGTTCAATGCTGGTTTTGCTTTCTTTACATCATTTTTTAATGTTTATCTAACACACAAGTTTAATTTTACTGTTGGACAGATAGGTAACTTCTTTGGCTACATTGGATTGTGTTCTATATTTACTCAGCTTGTTGTTGTTCAGTTTGTATCAAAGAGATTCCATCAGATAAATATTTTACGTTTTGCATATCTTATGGTTGCACTAGCCACAGCAGGATATCTTCTCCCGTCAAAGGCTTGGATGATATATCTAGTCACACCTTTCTTTGCAATACCAAACGGTCTACAGATGGCAAACTTTTCAGCGTTACTTTCTCATAGAACTCCACCAAAAGAGAGAGGGGAAACTGTTGGTATAAGTGCATCGTTTAACTCTCTGGGCCAGGCACTGCCACCAGTATTCGCGGGTATGATTGCTGTAGCATTTGCGCCTAGCGCACCAATACTCATCGCGAGTTTGTTTATGCTGGGTGCAGGAGTGCTGTTTTGGATGACAGAAAAAGTAACTATTTAAAGTTATGATTAAAAAAATAAATATAGATAGAAAAAAGTTGCGAAAGTTAGAGCCAACGAGTAATCCTTTTCTATCTCTAGCAAACTCTATTATTGGTCAACAGATATCTACCAAGGCTGGCAATGCGATACGTGCAAAGTTTCTCACATTGTTTGGAAAGAAAAAAGTTACTCCGGAGAATTTTTTGAAACTTGAGACTGCTGAATTGCGTGGAGCAGGTATTTCTCCACAGAAATTAGGCTATCTCGCAGACCTCGCAGAAAAGTTTATTGATAAAACAATAGATCACAAAAACTTTCACAAGATGTCTGATGAAGAAGTGAAAGAACATCTGGTTAGGGTAAAAGGTGTCGGTCCGTGGACGGCCGATATGTTTCTTATATTTGCACTAAACCGACCAGATATTTTGCCGTTAGGGGATTTGGGGACTAAAAAAGGTTTCCAAAAAGCTTTGAAATTAAAAACATTGCCGTCAGAAAAAAAGATGCTGGAGTTGGCAAAACCGCACGATGGTGATAGAACAACTCTTACACTATATCTTTGGCATATTTTGGATAATGAGTAGTTTAACTTTCAGAATATATTTTTATTTGTTAGACTGAAAAAATGAGTTGGGAAAGGAATTTTACAAAATGGGTTGGATCTAGAACTTCAGTTGTAATTCATACAATATTTTTTGGTATTATGTTTGCGTTGTCATTTTTTGGTATTAAATTTGATACAGTACTTCTCGTTTTAACTACCGTTGTTTCTCTGGAAGCGATATATCTTTCTATATTTATTCAGATGACTGTAAACGAAAACACTCAGAGTTTGGAAGAGGTGGAGGAAGACATCGAGGATATTGCTGAAGAGGTGGAGGAAATTTCTGAAGATATCGAAGAGATCCAGCATGATGTTGATGAGATTCAAGAGGATGTTGACGAAATCGCTGTTGATGTGGACGAGATCCAACACGACGTGGATGAGATCCAGGAAGACGTCGATGAAATAGAAAAGGAAACCAGCACAGATAGTTTGGAAAATCCAGAAAAAACAAAACTAGAAAATATTGAAAATGTTCTGAAAAAAGTGTTGGAGGAGATAGAAAAACTGAAAAAGAAGTAGTTTTGCTTGACAGTTATCTCAGTTAGTTTAATAATGTACAAGGACCCTTTTGCACCAATGCGGGTGCACAGGGAACTCGGAGGCGGAGTCCTATGCTACACACGGAGTTGCAAGTAGCAGTTGATCTCATTCAGACAGGCAGAAAGTACTTGCCAGTCGTGATGAGGGAAGCCGATCGTTCGGAGGAAAGAATCGAAACAAAGGCCTCGCGTCGTGGCCTGAGTGAGATTCACTCTTCTGAATCTGACCTCGGACTGGACGGTTCTGCTGTCCAGTGCATCTTCTCTGGCGACGAGCCAGACACGTCAACGCCGGTCTGCCCAATGGCAGCGACGTGCAGTGGGACTCGAAACTGCAGTCTCATCATCATGCTGGAAGAGTCCTAGCTTCTACTAACCTCGCAAGGCCTCCCCGAAATACCCCCTTCCGACCGCGCTACCCAAGCGCGGTCTTCTAATTTATATAAACTTGTGGTTTTGGAAAAAAGACTGTGATAGAATATTGGGACAAAGTTTTTGTATTAATAATAAAAGTAAATAATAAAAATAATGAGTAAAGAAAAAATAATTGCAGTAGTGGTCGTATTGGTTGCTATATCTGGTGTTGTTGGTTACAAAATGTATTCAAAACCAAAAGCAGATTCTGCACAGGTAGCAAAGGTTGAAGCGGTAGCAAAAGTAAACGGTGTTGAGATAGCAAAATCTGCTTATGATGCTCAGCTAGCTTCTGTTATTGCTTCTCTAAAAGCACAGGGAACAGATACTGATTCTGCAGAAAATTCTGCAAAGATAAAAGAGCAAGTTCTAACAGATTTGATCAACAATGAGTTGTTGACTCAGGCTGTTACTGCTTCTGGGGTAGTGGCTACTGCAGATGATGTAGAGAAACAAGTTCAGGCTCTAGTCGCTCAGGTTGGTGGTGCTGATAAATTTGCTGCTGAACTAACAAAAGCAAACATGACAGAAGCACAATTGCGAGCAAATATTTCAAAACAACTAACAGTTCAGAAATATCTTCTAACAAAGATAGATATAAGCAAGGCGGTGGCTACAGATGCAGAAATATCAAAGTTTTATGATGACAATGTAAAAGGAAAAGCAGGAGCT
>CBFIEZ010000052.1:0-4126 GCA_965661755.1 Minisyncoccia bacterium
GCAGTTCTCCATCCTCATCTTTTTTATCTGAAATTTGTCGTATTTCAAAAACAGTATATGAAGCGTATAGTTTGGTGGATATTATGTTTGGTTTTATTTTGTATGGAGTGTTAAAAGTCTCGACACTTTCTAGCACTTCTTTTAGATGAGCTCGAGCAACGTCAGATAGAGAACCTACAGTTTGAGGCATATTTTTAATAAACTCTTCTGCTTCTTTTGGATTATTTTTCATTACTTCGTAATGATTTTTCTTGAAATCAGTTTTTATTTTTACTGGCAATAGGTGACTATGCTTTTTGAAGTAGTTGTTTATTTCTCTTTCAAACTTTGTAACTGATTCACGGTCTCCTATGCTGTTTATATCTATAAACAGATCCTTGTAGCCCATTTCTTCTAGTGCAGTTATAACACATTTTATTATGAGAGATTCACTAGTTGATCTAGTACTTCCCATAATCTCAAAACCATAAAGCTCCACGTTTGATTTTTTCTTGTTTGGACCACCAGATAGAGGTTTTTTGTAGTGTATTGCTAAGGGCTGAGCTTCGAGGTCCATTCTCTTGTCCATATACCATCTAGTTAGAGCCACTTTCTCTTCGATATCGTTGTAGTGATCGTGCTCTTTAAATTGTTTTGATTTGCTTATATCGTCAGAGGTTATGTTTGGAGCTTTTACAACAGTAAATCCGTAGTTGATAGCTATTTCGCCAACCTTGTCGCAAGCTATTTCCAAGTGAGAAGCTTCTTTTTCTGTTTCTTTTTTTGCCATAAATTTATTAGATATTGTTTATTTTACCTGGTGAGAAATCAAAGTGGTTGAATCCTGGTAGCGGTAGGGGTCCAAACATTTTTACACTAAAGAGTCGAACTATTGGTTTGCCTGTTATGTATCTACTGCTTAGTGGACCCCAGTATCTAGAGTCGTAGCTCTCTGTTCTGTTGTCTCCCATAACAAAGTATTCGTCTCCCTCTAGTGTTTTTTGATAGTTTTCTTGTGATGTGTGTGTTATATATGATTGATTTAGAACAAAACCATTTGGATTTTCTGAGTTAACTATAGTTACAAGACCATTTTTGATCACAACAGTTTCTCCTGGTAGACCGATTATTCTTTTTATAAAACTTTTGTTTGGTTGTTTTGCATTTACTGCCTTAAATACAACAACATCTCCTCTTTTTACAGAAGATATTTTATCGACAATAAGATAGTCTCCACTTTTGAATGTTGGATCCATAGAACTGCCATCAACTAAGTATGGCTCAGCTACATAGGCTCTAAATATAAGTACAGCTACTATAATAATAAAAGTAGATAGTCCAACATCCTTTAGTACCGACTTTATACCCTCAAGAGTCCACCATTTTGGCTTATTTTGGCTATTTTCCGAGTTATTTTCTGGATTCATGAGGGTAGTATACCGTCATTTTATGTTTGGCACAAATTGGCCATATTTTTGATAAAAATATGATATAATGTGCGATTATGGCTTATATATTTGTAGGGCTGGGCAATCCAGGACAAGAATACGAGGATACTCGACACAACACAGGCAGGATACTAGTTTCTCTTTTGGCAAAGGCAAATGATGCGGAATGGAAGACTGATAAAAAGTTAAATGCACAAGTGGCAAAAATAAAAATAGGGAAATCTCCAGTGACTTTGGTTTTGCCAGACACTTTTATGAATAATTCTGGAAAGTCAGTAAAACCTCTGATCACAAGTGTAAAATCTGCAGAAAAGATGGTTGTTTTGTATGACGATCTAGATCTACCTTTCGGAACAAATAAAATTTCTTTCAATAAATCATCTGGAGGACACAGGGGAGTTGAATCAATAATCAAAAATATAAAAACAGAAAAGTTTGCTCGGATTAGAGTTGGAATTTCTCCAACAACACCGAGTAGAAAAATAAAAAAACCAAAAGGGGAAGAAGCAGTAACAAAAGTAATACTGGGAAAGTTTAAGCCAGAAGAACTAACTGCACTAAAAAAGCTATCAAAAAAGGTAAACGAAGCTTTAGAGACTTTTGTGGAGGAGGGTTTAGAAAAAGCAATGACAGGTTTTAACTAGTTGACTCTTTGATTAATTGTGTTGTATAGTTGTGTTTGGACATTATTTTTTGAGGAGGAGCGGATGACTGAAACGAGCAAGGCCTCGCCGGACTGTGGAGTCCTGCTTCGCATCTACGATTACTCACCAGTCACGTGCGGGCGCTATCCGTTTCGTGGTCCGTCGTTCGAGCAGAAGTTCTTCACTCCGAGCGAGGCGGGGAAATATCGGCGACGGCACTTTCCGAGGTTGGTTGGTGTGATTCATAGGGCCGATAACAAGGCGTTCATCGAGCTCTGCTGATCACGGAGACCAAAAAGGGCGGACCCTCACGGGCCGCCCTAAATGCTATCCAAAATATTTTTACTACTCAGCTTTCTTGTTTGGATCAACAAATGAAAGTGTCATCTTTTGTTCCTTTGCATCGAACATTGTTATCTTGAACTTGTAGTTCTTTCCAAGTTCTAGAGAACTGTGTAGTTTCTCATCTGAACCGAACTCTGAGATATGAACTAGTCCTGCGATACCTTCCTCAATACTAGCTAGAGCTCCGTGTTTGTTGAATTTTATAACAACACCCTCGACAATATCATCCTTTTTATATTTCTTCTCTGCTTCTTTCCAAGGATTTTCTTTTAAAGCTTTGATAGATAGAGATATCTTTCCGTCCTTGATCTCGATTATTTTTACTTTTACTTTTTCTCCGATGTGGAATAGAAGTTTTGGGTTCTCAACTAGCGCCCAGTCTATCTCAGATATGTGTACTAGACCCTCTAGACCCTCTTCTAGTTTTACGAACACTCCAAAGTCTACCATTCCTGTAACTTCACCATTTACTTCATCGCCAAGCTCGTATTTACCGATGATATAATCTTTATTTTTCTGCTCTGGGTTTTTCTCAGAGAAGATAAGTTTACCTTCTTTTGGAGAAGCTCCGATGATTGCAACAGATATTTTCTGTCCAACTAGTTTCTTTAATTCTTCTAGGATTCTGTCCTTGTCTCCATCTGAAACACGTGGATAGTGCTCAGTTTTTAGCTGTGATGCAGGTAGGAAACCATTGATTCCTTGCCATGCAAGGATAAGACCTCCCTTGTTTGCTTCCAATACAGGTAGTTCGAAGATCTTCTTGTCTCTGATAGCGTCTTCTGCTTCTGACCAGATAAGAGCCTGTCTAGCTTCTTTTAGAGATATTTCAATGTAGCCGTCTTTGTTAGAAATACTAACAACCTTTCCAGCAACACTGTCTCCAACGTTGATTTTCTTTATGATATCTCGAGCGTTTATATACTCTCGTCCATAGATAATACCAGTACCAAAAGGTGGTATGTCTATATAAACTGCTGATTTTTCTATTCCTATAACTTTACCCTCTACTACGTCGTCGATTGACGGTGGGTTTGCTGAAGCATCTAGAACTTTGTCCATGATGTCAGTCTTTTTACTTGTTTCATTTTCTGAAACTATAACTTCTTCCTCTATAACTTTTGCTTTTGCCATTTAGTATATGTGCTTTAGGCTTTTCGATCCCTAACTACAGTATCCGGACGGGTCGAGGTTAAGTCCTATTGCGGCTATTAATATACAAGGGATAAGTATACTGGAAAATAATGATTTGGCAATGGTTGTTTTTGTGATAGTGTTATGTGTGGGGAGGGCGTATGTCTGACAGTAAGAAGGGGTATTGGCGTGTAAAGTTAGCTTTCACGTTTATCATGCTGGCGGTGGCTGGAGTTCTTGCCACTGCAATACGTGTGGTAACTGTGAGTAGAACCTACGCACAGCTCGCCACCTCACAGCTGGCTACACCAGCTGTGGAGGCTCTGGCTGGGGAACCAGTCAGGATCGAGGATCTCGCGCAGATCCAAGAACTTCTGACACATCGGAACCAGGAGTTCCGCGACATGCTCATGAGGCGTGGGGTTACCAAGGAACAGATCGATGGTTTCCGTTACGGTCGGTATAAGCTCGTGACGGAATAGTGTTCTCTTGAGAGACGAACAAAGGCTCGGCATTGTGCCGAGCCTTCGATGTATTTGAAACTATTGTATTTTTTGTTACACTACGTTTATGATA
>CBFIEZ010000053.1:0-4111 GCA_965661755.1 Minisyncoccia bacterium
AGAATTCAAACTTAAATTTTGATGTGACTTATGTACCACAAATAAGAAGCACATCAAAGAGATCTGTTTTTGGTCATATGTATGGAGCTTCAATAGTAAAACAATCAAAACAGGCCTCAGCAGCATTTACTTTTATTGTTTCTCTAACTGAACCAACGGCACTAAAAGCTGCAGAGGTTGTAACCACTCTTCCTCCTGTTAGAAGAGACTTGCTTACTGATAGACCTTCTGATCCGTATAGAACAGTTTTCTATGATTCTGCCCTAATATCTCACTCTTGGATTGATCCAGATCCGGTGCGGTCATCGAATACTTTTAGAGATATGATAGAATCTATAACTAGTGGCAAGAGTAGTATTTCAGATGCTATAGGTAGGGCAGATTCTGAGTTAACTGAACAATTAAAGTAATAAAATGAAAAAGATTTTTAAAGTTGTTGTTCTGAGTCTAATGATATTTGTTTCCAATCCAGTGTTTTCTTTTGCACAAACATTTCGAGATGGTGGGGGTTCTGGTACAGGACTGACTTATGAATGTAAAAAAATAGTAAATGGCGGACCTGTTTATGGAGAGTGCGATTATGACGATCTTATACTAGCAGTCAAAAAGTTTTTTAATGTAGCTACACCACTAGCCCTAGCTTTTTCTGTTGTTGTTATAACTTATGCAGGGTTTTTGTATATGACATCCGGTAGTAATTCTGGTCAGAGGACGAGAGCAAATGCAATGTTTGTAAAAATTCTCTGGGGAGTATTTTTTATGCTCGGAGCCTGGGTTATAGTTACTCTGATAACAGATAGTTTATTAAATGTTAATGTAAATACTTTAGTTCCATTAAAATAAAATTATGAAATATTTAAAAAATTTATCAGTTTGTATTCTTACTATAGTATTTATGTTCTTACCTGTTATTGTTTCAGCTCAGGGTCAAGTAAATCCACCTAGTGGTAGTACTGGAATTATTAACGGACCAGTAAAGATAGGTAACCCTTTTAACTGTAACGGCGTATCCCCGTGTACACTACTAACTCTAATACGAGATATACTTAGCAAGATAGTAATGCCTATAGCTTCTGTGGCTATTGTGGTGTGGATAGTCTGGGCCGGTTTCCAGTTTGTTCTAGCACAGGGCAAGCCTGGGGAGATAGATAAGGCAAAACAAAATCTTTTGTGGTCTCTTGTTGGAGCGGGTATACTTCTGGGTGCCGTCGCCATATCAGCAGTAGTAGAGACCACGGTAAACGCTCTAATGTCTTAGTTCTAATTATGAAAAATAAAAACATTATATTAATACTAGCTCTAGTCTTGATCATCCCTTCTTTTACAAATGGAGCTAGTTTTTCTCTTGCTGGGGCAAATTTTAAGGGTGTTGTATATGAAGTGATATCTTATATAAACATTTTAGTTCCAATACTCTATAGCTTATGTTTTATTGCTTTTTTCTGGGGTTTGTCGAAATTCATTCTCAACTCTGGAAGTGCTTCAGAAGTCCAAAAAGGTAAAACTTATATGATATGGGGAGTAACTGCTCTGTTTGTGCTAGTCTCACTAAGAGTAATTATAGGTATTTTGGCTAGAGAGTTTGAGATAGGAGATTCCAAGACTATTCCAGTAATAAAAACTACAACAAACTCTACAGGAACAGATTCTAGTACATTTAATCTACCAGCAGGTATACCGTGATAAATTAATCAATAAAAGTATGAAAAATAATAAAATATCAAAAATAATATTAGTTGCGTTAGCCACTTTTCCAAGTGTTTCGTTTGCTGCTTTAACTACTCTAAAAACACTTTTAGTTGATTTCAGGGGGCTGATGAACGATATTATCACTGCTTTAGTTGCCCTGTCTGTAGCATTCTTTTTCTGGGGAACTGGTCAGTTCATATTGAATGATGCTGGTAATGATAAAACTAGAGAAGATGGTAAAAAGAAAATAATCTGGAGTATCATAGCTTTGTTTGTAATGTTCTCTATATTTGGAATATTGAATGCAATAGCAAACGTTACAGATATACATCCATAATTTTTATCCACAGCGAGCTTGTTTTTGTTGAGATTTGTATTACAATAATATCATTAGCTATTTATTATTTAATTTAAAAAAATGAAGAAATTTATTTATCCGTCTTTATTAATCATTCCTTCTCTGACATTTGCACAGAGCCTTGGAAATCTTACACAGTTGGTATCAAGTCTCAAAACTTTGGTAAACAACATTCTTCCTCTATTGCTTGCAGTAGCGGTAATGTACTTCTTCTGGGGTCTAGTTACATTTATACGATCAGCTGGAGATCCTAAAAAGGTTGATGAGGGAAAGAGTATTATGATTTGGGGTATTCTTGCTTTGTTTATCATGATCAGTCTTTGGGGAATATTAAACTGGCTTGCAACTACTACTAGTTTAGGCGGTGGTTCTGTTCCTACTCTTCCAACTATTTAATTAGTCCTTAAATGACAATAGGACCTTTTCTAGACAAGGTAGTTGATCTCATAATAAACCCTATACTACTTTTGTTGTTTGCTCTATCGTTTTTATATCTAGTCTACGGAGTTTTCAACTTTCTCAGACAGGATATGAATGCAGCAGATAAAACTAGAGCTGAGTCTAGAGATGCAATAATGTGGGGTATAGTTGGTATGGTTATAATGTTTTCAGTCTTTGGTTTGATACAGTTCGTTCTAGGAACTTTTGGTCTTACAAAGTCTGATATAAACTCTACTGATTCTGAAAAGATACTAAATCTATAAGTACTTATATCAGTTTCATATGTGAAAAAGCGCGGGGGACCCAGAGGGTCGCCCGCGCTTTGCGCTACCTACAGTAGATGGTTATTGTAGCTGGTTCACCATCTTTTCTCGAGTACTCGTACCATCGCGACACAACGACTTCCAATTTCGTCGGGGATATCAAGGTACTTTTCCCGTATTCGTCCCAGACTAAGACGGGAGCGTCTGGCATCCCTTGGCACGTTCTGTTGCCCGGGGTAAACCTTTCACTCCTGCCAATTTCTGGAACGATGATTTCGAACTCTTTGGATGGGTTGGTTTCCAATTTCTTGAGAGCCACCCATCGTTCGACACCGTACTTGTGGCGTATCTTTTTGGCTGCGGCGAGGCAGCCATCCAGAGTATCCACGTTGAGGCCCCACTCCGCCAAGTCTTCCTTGTTCTCACGAACGTTGACCTGCATCACGCAGTGGTCGTCGGGGTCTATCTCGCCAACGAAGACGCTTCCATCAGCGTTGAACTGTTGGAAGTCAGATTCTTCCTTGGCGAGGTTGACCATTTCGATCCGTTCCTCTGGTGTCAGATCCTCATCTGCATACCAGAAGTCCATAACCGCCTTCTTGACCGCATCGCGATCGAGAAGAGGATTTGAGACACCGCCTCTCACCAAATTTCTCGGTGGAGGGGTGGTGTGGCTAGTTTGTGATGACTGGTTGAGCCAGTAATCTTCACCCAGCCAAGGTGTGAACCCAAGTGTTCTGGTTGTGAGTGCGAGGATTGTCGCCGTGATAAGGATCACGGCCGTTCTTTTCTTCCACACTGGGCTAGTTGTGAGACCTGTGAGAGCCACACAATAAGCAAAGTGGAGGAACAAAACGAACCACTTATCCGCAACGACAGGTTCCCAGATGGTTTTGGGGTATACCTGCCACAGGATCCCGTCTATTAGGATTACATAGATCGTGATCGGCACAATGACAGTCCAGAACTTGCTTGGCGGTGGTGGTGGAGGAGGGGGACCTCCACCTTGTACGGCGGGGGTTGCTCCAACCACAGTTACCGAGAAACTTCGCCTGATCCACCATAAGATGAAAATCCCGGCGAATACCATGATCAGAACTGTCAGTCCACTCCACAAGAAGAACGTTGGGATCTGTGCCAGCCAACCAGTTACGATTGACAAGCTTTCACCCAACACCTTCTTCGCCAGGTTCACGATGAACTCGGCGAGGAAGTGTAAAACTGCCCAGATGGTGATCAGAATCAGTGCGCCTATTGTAACTAGCACACTAAATCCTTTCATCCTGGCTCGCTTAAGATTCCTACTCTTCCAGCCGATGATTGTGATCACCAGCATAGACGGGAGTATGAACTTGAGTGA
>CBFIEZ010000054.1:0-3825 GCA_965661755.1 Minisyncoccia bacterium
TTGCTGATTACATAAAGAAAACTTTTAATTTGGGTATTGGAGATAAAACTGCAGAAGATATAAAAATAAAAGTTGGTTCTGCAATACCACTTGATGAAGAATTAACAATGATGATAAAAGGCCGTGATTTTGTCACAGGACTTCCAAGAAGTGTTGAAATAAAAACAAATGAAATAGTAAAAGCTATAAGCAAAGACTTGCGAGAGATGATAAAGGCTATAAAGGATGTTTTGCAAGAAACTCCACCAGAGCTTTCGTCCGATATCATTGATCAGGGAATAATAATGACTGGAGGTTCATCTCAACTTAGAAATTTTCCAGAACTTGTTTTCCGAAGAACAGGTGTTAAGGCTGTGCTAGCAAAAGATGCACTTTACTGTGTGGTAAAAGGAACTGGAATAGCTTTGGAACATTTAGATATGTATAAAAAGTCTGTTATTTCCAAAAGATAGTTTTTGTGTTATGGTTTTTCTTGGGAGGTGACCGTGTTTGCAGTTAAGATCCTTGGAGGTCTTGTTGGCCCGTTTACTTCAGCTTATGTAGCTGTTGAAGCTATGAGAGCTGTGGGTCCTGTGGAGAAGATTGGTCCAGACTCGTACAAGGTCGAGATCGATGGAGAGCCTCATCTCTTTGAAGTGGTCACGTACTATCTAGTAGAGAAGCCTGATAAGTTTCTCGAGAAGTACAGCAAGAAGAAGTCAGACTAGCACCCAGCGAGACCCCAGAGTCTTTGGCTGGGTGTTCTCGTATATTTTGTTATAATATCCCAAATGCAGAGCTTGATCGACTCGTACAAAAATTCAAAAAATTTACACCACGCATATTTTTTGGTTGGTGAAAAGGAAAATACTTTTAATGAAGTAAAAGATTTTTTGGAAAAAAGTCTAGGTATCAACACTTCTAGTAATCCTGACTTTTGGGTTGGAGATTTTGAAAATTTATCTATAGATGAGGCACGTATGATCTCAGAGGGTTCTGAGAGAAAAGATTTTTCTGGTAATAAGAAAATTTTCATAATAAAAACTGATTTTATTGGAGAAGAAGCTCAAAACTCTTTGCTGAAAGTTTTCGAAGAGCCAACAGAAGGTACGCATTTTTTTATCATCTCACCACAGGATATACTTTTGCCGACCCTCAGATCCAGAATGCAGGTTTTGTTTTTGAATACAGAAGAGGGTAAAAGTCTGGGTATTTTAAAAAAAACATACAAAGAGAGATTGGAAATGGTAAAAGATATAACTAGTGCTATAAGTGACGAGGAGGGAACAAAACAAGATGCTATAGAATTTTTGAACAGAGTGGAGTCAGAGTTGTATCAAAAGGGAGTAGAAAAACACAGTTCAGAACTTTTGTTGTGTAATTTTACTAGACAGTGTTTGTATGACAGAGGAGCTCCAGTCAAAATGATTCTAGAAAATTTGGTATTATCAATTTAATAAAATTTGTTATAATCTAGCTCTATGGCAAACATTCAACAATTCAAAACTAGTTCAAAAGAAATAGAAGAGTGGCTAAAGAAAGAAATGGCTACTGTTAGAACAGGTAGGGCAAACCCGTCTATACTCGATGGTGTAGTAGTTCCTGTTTATGGAAGTAATATGACGATTTCTCAGGTTGCAAATATAGCTGTTGAAGGAGCTACCACTCTACGTATAGCTCCTTGGGATATGGCTGTGGTAAAAGATATAGAAAAAAGTATTGTAACTTCAGATCTTGGACTGTCAGTTTCTGTTGATGACAAAGGTCTCAGAGTTAATTTTCCTAGTCTGACTTCGGACAGAAGACAAGCTTTAGTAAAAATCGCCAAGCAAAAGCTAGAAGACGCAAAAGTTAGTGTTAGGAGTGAGAGAGAAAAGTTCATAAAAGATGTAGATAAGAAAGAAAAAGACGGTGAGCTCTCAAAAGATGAAAATTTTAGATTAAAGGCAGATCTACAGAAAGTAGTTGATGACGTGAACAGAGTTTTGGAAGATTTGTTCGCTAAAAAAGAAAAAGAAATTTCAGAATAATTAATTTATATTTAAAAATGTCCATAATTATATTCCTTGCCATACTAGCTATACTCATATTGGTTCATGAGTTCGGACATTTTATTGTGGCTAAAAAGTCAGGCATAAGGGTAGATGAGTTCGGCCTAGGCTTTCCTCCAAAAGTTTTTGCAAAAAAGTTTGGTGGAACTCTATATACATTAAATGCTATACCTTTCGGGGGCTTCGTAAAGATTTTTGGTGAAGATGCTCATGATGATTCTATAAATGAAGCAGATAAAAAGGTGAGTTTCGTACATAAGCCTAAATACATTCAAGCTTTAGTTCTAGTGGCTGGTGTCGCTTTTAATATTATTTTTGCGTGGCTTCTTTTGTCTACTAGTTTTGTTATAGGTATGCCGTCACCGGTAAACTATACGGGGCTAGGTACTGTAAAAGACGTTCATGTTGTTATAACTGATGTATTGGCAGATTCTCCGGCAAAAAATGTTGGACTGAAAGCTGGAGATCAAATAGTTTCCATATCTTCTGGAAAAGAAAATATATCAAATGAAAAAATAACACCTGATAGCGTTCAAGAAATAATTTCAAAATCAAAATCAAACTTGGATGTTACTGTTTCTAGAGGCAAGACATTGGAAACTTTTAGTGTTAGTCCGAGAGAAAATATAGTAGAGGGTAAAAAAGTTATAGGAATATCTATGGATGAGATAGGAACTCTGAAACTTCCTGTTCACCTAGCTCTAGTAGAGGGCGCAAGGACGACTTATCTTGTTACAAAAAATACAGCAATCGGCCTACTATCTTTTATATCTGGTATGTTTTTACTCAAGTCAGATCTGTCTCAAGTTTCCGGTCCTATCGGCATCGCAGGAGTGGTGGGCGAGGCAACAAAACTTGGTTTAACATACCTCATTTCTCTAACAGCTCTCATATCCATAAATCTTGCCATAATAAACCTACTACCTTTTCCTGCGCTGGATGGGGGAAGACTACTTTTTGTTTTTGTTGAAGCGATAAGAAGAAAACCTATTTCTCCAAGGTTTGTTCGAACTGTAAATTTTGTTGGTTTCGCTCTACTACTAGTGCTTATGGTCGTGGTTTCTCTGCACGATATTTTCAAGCTCTTTTAATATTTGACTGTATTGTAAAAATGTAGTATTAATTAGTTAGCTGAGTTCGCCAAAAGGTCTAACGGTGATGTCTGTAGGGAGCAGATATCTGAATACAGGTGGCCTGCTGTTGTTAGACCAAGATCATCGGTATCTTGTACCCACCGCGACGTGTCTACGGTTGAGGCGCCCGCGCCGCCGTCTAAGCAGTCGGCAAAAGCAGATACGCGATGATATTCCGCGCTATTAGAGTGATTCCATGGAATCCTCAGTAGCGCGGTTTCGCTTTTGTATAAAGTATTTCTGTGTAATTATATTATATAGTCTGGTATGGACTGACTCAGAGATGAGAGATCCTTCAAAGCATAGACTGAAATTGAGTGCTATCGCTATTGCAAGTTGTATCCAAAAGCGTCCTGGTGTGGGCTGAAATTTAGCGTCACATGACCAATCTGTACTAGTCGAAAAATGGTCGGCATGGTGCCGACCCTAATATTTTGACCCATATTGGCTTTTAGGCTACTATTGTTGGTATGAAACAATCACAGCTTTTTACAAAAACAAGAAAAGAGGTCCCTAGTGACGAGACATCTATAAATGCACAGCTTTTGATACGTGCAGGTTTTGTTCACAAGGAGATGGCCGGAGTTTATTCTTATCTACCATTGGGGCTTCGAACTCTAAATAAAATAGTTGAAATAATAAGACAAGAGATGAATGCTGTT
>CBFIEZ010000055.1:0-3703 GCA_965661755.1 Minisyncoccia bacterium
CGACAAAAAGCCTTCTGGCTTCTTTCCTGGACGTGTAACCCATAAAACCTCCAACTACTAATCTCCCTCTTTCATCTTCAGATAATTCTTCAAAACCAGCAAGAGATTCTCCTGTTTAGCTCTCCTTTCTTCAGCTCTCAGGTCACGAGACCTCAATGAATGACGAACATTGGCAAAGTGACCCCAAAATCCCCACTTGGCAATCTCTTCGTCGTCCCAGGATGGTGTAGTCCCTCGATTCCCCATACAAAAGCCACCTCCTTGGGCTTTTCCTGTGTGTTAGGTTAGCAAATTTTAATACAAATTAATAGCAAAACAATTTAAAAAGTATTTTATACGGAAAATTCTATGATCCACTCAATACCGTATTTATCTCGAAACATCCCGGCATATGAGCCCCAAGGACTGTCTCCAATAGGCCCCTCCACCTCACCTCCAACAGAAAGACCTTGGAACAACCTCTCGGCCTCTTCTCTACTATCTGTATTTATCAAAATCTTACTTCGATTTTCTTTTTCATTAACTTTTCCCATAAACGCAGGAACATCATTACCAAGCAATTTACCGTTACCACCAATTGGCAAAGCAATGAACATAATTTTGTCTGATTCTTCATCTGGTACTGGAAATTCTGAACTGGCTATATCTTTAAAACGAATAATCTTTACGAAATCACCACCAAATACTGACTTATAAAATGTAAACGCTTCTTCTGCATTACCATTAAAATTAATCCAAGGATTTATTGTTGTCATGTTTATGATTATACCAAAAAAATCTCCGTTAACATCTTGCCATCTTATAGAAAAAATCCCTTTCGGGATTTTTTCTTGCTCACTCTTGAGGACGATTTTCGAACGATAGACTGGGTAAAGGAGTATCTTTTTCCGAGTGTAGCGTTGGAACAGATAAAGCATTTGCTTAATTAAGAATCTAATAATTCTTTGTCCTCATTCTTAAAAATAACCTTTAGTAATTCAAAATTATTATCTTTGATGTAACTATCATAAGCATTTTCAAGTTCCTCTTTTGAAACATTAATCGTGATTTTATGGCTCATTTGGTTGTCTCCATTTACCAAGGCATAAATCTGGATTCCGTTAGGAGTAATTGGTTTTTTAATCTCGATATGTAATAGAAGTGGTTGGATTTCGTGTTCCACGCCCAAGACAAAATGTGGTTTAGCGGTGAATCCCACCTTCATACCATTTATATTATTTGTATAGTATGAAAAATCATTTTGATAGTTTCTATTCACCTCAATGGCTAATCCTAAACCTCCAATATGTAAATAACCATTTACATTTCTGGAAATGTTCTCCCCGCGATTATGGAGCATTAAGCCTGCATCTATCTTAATTGCACCAAACTCGTCTATTTTTACTGGCGACACACCCCAAGCTATAAATGTATCTGGTTGGGGTTCTTTACCAAATAAAGATCTTAAAAAGGTGTCTGATGCTGGAAGTGAACTACTTCCGGCTCTGATGTAATATCTAAATTCATTATCACTAACCACCTGAAGTGGTCTTTGTGAAGATTTTGGTATATGTGTAATTATGTACCCAGTATCTTGAGATTTATCTTCAAAAATTATTGTATTTGTTACATTTGGGTGAGGTGGAGAGGTTACGAGTGATGTAAATCCTTCTAGCAAGCTTTTAAAATTGGATATATTTTTAATAGGCAATTTTTCAGACGCATAATCTGCATCAGACGCACCAGTTTTTATTCCCCATATAATTACTCCTCCATCTGTATTACCAAAGGCAGATATAGATTTGGCATAATTCTTTTTATCAGAATTAAATAATTTTCGTTTACCAGTATAGTCAATTTCTTCTACACTTTTGAATTCAAGATAGTAATTTTCTACTACCTTATCTTTTATTAAATTATTAATGTAATCAATGTCTTCTTTGATTATCTGGTTATAGAGATTTTCTGATGGTTTTTTGTTCATATTTTTTGAAACCAAGTTATTACCTTTCCTACTATAAAAGCTAGGAAGCCGTATCCTGCCAAGGTGTATCCATAGAGTCTTGCATCAGGAGTTGTTTTACCTGCCCAGACAAGACCAGATAAAATCATCATTACGGAAACCATAATTATCCATTTTCCAGTCTTCTTTACTCTAACCCCTTCAATAACTGTTATTTTTGAGTTTCCTATACCAAAAATAGATGTAATAACTGTAACAAGAACTCCGCCTACGACCATAAGTATTAAGTCTTTCATAGTTGGATAATATCAAAAAATAGAAAAAATAGAAATTTGCTGTGTAAAGAATTGTAATCTAATGCGCGAGGCTTAACCTCGCGCATTAGATTTTTACTCCCGCAAAGCAAAAAACGCCCTGAGGCGTTTTTCTTGCTCCGCGGGTAGGGATCGAACCTACGACCAGCCGCTTAACAGGCGGCTGCTCTACCACTGAGCTACCGCGGAATATTTGGGATCTTACTAATTCCATGATATTGGGTTCCAACCCAATACTCACTACCACAGAATGTTTCCGTCAAAATTAACGGAATATAAAGATAATATCAAAAATAATGAAGAAAGCAATAAAAGGACTAAATCTTGAGAACCCCCGATTTGGACTCAGAATAAACCATCAGAGATATATCGCTTATAATCTTTGATAATTTTTCAAAATCATCCCCTTTTGTCATAACACACAAAATATATGGGTTTTCTGGATAATAAACTATTCCACAATCATGCAATTCTCTAAATGACAAACTATCCTCTCCCGTTGTAATATTTCTATTCATTACAGTTCTCTCTCCAAATTTTTGAGAGCTTGTCATATTTTCAGGTAAGCCCATTTTTATACCCTTCTCGAACTGAGTTTGAGCAAGTATTTCTAACGCATATTGGGACATAGACTTTGAAAGATACGTTGCGTTATACAATATCCTAAATATATAAGAGTATGTTTTTGGAGTAACATTTTCTTGTTCTAGAGTATCAGAAGCTGGTATACCTAAATCTGAATACACAGTAACGAGAGCTTTCTCATCAACATTTGCTTGCAAAAGATTTGTAGCGTTATTGTCTGAATAAATAATCATATACTTGATGAGCTCATCAACAGAGTATGACTTACCACTTTCTATGTATTTGGAAGGTTTAAATTCTTCAACCTTATTTGCATCAACTTTTTCTATATATTTTATTTTTTTATTGAGAATACTAGGATTAAAATCTGCTACTCGAAGATAGGCTATCATCAAGGGAACTTTTAGTAGACTAGCTGGAGAGTATACTTCATTTTCATCAACCCCAGACCAGTGACCTGTATTTAATCCTCTAAAATAAACTGAGATTTTCTGAGCATTACCGTTTTTTGTATTTTTTTCTACGTAGGACTTAAACTTATTTGCTATTGGCTTGTACTCTTCAAACTGTTTATCTTCAGAAATATTACAAGATAAAAGTGGGTTTATAAAATTGTAACCACCAACTCTAACAGCATATGAACTTTGAGTTATTTTTCTATCCGCAAAAGTAGAATAAGAACAGAAATAATAGCCTATAAATACCCCGATAAAAAGTGCTAAAAGTATTAAAATAATGAGTTTTTTTATCCCTAAACATTGTGAGTCACAATTATACTACCTTTGGCCAAACAAACAAATTTAATTTTATTGATTTTATAGTATAATTCAAGCAAAATAAAAGGATCCGAACTTGTAATAAA
>CBFIEZ010000056.1:0-3576 GCA_965661755.1 Minisyncoccia bacterium
AACGAGATTTCCTCCAGCTAGTTCCGTGTATCCAGTTTTAGAAGCCAGGAGTCCTGGAATACTTGAGACATTTGAATTTGTATTTTTTGCTTTGTGTTCAGTGGTGTCAGAATCAACAAATAATACTTTGTTTTTTGTTCGTTCAACGATTTCAGGTTTGTGTATCAAAATATATTCCAACAATTTTTCTATATCTTGTGCAGAACCATAGGCGCCAGAGACATTGTCTTCATCCAAACCAGTTTCGTTAATAAAATAAGTTTGAGTAAGACCCAACTCTTTTGCTTTTTCGTTCATTTTCTTTATAAACTCTTTTCTGCCTAGATCATAATCAGGAGTATTTATTTTTGTGGCACCTATTACAGAAGCCAGAGATCTAGCTCCGTCGTTCGAAGAAGAAACCAGAGAAAAATCTAGCAAATCTTTCATCTTCCAAGATTCATTAGCCAAAAGTCCACTATCCCCCTCCTCTGCCAAAAATTCTTTTCTGATTGTTATTTCTGTATTTTTAGGCAAAAGATCTACAGCTGTTAATGCGGTCATTAGTTTAGTTATAGAAGCCAGTGGAAGTTGTGCTGTCGAGTTCTTTTGATACAAAACTTCTTTATTTTTTAGATCATAAACATAAACTGATTTTGCTTGAACTGAAATATTTTCAAAAGCTTTTGACTGATGCTTTTTTACGATAGCTACCTGCTCTGGAATATTGTCTGTAGTTCTAGAAGAATAAATAGCAAAAGAAGTTACGACAATAGAAAGAACTAGAAAAGCATTCAGAGCTAACAAGCTACGAGATACATCGTATTTATTTCTAAAATATTCAAATCTATTCATCATCCTTTTTTGTTTCCTGTTCATTTTCTTCGATTTCTTCTATCTCCAACTGTTTTCTAACATCTGTATATTCTGGCAATTCTGTAATACTACCGAGACCCAAATATCTCAGGGTGTCGGCTGTAATACTATAAACTATAACACGTTCGTCCCAAGTACTAGCTTTTCTTTCCACAAGACCACGCAATAACAAATTTCTCAATGCAAACTGCGAATTAACTCCTCGTATGTATTCAATCTCTTTTTTACTTACTGGGCCTTTGTAGGCGATGATAGAAAGTGTCTCTATACCTGCCCGACCCAAGTCCCTCTCTCGCTCTTCTTTTATTATCTTCTCTATGAGACTAGCTAGTTCTGGAGCTGTAGTCAAAACCACTTCGTCGTTATGTCGGACAACCCGAACACCTCTATCTCCCAACCCACTCTCCAACTCTTCTAGACCAGCCTCGATTTCTTTTTTGGAAATTTCTAATGTCTTGGCTAGAAAATCTATTTTTACCGGCTCAGCCAAGTAAAAAAGTACAGCTTCAATTTGTTTTACGAGTTCAAACTTTTTCATTGAATTAAGTATACTCGAAAAAAAGGTTTTGTGAAAAAGGGATTAATACGAAGGCACGCCAATATTTTGTGTCTCTATCTCTATGTCATGAAAATCTTTATCCTGGCGAACCTGTATTATTCCCTGTTTTACCAACTCGAGCATAGCGAGAAAAGAAACTATAACATTTACTTTTTCCACCTTTCCCACACCGGCAAAGTCTCTGAAACTCATTTTTATACTTTTGTTTATTCTCTCTGACAAACTGTCCATCATTTCTTCTAGACTTATAACCTTTTGAACTATAGCTTTTGGAACAAACTCTTTCTTTGGCATACCAGCTATGACAGATTTTATAACCTCATTTATCCTCGAAACAGATGTGTTTTTATCTGGAGTGAAAACAATAATCTTTTCTTTGGATGGCAGTCTCAGGTATTCAACATTTATGCCAAACCTTTCTTTGAGATGTAGACTCAGGGCTTTATATTTTTGATATTGTTTTAGCCTATCTTCTAGATCATCGATGCTACTCTGTTCTTCTTCTGTTAGTGAAAGAGTTGGCAAAAGTGACTTTGATTTTATTAAAACTAGAGTCGATGCTATGAGCACAAAGTGTGCAGAGTCTGCTATAGGGAAATTTTCTAACCCTTTTACATAAGAAATATAATCATCCGCAACCTGCGCAAGCGAAATGTCATTTATAAAAAGTTTCCGCTTTTCGATAAGAGAAAGTAGCGTATCGAGCGGACCTTCAAATATGTGAGTTTTAACGTTATATTGACTATCCATTTTTTATTAATTTTATTAACTCTCTAACTGTGCTACCTATTGTTATATTTTCTGAATCAATATGATCGATAAATTTTATCTCGAGACATTCATCAGTTGGTTTTAAATCTAAATTCTTTACTTTAACGGTATATGCCAATATTAAAACCCATTTATGATTTGTTTGATTCTGACAAGTATAGATATACCTTGGATTATCTCCAATTTCAGTAACCTCCAAACCCATCTCTTCAAAAATTTCTCTTTTTATACAATTTTTAGGATCTTCTCCCCAGTCCAAACCACCACCAGGTAGCTCCCATATACCTCTTTTTTCAAGTCCAACTAAAAATTTATCATTAGATTCATTAAAAATGACAGCCTTTACACTTACACGATAAAAACATGGTGGTATCTCATAATCCATAATTTCATTATATCAAATTATTTATTTCTTTCTCTATTTGATCCCAAGAGTATACTCGAGTCACATTATTGTCTGAAAATTTTTCTTCTCTATTCCAAGGAGTATCAAAAAGTAATACTGGTATACCCACAGAAGAAACATCTCTGGCAGTTTCTGGTGAATCATCTATAAATATATCAATGTTATACTCTATGCAAATTTCAGATTTTTTTCTCTTAATCTTGTCTTTTGAAAACCAGTTTGCAAAGTGTATATTTTCAAATTTATGTGGAAAGTGTTTATCAATCCATTCTTTTGTAATTCCTTCCAATATGTCTGGTTTAGCTGTAATAATACGAAGCTTATTAGCCTTACTTAATCTATCAATTACGTCCTTGGAACCATCCACAGGAAAAGCATCGATGTGGTCTTGATGAAAAAAGAAATTATCAATAGTTTCTCTGGCATCAATCGGTGATATACCAAATGCCTCTTCGATAAAAAATGTTGTTATATCATCTCGGTTAACACTCTTCATATATTTTCTATTCATATGTTCCCTTAATGCATCACTAAAGTTTAGTAGAACATCATCAAGATCAAATCCTATGTTTTTGGGCTTTTCTTTACTCATAAATTTAAATAATATTGTAACAAAACAAACTATTTTTAACATTTTATAACATATTGACAAAATACTATAATATGTTATATAATACAGCGAGAGGGGGTGTGGAGTGATCATGTACCTGCAGATCGCTGTCGCACTTATCTTCTTTGTAAACAAGGGATTAGTCCTGGTTGGGCGAAAAAGCGGTTGGCTCGTTGGGGCTATCGCCGCCACGCTCGGCTTGTTCTACTTCTACCTAATCGGACTGTATATCTACACCGCACTCGAGGTCTGTCTTATCGTCCTCATGAGTTACGCATTTCTCAAGAAATCCGAGAGAAACGCACGTGTGGAAAATGTATTCCGTCTAGGTACATCTGTTATGATGATCGTTATCGCGATGTTTGCGTTTAGCGG
>CBFIEZ010000057.1:0-3464 GCA_965661755.1 Minisyncoccia bacterium
AAGTCATTTGCTCCAATAGAGTTGCCAGTAGGGTTGTTAGGAGATGTTATCAATATTACCTTTGGGTTTATTGCCTTAATTTTATTAAGGCAGTCCTCAATATCAAACTCAAAAGTATTTCCATTTTCAGCTAACTTGAACTCAATAAGTTTTATGCCTTTAAACTCAAGATATTTATTGTAAAAAGAATAGTGTAGCTCGTGGGTTAGAACCATATCTTTACTGGCATCCAAACTATCAAATATCGTTCTTAGAAAGTATTCTGCGCCGTATCCAATAACTATTTGTTCTTCTGGGATATTAAATCTCTCAGATAGTTTAGGTCGCAAGGCAGAACCGAAATAACCATCAAAATAAAAAGAAGCGTGTTTAGGGTCAAAGTTCCTCAACACTTCCAAACATTCTGGAGCAGAACCTTGTATAATCTCGTTCCTATTTAAAAGTAGTTTTTCAGACATTGTCGTATTAAGTAATGATTGAATTTTATCAAAATGTAAAGTATTGTAAAGGAATGAAAAAATACTCTACCGAATACTTTGAAAAGAAATACAAGATACTCTCTGATAAACTTATTCAAAAAGAGGGTTTTATAAATGAAATAAAAGCCGCAAGAAAAGAGCTTGGGCTGCCCGTAGAAGGTTTTACTGATGCACCTGAATTAGCCGTCTTTCTTGTTGGCAAAATGAGCAAATCAGAACAAGAAATGTTAACTTATTTTGCATTTCTTGAGGCTTATGCTTATGAGAACAAAATTTCCATAACTGATGAAAACCGAGAAGAGGTCCACAAAGCATTTTTGAAAAAGGGATATAAAAAGGGTATCGGTATGATACCAATGGTATTCTGGTTGTCTCAACAACTAATGACACATCATAGTATGTTTACGGCACAACCTATCTCTAAGAAAAATAAATACCTATCCAGTCTTTATCCTGTGGTAAAAAAGCTAATGCAAAAGTTTTGGGGCATTACAGAGGAAATGTATGACAGCTTTTTGCGAGAGTATAAAGGAAAACAAGCAGAATTACTGGAGCAGATGCAGGACCATTCAGACGCAGACGAAGAGTTCTATTTGACCGCAAATATGACCTTAAATATAGCTAAAAGAGCCAAAGAGATTTTTGTGAGTTCTGAAGTTGAGGAAAAGAACCAATTTTTGGGTTTCTTACTTCAGAACTGTGCCTTGCACGAAAAAAAGTTAGAGTTTTCAATGCGTTCTCCGTTCAATTTGATGCTCAATATGACCGATAATCCAACTGTGCGGAGGAGGTGAGATTCGAACTCACGGTCCCTTGCGAGACTCTCGTTTTCAAGACGAGTGCGATAGACCACTCTGCCACTCCTCCGTATTTTGCTAACTGCGGAACCAGTCCATTTAAACATATTTTAAGACCAATTCCAATATCTCCATATATATAGTATAAATTTAGATATGCGCTATTTAGGAATCGATTATGGATCCAAAAGGGTAGGACTAGCTCTCTCTGATGAGGAGGGGAGGATGGCCTTTCCGCATCTTGTTTTGAAAAACGAAGAAGATCTTTTAGAAAGGATAAAAAACATAATTTTGAAAGAAAAGGTGGTGGAAGTAATATTAGGTGAGTCGAAAAACTTTCAAGGTGATGAAAACAAAATAATGGACGATATTAAAAAATTCGCTGATGAAATAAAGAAGGAGACAGGAATGAATGTGGTATATGAACCGGAGTTTCTCTCTTCGCACCAAGCAGAAAGATGGCAAGGTAAAAATAAAAATCTAGATGCTTCAGCCGCGGCGATAATTTTACAAAGTTTTTTGGATAGGAGGATTGGAAACTAAATATTCGAAATGATGCGAAACCGAATGTTCTCTGAGAAAAGTCTGGCCTTAGTGACTCTGTCACTAAGGAGACCCGAGGACTTTTGGAAGAGAATATTCGGTTTCGAGTAGCTCCTAAAACGCCTATCTTTGGGGAGAGCCGAGCAAAGCGAGGGGGAGGGGCTTATAATATAAAAACAATGATAAACATAGATGAATTTAAAAAGGTGGAAATAAGAGCAGGGAAGGTGTTGAGTGCAGAACCGGTAGAAGGATCTGAAAAGCTATTAAAGCTAAGCGTGGATTTTGGCCCTAAACTCGCAGGCTCGTCGGGTGAAGTTGAAAAAGATATAAGACAGGTGGTTTCAGGTATCGCAAAGTACGTTAGCCCCGAAATAATCGTTAATGAGACGGTTGGTTTCGTAGCGAATCTTGAGCCCCGATCTATCATGGGTCTTGAGAGTCAGGCGATGATACTTGCTGTGTCAGGTGAAAATGCTGATGCTACTACTTACTTTTCACTCATGTATCTCCGCGATGTCCCTCCAGGAGGCTTGGTAAAGTAATATTTATACTGATATAATTTGTACATGAAAACGAGTTCCGTTTTTAAGTACTTTCCTCCACCAGATTTTTTGAATCCGCCACGAATAGGGATATCTTTTTCTGATAAAAGCATCAAAGCTGTAGCTTTTGGTAGTGGTCCAAGCAAGTTCCCAGTAGAGAGCATGCTCACTCATCTGGAAGAGGGGACAGTAGTATCGGGGTCAATCGCAAACACTCAAAAGATGGCCGGTAAGCTCAAAGAGGTGGCAGCCAAATTTGATTCCAAATTTGTTTACTTCACTATCCCAGATGAACTCGCTTATATATTTAATGCCACAATCCCTGTAATTCCTCATAAGGACGCACACGAAAATGTAGCTTTTACAATAGAAGAAAATGTACCTATCTCACTTGAGGATACGGTTTTCGATTTTGTACCAAAAACGGTTCGAAAGGTGGGTTCAGAATACGAGTCTCAGGTAGTAGTGGCAGCGAGCGCAAAAAAAGAAATAGAAAAAATAGTAGATGTTTTAAAACTTGCAGGCTTTGAACCTATCGGCTGCATACATGAGTCCCAAGCAATTGCGAACGCTCTAATTAAGGAAGATTCAACCACTTTCAATTGTATTGTACACGCGAGAGAAGATCGTATAGGTATTTTCTTGAGTAAGGGTAACACTGTGAGCTTCTCTACTATCCGTGTCACATCCGAAGCTGGATACATTGATGATTTTAGAGACGAGTACGCAAAGATGGTCGAATATAGAGAGAGGTACGATGTAGCTCCTATCACTGCACCAATCCAAGAAGTGATCGTCTGTGGTGAGTTTGAGCTGGCAAAAAGATTAGTCACTCATCACAACGAAACTTCAAAGTACAAAGAGAGGGCACGTCTCGGAAATGTTTGGGCAAATGTATTTGAAATAGACGAGCATACCCCAAATATGCCGTATGAAAAGTCATTGAGTTTTGCTGGTTCGATAGGAGCTCTGTTGTCGACTTTCTAAGTTTACATCTTAAAATGAACCTACTTCCAGAATCACAAAAAAATATAGTACTCAAAGGATCCAAGGAGCGCTTTTGGATTGTAGTTATGATCAATGTTTCAGCTGCTCTTGTC
>CBFIEZ010000058.1:0-3431 GCA_965661755.1 Minisyncoccia bacterium
TCTTTGATCTTCGACCACTCGAGATGTGGATGGGAGATGTAACTAAGGATGGAGAAACATTCAAACGATTTCAAAAAATCACTGATCCAGAAGTGATTGAGCAATTGAAACTGATTCGCGCAGAGATGTATAGCTGAGACAGCTTTGCTTACAGTAGTTACGAGTCTCTAGCCTAAACAGTTGGAGATTTTTATTAATATACTTATAAATTATGAAAGAAAATAAAATTTTATCAAATGATTACGTAGCAGGCTTTGTTGATGGAGAAGGGTGCTTTGCACTCACTGTCCGCCGTGATGTTAGAAAAGAAAGATCCTCAAAAGCTACTTATGTAAGTTGGAAGGCAGCTTTTGTTATCTGTCTTAGATCTGATGACTCAGAAATCTTGAAAGAAATTCAAAAAATATTTAAATGTGGAAGTATAACGTATAGTAAAAATACAGTAAGGTTTCAAGTAAGTAACATTACAGACCTATTTGATAGGGTAGTGCCTTTTTTTAATAAAAACAAAATGTTTGGTAAAAAGTCAAAAGATTTCGAAATGTGGTCAAAAGCGATAGCGATTTTAAATAAATACAAAATTTTACGCGGAACAGTAAATATTGAAAACGGCAAGGCAGGATTTCAGAAAGTAGCTTGGTCAGAACAAGACATAAAAGAAATTCATGAAATCTATACACTTTCTTCAAAATACAAAAGTAAAAGGGAGTCGGCTAAGTGGACAAATTCATCGTTGGGCAGAGAGTAAGGCTAGATATCAAAACTTCGTACAATATATCTTTTACGACATCCTTTATATATAAAAAAGCCGGGCTATAGCCCGGTCTTGTTTAATGCGCCTTGTGGAGATGGCGGATTACTTTTTAAATGTTCCAATAAACTATTCCAAATTAATTTCATCACTACTTCATTCCAGATATATGTCACCGGCTTTTCTAGTACATGATCCCAGACATATATAGCTGCTTGAGTGACATATGAAAAATTTTCCTTTGTTGTAGGGGACTCCACTGCCCTTTTTATATCGACTCCGAGATAGCTGAGGATGACGACACCGATTATAATATAAATAATTGTTTTGATCATGGAATTATTATAGCAAAATTATAAATATAACATCGGATCAAGATACGCGTTCAGTGAAGCAGAAACAGTTTTTATTCCGACACAATTTCCTATTGAGCTAACTATTCTTATACCTTGAGTAGCATATACGCCAAAGTGTAAATGTGGACCAGTAGTATAACCTGTATTACCACTGTAACCAATTCTTTCTCCAGTCGAGACAGCTTGTCCAGGAGTTACATTTACTTGAGAAAGGTGTCCATATATTGTTGAGAGGCCATTTGGGTGTTTGATTAATATAAATTTTCCGTACTGACAACCGTTTTTGGTAATGACAGCCTCAGTATCTGTTACAACACCTCCCAATGATGCCATAACGGGTGTGCCAATTGACGCTTCAAAATCAACACCTCCATGACTTCCCGATACATATAATCTTTTTGAAAATTGAGTCTGGCCAAATAACTGAGTAATGTGTATTTTTTGTAATGGCCACGCGAGTATACCTGATCCAGCACTAGGAATACTTTTAGGATCGATTGCTATTTTCAATGCAGATTCGTACGCATACAGTTCTTTTTCAAATTGTGCTTTTTGTTTTACGCGATTTGCGAGAATTGCCTTGTAGTTCGCTTCAGTGTTCTTTGTCTCTTTTAAAAGACTTTCTTTTTCTTTAACGGTTTCTGCCAAGGCTACGGTTTGATCAGACAATTCTTTTTTCAGGTTTAATAGCTCTGCACGCTTTTGTTCAACTTCTTTTTTATTGGTCTCTAGGTTTGTTTTTATCTTTGCGAGATCTTTGATACGGTCACGTGCACTATCTTGTAGTGATATGAGCTGATCAACTGACTGATAGAACTGAGACATTGATTCATTTCCGACGACAGTTTCGAGGAATGATTGATCATCAGAGTAGTATACTTTTTTAAGTATCTCAGAAATGACGCGTCTACTATGAGTAATGCGGTCATTTTTATCGCCGATATCAATCGTGAGTTGATCGATTTGGAGATTTTGACTGCTGATTTTATTTTGAGTTAGCTTTACTTCTGCTTCCAGTTTTTTCTTTGAAAGGTCGAGAGAGCTAATCGTATTTACAAGTGTATTTGCTTCTTTACCCACTTTTTCTACTTGTGCTTGATACTCTTTAATTTCTTTTTCGAGGGACTGTATCGTGCTGTTATGCGTACTTATTTTTTGTTGCAGGTCAGTAATCTCATCTGCATGAGCTATGGAAAAACACAAAAATAAAATAAAAATACTAGAGTAAAGATATCGCATAGGTGATACGCGAAATTGATTCTTCTTTTCCAAGGAGTTCACAGAGAATGAAAGGGTCAGGGCTTTTATCTTTTCCTGAGAGGGCAATACGAAGCGGCCACAGGACTTCCCCCTTCCCTTCTTTTTCTGCAAGTGGCCAAAGTGCCGTCTTTATATTTTCTTTGGTAAAATCAGAAACAGTTTCAATTATTTTTTTAGTTTCTTCGAGAAGACTTTTGTTTGCAGGTTTATCTTTCCAGTTTAATTTTTCTTTTACAAAACTTGGAGTAGTCGACATAAAGTCAAATTCAGAAAGATCTTTCAGTTCACTGAGAATGGTAGTTCTCTCTTTTAAAAGAGGCCATAACTTTTCTATTGTGTTATTTGTAAACGGTGCAGCGACCTTTTTAAATTCATCAAGTGACATTTTTGATATGTATTGCTTGTTGAACCATTTAAGTTTATTTTCATCAAACACAGCACCTGCTTTCTGGACTTTTTCTAAGGAGAAATCTTTTACTAACTCTTCGAGCGTATATAGCTCTTTATTTGTACCTGAATTCCATCCCAGTGATGCAAGATAGTTGATCACTGCTTCTTTTACATATCCCATATCGCGATAGGTAGTAAGCGGCAAGGCACCCTTTCGTTTTGAAAGCTTTGATCGATCACTTGAAAGGATGAGTGGAAGATGGGCATATGTAGGCACTGGAGCCCCTATAGCCTCTTGGATAAGGATATGACGAGGTGTGTTTGATATATGATCTTCGCCACGAATGATGTGGGTAATGCCCATTTCAAAGTCATCAACCACTACAACTAGATGGAAAACTGGTTCTTCCATACTTCGAGCAATAATAAAATCTTTTAAGTCACTCGTGTTTGTTGTGATATCACCTCTAATGAGGTCGTGGAATATTACTTTTTTGTTTGGATTTCGAAAACGAATCACTTCTTTCCGTTCTCCTTCTGTTTCTTGTGATACATACGCTTTGTTTTCGTCAATCAGTTTTTTTAGATATTTTTTATAGAGTTCAGTTCGATCTGATTGTCGATATAATTTTTCATAGTCTAAACCGAGCCATGATAAGCTTTCTAAAATATTG
>CBFIEZ010000059.1:0-3428 GCA_965661755.1 Minisyncoccia bacterium
CTCGCTCTGCTCTGTGTTTCTTGATAATATCTTCTTTAGAGATATCAGGGTTTAATTTGAGGTTGTCCTGTACTCGTTCTAAATTATGTTTAACTTCTAAAAAGTCTCTGATTTCATTCACTCTTTTTCTATCGACTTTATCCATGTAGAGCCGAAGTGTCGTATCTGTGTAGAGATTTTTCTTTGGAATACGAATATGAATATGGTCGTGTTCTGTATCTTGATGAAGAACTGCATCAAGATGATATTCTTCTTTTTTAAAACCGTGCATAAAGAGTTCTTCAAAATCTGTAAGAACTGCTTTTGCTTTCTCTGGAGAGATAGAACCTTTGAAACCTAAAACAATATTAAAAGCATTGTCTTTATAATTTGAACTCTTAATTATTTCATCGCCTAGTTTCATATCTCCAGATAAGACTTTAATTTTTTGAAGCTCTGTATCTGATAAATTTTTACCCTCACGCAAAACATAATTTCCGTAACCTTTTCCACTTCCACTAGATGCAAATTTTATAGTCATTTGAAACTCATCACTTTTTCATAAATATCAAAAATAGCTTTTCGGTCAAACTCATTTTTCGAATTTAGTCGTTTTGCAATTTGGTTAATATTGTTAGAAATGTTGCTTAAAAAAAATAAGAGTTTTGGGTCTGTTTTTTTGTAGTTCATTTTTGCTTTTTTAGGTGTCGGTGGATTTTCAATTTTAAGATTTATTTTTTGTCGAATAAATTCTGCCATTGAAATATTTTCACTTGCTGATTCATCTTTGATTTTTTGATAATCATCTTCTGAAAAATAGACTTTAATTTGTTTCAAATTTTTACTCAAATATTACTCCTTAAAAAAATGCTTCGCAGAACAAAGTTAAAATGTAGACGTAGGCGAAATGTATCAAGCCCGTAGGACTTGGTTAACTTTGCTATATATACATTCAAGAATTATAGCATAAAATCAAAAACTGACTATTGCACCCCTACACGCACTCTCGTTTGTGCCCACATTTCGCTACGCTAGAAATCGTGGCATGAGTAGAGATGTATGAGTGCTAGTGAAGTTCATATTTAAGAGGGATTAATATCTACTCTTTTTCTAAGAGAAATAAGAGAGAGAGAGAGAGGCAAAACGCTACGCTTTTTTGCCATACCCCTTAGTACAATTGAATTGACTATTTTATAAAATGATTATTTCATACAATGAATTGACTATTTTTATGATACAATTTTGGAAGTTGATTTAAAAATTAAAATGAAGGAGAAACAAGCTCATCATAGGATTGCCGTCCTAGAGCTTGTTCCATGTGATGGAATTATACAAAAAGAACACAAAAATATCAATGACTATTCAAGGCGATGGCTCGGAAATTTTCGAGTATTCGCTACCTACTCCCGACAACTACCAAAGATATGGCACTACATACACGCTAGATTTTCTCATAAACGGCTTTTTTCATACGAATAAGGGTATCGCTATGCTAAATGATGTTTTGGCTCGTTTTACGCTCTCTATGGATGTTAAAAGCATTAATACATCATATGTCAGCAAGAATGTTTATGGCGGTTATCGTTTAGAAAGCTTCAGGGGCTTAAAGAGCATTGCAAGTTCCAAGGACTATGAAAAAGTTGATATAGGGCAGGACAATATCTTCTGGAGTATAAAGCTATACACGGAAGCTTTAATCAAAGAGTATGGAGAGGGAAACCTCATAGCATACTCTTTGATTGAGTCTTTTGCATTTTCTCGGTTCATAGACAGAGCCAAAGACAAAAGCACTCTAAAAGCAAAATGCCGAAGTATCTGGAATTGGTACGATGAGCGGGAGTGGACTATACCAACAAGAAAAGGATTAGGAATGTCAAGAAGTGAAAATGCGATTAAACAATCTGAAAATAAAGCCAAAAAAACAAGGGCAACAATTAAAAAAGCAATAGCTGGTTTAGAATTTATGCAGGAAAAAGTGAACATAGCGAATGTCGCCAGAGATGCAAAAGTAAGTAGAAACACCGCTAAAAAGTATCTTATCGAATTAGGTTACATTACTATCAAATCATAATGATTTGATAGTATTAAAAAAGGAAAATGATATGATAAAATTAAAAATATTTGGATACAAAATAACGATAGAAAAAGAGGGTGAAAAGCAAGAGCGAGCAACCGAGGCAAAGATAGCAACTTCACTCTTTAAAATCACGGAAGCCCTTAAAAGAATGGAGTCTAAACAAGAAAAATATTCAGAGTATGCACTTCAAAAAGAAAGTGGAGTATCAATCAATACTATCAAAAAATATAGAGCTGAAATTGATACTATTCGCTCAAAAGAAAAAGGGCTTTTTGGATTATAGAGCTACATTCTCATGCCGTAGCTGTGATGTTCTTCTTGCTGTGGTCTTAACTTCTGCTCAATATCTCTTTTAAATTCGTTAACTGCTTCGATAAGACGCTCTGATTCTCTATCAATTTCGTTGTATCTTCTTGAAACTGTACTCGTAAGCTCTGTAAGTTCTGTTCCAATATCGTTAATCTTTTCTCTAGTTCGCTCTGCTGTTCTTGCTCTTGTTGCTCTGCTGTTGGCTCTATCTTGCACAATTGCTCTAGTTTGAGAGTAAAGGCTCTCTCTTGCTTCGCTAAAGAGTTCATAAGAGCTTGTTCTCTCTGGTCGCTCTCTTGCTTCTGTCGTTCCATGTCTTGTATTAGTGTCTCTATCAGTTCCATTTATTGCCCTTTCTCTAGTTGGATATATACGCTCTTTTTGTCGTCTGTACTGCTTAAGTCTTTGATTGGTATGAGTATATACTTGTTTCCGTTCTTCTCGCTGTGTTGGTACTTCTGTGGTACTTTCCACTCGTTCACTATTCGCTTCTCGTTCCAGTTCTTGACTGTTGGAAATACTAGTGCTGCTAATATCATAATTAGCAACACTAGTATGATGTTGAAGCGGTTGTTCCCCTTGCTCTGTTCCTCTTGTATCTGTTCTCTGTTGAGAGCTTTGTATCGCTCTATATCGTTCTCTAGCGTTTGTTCTGCTCGTTTCATATCGCTTCGTAACTTCTTCGTGTCGCTTACTAAGGCTTCTTTTAAGTGAGCTTGTGACTTCTTGAAGCTTTGCATCAGAGCTTTGCTCTGTTCTTCTTGAACTTCGATTATTTTTGATTTGCTCTTGTCTATCTTCTCTTTTAAATTCTGTGTAAAATCGCTCATTAAATAATTCTCCTTTGAGTGCTAATTTTCCCGTGTCGTTGGTGGTTGTGATGTAGTATGTATCTGTTTTAAAATCATGCCCTTGTTTCTCGCTAGGCTCTAATCCTATATCTTTCAAAATAGAGCGAACATCATTAATATCATTGATTAATTCGGCTTCGTGTAGTTCTTGAATATATGAAATTATCTGCTTTTGTGCCTGTTCACGCCCTTTCTTCTTTGAAAAATCAAAA
>CBFIEZ010000060.1:0-3234 GCA_965661755.1 Minisyncoccia bacterium
AGAATTGGTCGAATCAGAAATAGAAAAATTTCAAAAATAAAATGAAAGAGATATTCAAAAAAATAAATAATGAGAGAATAACAGATACTGAAAAACAGATGATGTTTTCTGAACTAGAAAAATTTATGAGCGCTAATCCAATAAAAACTCCTTGGTACCAAAAAATAGAAAACAAAATCATATCTCCTTTCAATCAAAATATTTTCATACACCACAAAATACTCTCTAGCGCTTTTGTTATAGTTCTGCTCATAGGAGCAACGGGAGGAACATCTATGGTGGCAGAATCATCTATACCAGGTGATACACTATACCCTATCAAGATAAACCTGAACGAAAAATTCCAATCTTTCAAAGCAACAACACTAGAGGAGCAGGCTCTAATAGAAGCTAGTCACATAGAAGAGCGACTATCCGAAGCAGAAAAACTATCTGAGCAAAACAAACTGGATGACACAAGAAAAAATCAGGTAGAAAGCCTATTCACACAAAACCTACAAAACACTCTTAACAAGGTAAAATCAATCGACGAATCTGGTGATTCAAAAAACGCAAAGAATATAAAAATAAAAATTGAAGATTCTCTAAAAAAACATAAAACTGTCGTCGATAAAATACTAGAAACAAAAAAGCCAGCCACATCTCAAATGAAAAGAGCCCCCGCTCCAGAACCAGAACCTGCTCCAGAAACTATGCAAATGATGATAACCACTTTTAGCGCAAGTGATGCAGAAGTAGCTACTAGCACAAATAAATCAAATAAAGAAAGAGACTGGAAAGAAAATTCTAGAGAAAATAATTTTGAAGACAAAGACACTCCCATATTAAACGAAACTTTGAGGAAAATAGAAGAAAAAGAAGACTAGAAGAAAAAACCCACTATTTCTTTTCCTAAAAATATATAGATTGCACAAGATATTCCCTCACCTATCACAACACCAAGTAGAAACTTTTTTATATCTATTTCCATAGCCCCACAAACATAACAAATAAGATCTGTTGGTAAAAAAGGCATAAAACTCCAACCCATAACTACAGGAAATTCATATTTTGTTAAAAATCTTTTAATCCTAGCTATATGTACAGGGTGTTTCTTTTCAAAATACTCATCAAAATTTAGATACTCAGAAAAATAATAAACGCTAGCAGAAGAAACTAGTACAGTTATCATTGTCAAAATATACAAAGGTACAGGTGGTAAAAGTAATATACCAGCGACAATAAAATACGTTATGGGAATCAAGGTAAACCCTCTCAAACAACCAGCTATCAAATAAACAAAATAACCCAAGACAACAGATGATCCAAAAATAGAAATTAATTTTGTTTGTATAAAGTTACCTTCAAAGAAATAAAAATAAAACCCTATGGCAATAAAAACAAACCAGATTGTATATATAAAACTTTTTATCTGTGAACTAGAGAACTTCATATAAAAGTTAGTATACAATTTTTTATATTAATTTAAAAATATGCTAGGCTAGTTTCTGGAAGGAGGCTTAGTGGACAAGGTTCTGTACCTAGCCATCACATACCCATTGGGTGGAATACTCCTCGGAAGCCTTCATTGGCTCCTGAGGATTATGGGGTTCCTAGAAGTTCGAGATTGGGAGAACTTCCCAAAGTTCCCACGCAAAGTGATGGTTATTTCGAACCACCCATCGAAAAACCGTCAACCACTTCTCACGGTAGGATTGTTTTTTCATGCCTACTGGAGACATCCGTTCCTGTGTGGCCCATATTCTGTCGCAGACAAGAAAAACTTCTACGACAGATGGGTCTTTGCGCCGTTTCGGGCTCGAATCGTTCCCGTAAACCGCGAAAATCCAGACGACGACAAATGTTTGGAAATTGTCGCGGAAATAGCAAAGGAAGGTGGCAACCAGATCTGGTTTCCCGAAGGAACCCGAACCTCGACAGGAAGGAAGAAAGGCAAGCGAATCAATAAAAGTCCCAACGGAAGGGGGGAAATGGTACAGCTCAAGACGGGCTTTGCCAGAGTCGTGAGCGAACACAACTACACGATTATCCCGATCTGGTGCGACATCCAGAAATGGAAAATCGTTATGACAGTCGGCGAGCCTCTGTCGGGTCTCGGTGGTCTGGAAAAGAAGACTATCGTGAACGTCTCGACAAACGCTCTTTTTACGCTAGCAGATCGCTAGACAAGACCCGCGAAACTAGCTTTCGCGGGTCTGTCTGATTTCTGATAAAATATTTTTATGAGATTTTATAAAAAAACTACTCACCTTTCTGAGATACTAGAGGATTCAGAGAAAAATACTGTGACAATTTTTAAATATTCTGATGACTGCAATAGTAGTAGCCGACTAGCAGATGAAATTGAGAAAAAAATAGAGGAAGAAAAACTTAATCCGACTATATATATGGTCACTGTTCAAACGGAACCTATTTTATCTAAAAGAATAGAAGAATGGTTTGGGATAAAACACGAATCCCCTCAAATAATATCTATTAGAAATGGAAAAGTTGTATATACAGACCACCACAACAACATAAAATTAGAAAATTTTATAGAGCTCTAGATAAACCATCTATATGGTATAATCCCTGCCATGGAGAAGAACCGAAATATACTAAATAAATACGGCCCACTGCTCATATATGTTACCGTTATTATCATAACAACTTCTTTTTGTTTTGATTCTTATATATTCTGGAATATGAGAAAAGAAAACCTATCGTTAAAGAACGATGCTGTGGTACACGAAGAAGCTCTGACATCACTACAAAAAAGACTGAACAAAGAGTACGGAGAAAAAGACGCAATAAAAACCCTACTTACAGTCGAGAGACAGAACAGCGACTACATACAAAATCAGATACAAGATATAACTAGCACAGTTGGACAATTAAAAAAATTGAGCGAAACAGATGTGGAACTACTTAAAAAGTATTCTAAAGTATATTTTTTGAATGAAAACTACATTCCCCAAAAACTAACGGATGTCGAACAGGAATATTTGAATATAAAAACAAAACAAGTGCAGGTGCACTCTGATGCGTACCCACATCTGAAAACTATGTTGGATGACGCAAAGAAGGATGGTCTAAATATCCAAATACTTTCTGGATACAGATCATTTGATACACAAGCTGGTTTGAAATCATCATACAAAGTGACATACGGATCTGGAGCAAATAAATTTTCCGCTGATCAGGGTTACTCCGAACACCAACTAGGAACCACTTTAGATTTTACAAACGAAAAAA
>CBFIEZ010000061.1:0-2900 GCA_965661755.1 Minisyncoccia bacterium
AATAGGCCATCCGTCTTCTGTCCAAGAAATGGGATCTAATGCGGTTTCTCTACCAAGCATAGTATATTTACCATTCACAAAGCGTCCGCATAGATAGACCATCCACCATTCTCCGTGTTTTGTTTGCACAGGTTTGCCATGTCCACATCTTTGCAAATAATTATTTGGTTCCTTTTGTGTCATAATCGGATTATATGGGCACGGTTTGTAAGGTCCAAAAAGATTTTTTGCCCTTGCTACCGTAATTTGATGGAGCAATCCAGTGCCACGTAAGCGTCTCACATAAGGCACTTATTAAAGTTTATCACTTTTCTTCCTCAAAATCCACATTATTGGATGGTGTTTTTATGTGACTTGGCAACTCTTTTGACCAGGGAAGTAATTTATCTATATTCTCTTCACTAAGCTTCATGGTTGGCATAATTTCTAATATATGTTTTAAGTATTCAAAAGGAATAAGACCATTTAATTTTGCACTTTCTACGATACTATATAAAATACAACTGGCATCTGCACCACCTGCTGTATTTGCGAAAATCCAATTTTTTCGCCCAATTACAAATGGTTTTACCACTCTTTCCGCTAAGGAATTATCTAATTCTAATCGTCCATCCTCTAATACTCGCATTACTTTTTCCCTTTGATTTCTTGCATATTCAATGGCTTGTCCATACTTGGATTTTGGCAATGCTAGCTGACTTTCTGTTTCCACCCATGCAAAGAACGCATCAAGATCTGATTTTAATTGATCTAGACGTTTTCTATAACGTTCTTCTGGTGCTACTTCATTCCACTGATTGTCGAGATGAAAGATTTTGCCAATCATATCCACAGCCAATGACGATGAGGTACCTTTTCTATCTTCTGGTTTTAGGAGTTTTAAGGCATCTATAAACTTTCGTCGTACATGTACCAAACATGCCACTGATTTTATCGCCATAGGATCCTCACCCTTTTTTCCTCTTTTTGCAATGGAATCATAAACGGCATATCCATCACACATGACATAACCTTCATAACCATTTAGGATTCTTCGCGCCTCTAGATCACTTCTGGTTTCCGAATAATGATAGAGTGCAATTTTGAATTCCTTTTGGTATTCAGCCGAAGTAGTTACCCACACGTAAGATTTCGTGTATGCTGATCGTCCAGGTTCATTTAATACTTCTAAATGGGTTTCGTCACAATGGAGGACGGGCTCTTTATAAAGTACTTCTTTCATTCTGTTTGTCAGAAATTTAAAATAGGTATTGGCTACTTTTATAGACCAGTTACACATGTTGTTTCTAGTAACTGGAATCCCACCTCGTTTATTGTTTTGTTCTTGTCTGTAAAAAGGTGTTGCATCTACATATTTTTTGGCAATGATATCTGCGATGAGAGAAGGACTTGCCATACTTTTTGGTATGACTGGGGTAGGTGCACCTGGTGCAATTACAATGTTTGCGCTTTCCCCTTTTTCACAGCTTCTACATGCATATACGTGAGAAATATATTTATGTATACGAACACTAGCTGGTATGACTTCTAGATGTAACTGTACTTCTTCTTTCATCTCATGTAGTGGATTCCCACATTTATCACAAATTTGTTCACTTTCAGATAGCCTAAACACGTCTTCCACAACAGGTAAACTTTTTATGTTTTTCTTTTTCGGACCCTTCGGTTTTGGCTTTGCGATGTATTCCTCTAAATCTGTCTCTCTATTGAGTGGTTCTCTTAACGCTTCCGCCTCATTAAATAGTGGCAAGTCATCAAAACCTAGTTGTCCTGGTATAGATTTTTCAGAAGAAGTTCCAAATAGTTTTGCTTTGGAAAGTTCATACTGTTCTTTGTACCAATCTGTTTTAGCCTTCGCACTTTCACACTCGATATGAAGTTTTACATACGCCTCTTCTAATTCTTTTCGGCTTAGATTTGATAAATCCACTGGGGTTACTTTTTCTCTTATTTTCATTCTATTATTATACTTCAGATACATCATTTATTCTATTGCTAGAACATAGAATAAATGCCAAAACACGCCCGAAAATTCAGCATTTTCCGGACGTGTTTTACTTGACTTTTATATCATTTTTCTTTTAAATATTTCTTTGTGCGCCTTTGTTTCTTGCAGAGATAATCCATCTAATATCCAGGATAATTGTTGCTCCGTGATAGGGATAGCTGCTTTGTTATATCCTTTTTTATCTGGCCACTGAAACGTACCTTCTTCTAATCGTCTATAGTATAGCCAAAATCCATTCCTATCCCAGAATAAGATTTTTAATTTGTCTCGTTTCCGATTACAAAAAACAAAGAGACTAGAGGAAAAAGGATCCAACTGAAATCTCTTCTCCACCATAAGTGCCAGTCCGTCGATGTTATTTCTAAGATCGGTTACCCCTACTGCAATATATACATTTGGAGCAGGGGTCATTCTTACCATAGTTGATTGATTGCATTCAATACATTCACAAGCAATTTTTGATTTGTTTGTTCTGTAACCACAATCTGTATATTGCCGCTAGATAAAACGAGGGAGCTTTCTTCTTTCGATGTCATAATAGATTCCTCCTTTGCACCTTCTATTTTTACAGGTACAAAAAGTGGTTCCTTCTTTTGTTTCGTCTCTTTTTTGTTATATAACACATCCATTTTTTTGAATTTTTCAAAGGCATAGTTTGATAATTGGTGTTTTCTAATGAAGTCACCTCTGGAAAGACCACTTTTCTTATAGTCGCTGTAAATTTTTCCCCATTCAGGATTTGTATTTGCCATAATTATTACCTCCATGAGTAGAATAATACTTTTATATGGAGATTAGAAGGGTGTGACTTATGAGACGCTTACATTGTATCAAACTATACCCTGATGTTACAACTTCAGTATATACCGTCAAACAAACTCGTATGGAGACT
>CBFIEZ010000062.1:0-2749 GCA_965661755.1 Minisyncoccia bacterium
ATCAGAAATCGGCATACCGAGTGCAAACATACTCCAAGGGAAACCGAAAATAAATGGAAAAAGTAGAATCATGGCTCCTTCATTTTTTATCTGTCCCAATAAAGCCGGTATAAAAAGAGGAAGAGTAATAAGGACACAAATTAGTACAAACAGATAGAAAGCTTTTTTGTTTAGCATCATAATCATATAAGATTATTATACCATAAATACAGTCGACTACACACCCTTACAGCAAAAAGAGACCTCTCGGTCTCTTTTTGTCTGTGCAGGTTATTGCACGATGTTAGAACCGACTACATCCAGATGGTATCCTAGAAAATAACGATAATATATTACGTTTTACGAGCATCCTTCTATACATTAACAATGTTAACAATGTGAACATCTCTAGAGCACCAACTGTCTCCAGGACGATACTTAACCTAGTAACCTAGATTTTGAGATCTTTTAATATCTTCTTAAAATCACTAACTTCTATCTTAAACGACTGAAACTGGCCATTTTCTGAGACAATCTTTTTATTAAATAGCTTTTTAACTGCTTTTGAAAACCTTTTTCTATCTTCGACTCTTAGTTTTATAAAAATATTATAGAAAGCTATAGAGGTTTTTCTGTTTTGAAACATTAGGTATGTAATATTAACTTGTCTCCACAAGTACCCACAAAGTACAAGGAAGTAAATGCCTATGGAAATAGACATTACTTTTGAAAGAATTACTCTGTTTTCTCTCAGTTCTTTCTCATCTCCACTATCAGAGGAAGGTCACACGACCTATCTGTGTGTTTTCTACCCTAGAGATTTACAAGCAAGGTAGAAGTGACTCCTGTCTCCCTCAATTGAGCCCTTGGTTCCTTATAAAGGAAAATGCGGGTCACATTAAGCAACAAGTCCCCAGACTTAGTTCGGCATCCAATAGAGGGTTCTGGAGTTCCGCCACCCATCTCTATCAGCCCTTTTATAGAAATCTCACCCCCTTTGTGAGTGAGTGAGGTTTCTATACACAAAGGTTATTATGATAATACAATATATTAAATGGCTTGTAAATATACACTACTCAAAATCCCCTTTATTATAGCCATTATCTTCGTCATTAAGTGCAGTAATCAGAGCAACTAAACCTTTAGTATCACCAGAATGCTCTATTTTTTCCTGTGGCCTGCCTATAGCTTGTTCAATAAGAAATTTGGCAGCACTAGTATTTGGTGGTTCTTCTGAATAATACGACAAACCCTTACTGTCGATTTTCTTTAAAATGATGCCAATTGCTGAGTTTATTTGTGAATCTATGATTGGATCTATCCTTTCATGTAGTTTTACTATAACCCTTTCTCTAATTTTTTGTGTAATTAATGTAGTAGAAGCAATAGGCCTGCCCCCTTTCTTACCATTATTTTGACTGGCAATTTTTCTTTTAAAAGATTTCATATATATAAAATATATCACTCTCTAGAAAAAGGAACTGTACATTTTCTCTGTATTATATGTATCCACCTTCAAACATTGACAAAAAGTTAGATTTTCCTGTAAAATATAAGGTAAGGAGAACAGTTTGTTTTCCTTAAGCACCTTTACATATCGAATATAGGCAGGGTTTTACATAAGACACAACCTCTCATCACGAATCTACAAACTCCGTCAGGCAACAGGAAAGTTTTTGTTGTCATTAAGATCTACGGTCTCAAGCATAGACTACAGACATAAGACGGTCAATGAAATGTTCCATAAAAAGAACTAAACATTGAAGCAATACCTAAAAGGTATAAAAATTGTAGTGAATAGAATCAAAAAGTAACTGTAGAATTGTTCTACAAATGACTTTAATTTGGGTATTAGCATCACTGACGTGAGCGCATAAGCTACCCGATATGGTTTAGGTGCGAGAGAGATAGGGTGGCTTATGTCGTCTTAATAAAGTTATGTTGATTTCCAAGATACTGTATGTCCAAATCTATTATGGCTGAATTCAGAATCTCAGAATTATCAAAAACGGTCATTTAATCTTAAAAAATTATATGAGAGATGTAAAAAATAAACCCCTTGCAAAACGAGGAGTTTCAAAAAACACCTCTCGCATCCCTAGCTTTGTTCAGAAAGCTAGGCGCCTGTTAGCTTCTAGCGTTGTTCTTTTGAGCGATGCAGTACTAAGTGCTGTAAAAATGGAAATATCGAAAGATTTTGCCAAAGCACTTGTTAGAGTACTGGTCGATCTTATAAAGAATATCCCGAGAAGCTAATACCTAATCATCAAATCTCACTCTCAAAAGGTGAGAATGACACATATCCAGCGAAAAATAATTTCTATGAGTAATGCAAAAATCGCTTCAATAGTAAGAAATAAAAGAACGTCTCTTGGCTTATCCCAAGAAGAGATGGCAAAGGCAATGAAAGTAAGCATAAATTACATCTCTTTAATCGAAAACGAGAAGAAAGAACCAGGGAATACTTTTTTAAGAAACTTTTCCAAAAAGTTTAGTTTTCCAATTGTTTTATTAACAAAACAGCAGCTAATTCCAAAACCTAAAAATGAGAGGGAGAAACAACTTTTTGTTCGTTTTGAAAGGTTGGTTAGTGATTTAGAAGATTTATTTATCAAGAATGAATAAAAGCTACCTTATAGCTTCAAAAATAGAACTAGCAAAGAAGCTTGAAATTACCCTAGAAGAGTTAGAGAAAATAGGAAAAGAAACAAAAAAGTACTATAGAAGAGCTGAGCTTATACAAAAAAATAAAACTAGGGAACTTTATATA
>CBFIEZ010000063.1:0-2726 GCA_965661755.1 Minisyncoccia bacterium
CTTTGTGTGAAAAAGATAAAACCCCACCGCTTGAAGGCGGTGTTTTCGTTTTTAAGAGGGTTATATACGGGGACAAAACCTTTTTAGGTTTTGTGGATTGCTCCCCGTGATCCACAAAATTTAAACGGGTTTTTGTTTTAAAAAAGAGCATGGAAAATCCATGCAAATTAGTGAAGAACGGGTCATACAGTATATGGATCTGTATTTTAAAAAATACGGAAAACCTATAGATAAAGATCGGGCAAGAGCCGAGCTTACTTCGCTCATGTGCTTAATGGATGCAGTTTATAAACATACTAATAAAACTAATTATGAAAAGCGAGATTGAGAAATATTTAACCCAGAAAGGGATAGCTTTCCGGGTTAATGGGAACGAAATTATTACAAAATGTTTTTTCTCTCCAGAATGTGACTCTGATAGTAGAGGATCAGAAGCACATCTATATTTTAGCACAGAAACTGGCCAATATGATTGCAAAAAATGTCCTGCGAAGGGAAACTTTATAACTCTTAAAAAACACTTTGGAGACACTGAAGATCAGCCTAAAAGAAACGTAAAAACCTTAAATCCAAAAATTGTAGAAAAATGCCACCAAAATCTTACCCAGGAAATAGTAGATTATTTACATTCTAGAGGTATTTCTGACGAAGTTATTAAATCTCAAAAATTGGGGTACTGGTCCTTTTATGGGAAGTGGTGGATAACGATTCCAATTTTAGATGTAGATGGTAATTACAACTTCTTTAAGCTCAGACAGGATCCGAAACATGGTGATGAAAAAATCACTTGGCCACAAGGAGCTAAAGCACAAGTTTATGATTGGAATACTCTATTGTTCGCAAAAGATAAAATAGTGATTTGTGAGGGCGAAATGGATGCCTTACTGCTTAAATCCAGAAGCATACCTTGTATAACTGGAACCCATGGTGCCAAAACAGCAAAAGAAGATTGGGCAGAATACTTTAAAAAAGATATCGCATATTACATATGTTATGACAATGATAATGCAGGTAAAACAGGGGCCTTAAAAATTGCAGATGTCCTACTAAGACACGGGTGTCAAAATATATTCATTATTGATCTACCGGAATTAGTTGGAGAAGGAGGAGATCTTGGAGATTACCTAGTACGTCTAGGTTTGCCCTTGGAAGATCTTTTTACCAAGTATGCCAAACAATATCCAGAAAAAATTGACGTATCCAAATTCAGAGAAATTACAATTGAAGAAGTATGCAAGATACTGGATTCAACGATTAAAAAAGATGATGTAAATAAAGCAATAACATTTCTCTCAATGTTAAATACTTACACAGACGAGTCTCAGATGAATGTGTTTTTTAACGCTCCGAGTAGCACAGGTAAGAGCCATATACCTCTAGCAATAATAGTCTTATTTCCCCAAGAAGACGTGATTATTTTGGCCTATTGCTCTCCAACAGCTTTCTTCCATGAACAGGGTGTCTACGACAAAGAAACGAATATAATGCGAGTAGATTTATCTAGGAAAATAATCTGTTTTACAGATATGCCGGACACAGGACTAATTGCTCGTCTACGACCAATATTATCCCATGACCAAAAAGAATCCAGCCTTAAAATAACCGATAAAAATCAGAAAGGTGGAAATAAAACAAAAACGGTAATTATTAACGGCTACCCAAGCGTGTATTTTTGCAGTACTGGTTTGAGAGTTGATGAACAAGAAAGCACCAGATTTATTATGCTAAGCCCATCAATTGAACACGATAAAATCCTACAAGGAATAAAACAGGTTATTTCCAAAGAATCTGATCAAGATCGTTTTGGTCATATAGTTAAAAATGATCCAGACAGAAATCTTCTTATTGAAAGAATACGAGCAATCAAACAAGAAAAAATTTCTGATATTAAAATAAAAAACACTAAGCTGATTGAGGAAATTTATCTTAAAGATCATGGGGCCGTTAAGCCTAGACAACAACGAGATATCAAAAAGATAGTCTACCTAATCAAAGCATTTGCTCTACTAAATCTTTGGTTTAGAGAAAGAGAAGGAAACTATATTTGGGCAAACGATAAAGACATAATGGATGCCTTTGCACTATGGGATCAAATATCGGCTGGGCAAGACTATGGACTAGCGCCCTATATTTTTGAGATTTACACCAAAATTATACTTCCACTATGGAACGAACCGTCTGAAGAATATGGTGATTTTAAGGATTCAACCGATAAAAAAACATTCATTACCAGAAAAGAGGTACTCATAAAACACTTTGACGTGTTTGGCTGGCGACTTAGCATGACATATCTGAGACAGCATATTTTGCCGCAACTAGAGCAAGCCGGTCTTATAACTCAACAAAAAAGCCCTGATGATGGTAGAGAAATGGTGGTCATTCCGCTAGAGACTGATCTGTAGGCAAATATAGTGTAGGTGGGTCGGGGGTAAAATATTATTATGTTAATATTGTAAAAATGGAACCCAAAATAACGTGGGCGTTGTATGCCCGTAAATCAACAGAATCAGAAGATCGCCAAATACAGTCAATTGAGGACCAGATTAAATTTCTGAAAGAAACTGCTGAACGAGAAAACCTAAAAATCTCGGAAATTATATTTGAATCTAAATCTGCAAAAGAACCCAATAAACGAGAGGGGTTTACTAAACTTGTATCCCTAATTGAAGCTGGGAAAATCAATGGGATTCTAACCTGGAAGATGGATCGGCTTTCCCGTAATCCAA
>CBFIEZ010000064.1:0-2673 GCA_965661755.1 Minisyncoccia bacterium
TTAAGAAAAAAGACGGGATATTTTTTTGATTTTGGGCATATCGTGTCTTCTCTCTCTTTAAAGTATAGATTAATATTACGCCCTTTCAGGATATAGATAGCTATGCCGCATCCCATATCATTTTCAGCTCATCGCAGATAGAGTAAATGTCCCTTAAAATAGATTTTCTACTAGAATAATGTGCCGAAACCATTCTTTCAGCGAAAATGTCATAGCTATAACAAAGGTCAGCTCTAACAACAGCTCCTTCTTCTGCAATTTCATTGTTTAAATATTCCTCAACACATGTGGCAACAATTTTAGATTGCTGTAAGCTGAAAGGCTTATTCTTGGATATATGAATTTTTATAGCTCCATACACAGTTTTTCCATCTATCTGAGCTTTAACAATAACATCAGGAGCAACTGTCACCTTAACATTTTCGATATAAGTAGCCTTATTCCTAGTCTTAACAATTGAGTAATCTAACTCTTTGAAGACTTTAGGCAACTGAAAATTTATATAACGCGTAAGTGCTTGAATTGAAACATCACGGTCAATTAATTGACGTTTTTTTTCAGGCTTCCTACCCATTAATTCAGTAATACCATCCATTACGGGATCAAGACTGCCATTATTTTCCAAGGATTTTTTCACCCTTGCTTTTGATAGCTGATACCATTGAGTTAAAAACGGATTTGGATTTTTTTGCTGTTCTATTATCCTTTTCTTGCCCTTAGGTGTAGAGACTGGAAATTCAGCCATTTGATTTATTGAAATATAATAGTGCTGCATAACCTAACCTTTGGGAGGATAATTATCAGCACCATAAGAGTTCTTCTCTCTTATCTGCCCATTCTTACCGTGGATTAATAACTCTGATTGATTGTCTCTAGCCAAATTTTTAGCAACTTGGATGGCTTCTTTTTGGGTGGTTGTCACTTTGGATGCCCTCGAAGCTCCTGCTTTTTTTACTGCCCAGTCCTTACCTTTGGGCACAACGTGAATGTTTTTCTTCATTTTGAAAGAAATTTAAATTAAACATTACCACGCCGCAGGTGAACTAAGTCAGTTTAGGTTTGTTAAAACCAAAGAAAGTTATACTTTTGCAGTCGCTAAACAAGAAAAGCACTCTAAACATCACCAGTCACCTTTGGCTGGTTTTATTATGAGTGCTTTCTTCATTTATTGTGCCACAGTATTTTATGAAGGTAACAAATGCTCTACATCTGCCATACTGTCTAAATTCTTAATAAATATGTGATTTTTGTCACAATGACAGTTTACGTCTAACGGAAAACTGTCAAAAACAAATTAATAGCTATGGCCGTAATAATTGGTATAACTACCATAAAGATTCACCAATACTTTATCTGTCATATACTTTTCTTTAAATTCTGAATAATTAGCCTATCTATCTCAGCTTATTTTTATTCAGTCTTTCTTTGTTGACACTATTTCAATAACGCTATTTCATTTTCTAAAAACAAAACAATTCTAGTTTTTAAAATCTGTTAATTTGATTCCACGATTTCAATCTCCTCTTCACTCAAACCATATAGTTTATAAACCATTTGATTGATTTCGTTATCTGTTTTATCAATCTCATTTTGTAGGCTTTGAGCTTGGGTCTTGTCAACGGTGAACATCTCTTCCCAATCTTGTTTGAAATTTCGTTCTGCTAGTTTATTGGCAAACTTTAGTTTTTTGGCTTTTTTATATTCTTTCACAAATTCCTCAAAGCTCAGGTTTTCAAAGTTCTGTAGTTTCTTTGAAACCTTTTCCATTTCGAGTTCTTTGATAAAAGCTTGTTTGGTGGTTTGAAGTTGTTTGTGCATTTCTAGCATAGAATCAACAAAAACAGTCAGCTCTTTTGAGTCAAGATTTGGGACAGGGATTTGTCCAAAGTACTTCCATATCAACTGACAGCCATTTTGTATTTGTGTACAGTATTTAGTAATGAGCCACCATCCCATTTTTGAGTTTAAGATTCCTAAAAGTGCTTTGTTATCCGTGGGGATTATCCACATAGAGTCATTACAATATAAACCTTGTTCATCATAAATAAAACAGGGTTTTACTTGAAATTTTTGATACATTATTTTAGGCTTATTAAATGCGGTGTAATAATCGCAAGCTCGAAGTTCCCACCAATAGTCTCCTTTGTCTGTTCGTTTTTTTCCTTTTTCTTCAAAAGGTTTTAACCAATTCTCGATAGATGGATATGTACTCTTGAACCAATCATAAGGTTCTAAATATTCACACTTCTTGTTAGTAGTTCCTTTCTCTAATATAATTAGGTGGTTTTTGGGATCTACTGTCTGGTAGCTTGAGGCATCTCTTCCTTGCATAAATGGTTTTATTACCTTCTCTGCGGATGCGTCTTCTTGAATAAGTCGTTTTTTGACATCGTCATTTATAAGAAATGCTTCTGTAAGTCCAGTAAGTACTCCTCTATATGATTGTCCTCCGACATTCTCAGCTAATGTTTCAAAACGACTTTCTAGTTTTTCAAGGAATTGTTTTTCTTTTTTTGAAGAAATAACCCAAGTGTCTTCTGTAAAGTCATCGGTTGAAAACATCTCTTCTGTTCGTTTCACAATGTTTGAAAATTCCATCTCATTGGAAGACTTAAGAACAGAAATAGGAAGCACTCCTAAGGAAATTGTATTTTGTAGTTTGAAAATGCAGGG
>CBFIEZ010000065.1:0-2658 GCA_965661755.1 Minisyncoccia bacterium
CCAGCGCATCCCTGGTTGTGTCAGCTATCCTTTGGGCTGCTGACTCGCCCCCTCCACATTCTCTCTCTTTCTCATTTCCAATATTTGCATAAACCTTATTCTTGCTACTCTTTCATTAAAATTATCTACTTTTATACCCTCTTTCTTTAGTATGCTAGGCGGACACTTCGGTGTCAAGTTACCTCCCAGCATATGACTTATCATCACATCTTTCCATTTATCTGCCTCTTCCGTTGCAACTAATATTCTTCTTAGCATATCTATCTCTTTTCTTTCCCCACTAAATCTTTCACATTCGAACACCCAGTGTTCATACCCTTCACTAGCTACTTTCCCACAGCTAATACACTTATCCTTCCACTCTTCTCCTATAACTTTTCTTCTAATCAGTTGTTTTGCTGTTATTACACTTCCTGTTCTCACATGTATTCTTAATAAAGCACCATACTTATACTTATTTGTAAGCTCTAATTGTCTTAACTTTTTACCATTATCTATTTTCAGTCTATTTCTCATTGTGTTTGTCTTATTTACAGGTCCTTGTTTTCCCTCATTAAGGAGCCACTCTCCTATCAGATTCTTTATCTCTTTTTTATTCTCCGTCTTAATATTCATAACTTCTTTCCACCTCACTGCTTTATTAATCCATGTAAACTCTTTTCTCTTCTGCTTTCTCTTCTCACCTAATTTAGTGAATATCTTATTGCTTCTTATCAATTCGCTGATTGGACTCTCTGCCTTACTCCAATCGATTATACTTTTTTGCTGTCTATACCTACCCATTTCTTCGACACTCTGAAGTCCAAACTCCTTGTATGCTGCTGTTCTGCAATAATTAAACATTTTTAGCACTCTAGCTATGGTATTATCTATTACCTTTTTCATAGGTTTGAGCACCTTTGCTTCCTCTCCAAACACTTCTATTCCATAAGTTATCTGTGGTATCAACAGACTCTTTATCAACATCACTTTGTATTCTATCGGTATCTGTATCGAGGCTATTGTCTTCTCAATCGCCATTGCCGTTTGTATACCTTTTGGTACTCTATATGCTGCCATTTTCTTCATATCTAGTTGATCATTTAGCTGCACTCCTAAGTATGTATAGCTCGTCACTCTTGGTACTGCTTGTCCCTGAATATTGACTACTGTATCTGTTCTCCCATCTTTTTTTACCCATTTATACAGTCCTGTAGTGACTGATGTCTCTTGTATTCTGCTATTAATTTTCATTATGCCACACTTACTGGCATTTGCTTCCATTCCATTCTGTTCTAGCCATTTACTAATCCTTTGTAACTTTTGGTTCATGCATTCTACAGAATTTCCAAATATCAATGTATCATCTGCAAAGCAGTAGCCTGGAACTCTATAATCTGTTCCGGGGATCATCATTCCCTCTATCTCATCCAACATGTCATCAATAAATATATCGAATAGTAACGGAGATGTAGGACATCCCTGACGTACCCCTCTTTCATATTCAAAAGGCTCTGAATGCACACTTCCTACTCTTACTCTAAGTCTCGTTCCATTATATAAACTCTTGATCGATCCAATAAACTTGGGCCCCAGTCCTTTTACCTTTAATTTCGCTAATAATAGATCATGAGGTACCAGATCATACGCTTTTCTAAAATCTAGGAATCCTATCCATGTGTCCATTCCCAGTGCTCTTCTCCTTTGACATATCTCTACCACAGCAGTTACTGCACCTAAGGCTTGCTCTTTTGCAATGAATCCTATTTGCTCTTTTCTAATAAGTCCATATTCCTTATTTATATTTCCCAGCCTTTCTGCTAGTATCTTACAATATACTTTACTCATTGTATTGATCAATGTGATACCTCTATAATTATCTGTATCTGTTGGGTCTCCTTTCTTAAACAGCACAACTACTGCATTTTCTCCCCATTCTTCCGGTGTGAACCCTTGCTCTAGACACGTGTTCATTATTTTCAACATTGCTCTACTGAAAGGTTGCTTTCCTCTCCTGTCTACTAATGCTATTTTATATAGCTCACATGGTATTAGATCCATACTCGCTGCTTTCAAATTATCGCATTTTCTCAGTATATTCTTCACTTCTTCCCAGGTGATTGGTTTATCCGATACCTCACCTATCCTCGCATCCTTCTCAACTGCTATATCAACAATAGCCTCTTCTTTCTCCCTTTTTACTGCTAGTTTTTTAAGATGTTCCCTGAATACCTTGGCTTTCTCTTCATCTGTACTTACTAATTGTCCAGTATCCTTATCTTTAATCTGGCTGTCACTATTGACTCTTTGCCCTATTTTAGCTTGCTTCTTTATCCATTTCCACGCTTCTCTACTGTTCAGCTCCTTAAGCAAGTCACACCCTTTCTTGATATTATTCAAGAATGCTTTCCTCCTCTGACTCCTAATCATCTCTGCTATCTCCTTGTTGATCATTTTCTTTTCTTCTTGGTCAGTAGTATTGCCCCTTCTTCTAATTAACTTACAGATTCTTTCGTTCGACCTTCTTCCCATAGTCTTCTGCTTCCCTATGACTTTTTGCTCTAGCAGGATCTCTCTTATCTCATTTTGCCACGCAGTTGCACTTTCTTGTGGGTCTTCGATCTCTAGACACTTATACTTTCTTCTCAGGATACTCTTCCTTACCTTTTTATTTTTGCA
>CBFIEZ010000066.1:0-2654 GCA_965661755.1 Minisyncoccia bacterium
ACAGTTGGTACTATCTTTCGTAGAGACGCTAAAGGCAACAGCAAAGATAGAAAAGATGTAATCAAAAGATTGAGATAAAAGAAAGCGGGGCGAGTCCATCTGGACCCGTCCCGTTTTTTGCTTGTTCCGACTGAGGCTCGACGGCCGACTACTTGACGACCGGCGAAACCGGCGTGTCCGGGTGTGGCGGAGTCTGCCTCCGCCCGTCCGTGCTGTGGTCACGTCCACGTCCGCCACGACTGACATGCCCACCCCTGCGTCCGGCTTCGCGAGCCTCTTCCGTCGTCCATTCGTGGGCGACACCCTGTTCATGTGCGGCCCTGCCACCCATGCTGGCGACTTCGCGATGTCTCTCTGGTGTCATCGAAGCAAAACCTCGACGTACTTTGTGATCTGCTGTCTCGGTCATCAATCCTCCTCTGGGCCGACGTGGCCCAAGAACTAGCCAGATATTACTATACAAGTAATAAAATGTTTGTCAAATTCAACTATAAATATCTATTTATATTAGCTTTGTGTTCTTCGTATGTTGCCGAGCAGTGTATTCTGCCTTTTTTGTCGTGTAGATAGTATAGGCAATTAGTCTTTTGTGGGTTGTAGGCCGCATCTATTGCTGCTATACCGGGGTTTGAAATCGGTGTTGGAGGTAGTCCTGAGTATTTGTATGTATTGTATGAAGATTCTATAGACTTGTCTTCCGAGTCGACTTGTGTCCACCAGCCATCCTCCTCTGAGCCTTTTGCATACTGTAGCGTTGCATCCATTTGTAGTTTCATTCCTTTGAAAAGTCTGTTCCAGATTATTCCAGAGATCAATTTCATATCATTTTTTCCTGCAGCTTCTCTCTGGATTATCGAAGCGATTTTTATTGCGGTGTCTTGATTCAGCACTAAACTTGCTTTCGGTTTTTTGATCTTTGATGTTTCTTTTACAAACTCGTGTAGCATTGTTGACGTTACACCTATAGGATCTTCGTTTTTTGAAACCAAATATGTTTTTGGAAAGTATTTTCCTTCGAGGTTTTCACTGTCTAATGCCAAGTGTGCGTTTATGAACTCTTCTTTTTTCCATTCGCTCCATCCGAGCTTTTCTCCAAAGATGTCGGCTATCTCTTCTTTTCGCAAACCTTCTTCTATTCTAACTATTCGCACAGATGGATTTGCTAGATTTTCATAAAAAGAAAGAGAGGCCAACTGTGATAAGTTGAATCCATAATGAAATACAAAAATGAACAGACTTGTTAGGGATAGAGCTAGTACTCCGGTGGAATATTTCAAACTAGTATCCAACTTTTTTCTCTTTTTCACCATATTTGAAGAAATTATATCATATAGTATAGTTCTTATGTAAAATAAATAATAAAAATATGTCCATAAAATCTTTTCTTTTGAGAAAAATGTTATCAAGTCAGATGAAGGGTGTGCCACAGGCAGATCAAGATAAAGTTTTTGCAATGTTGGAGAAAAATCCAGATCTATTTCAAAAGATTGGTTTAGAAGTTCAGGATGAAATAAAGAGAACAGGTGCAGACCAAATGACTGCGACAATGAAAGTTGTTAAAAAGTATGAGGCAGAACTAAAAGGTTTGATGTAAAATAGACTACAAATGTCTAAAAAAATATTTATATTGGCTGGTCATCCAGATACAGACTCAATGTGCTGTGAATTAGCAGACTCATATGCAAAAGGTGCCTCTGGAGTAGGACACGAAGTTCGCAGAACAAATCTCGGTGATATGAAGTTTGATCCTATACTTCATAAAGGATACAGATTGATACAAGAACTCGAACCAGATCTAAAAAAGTTTCAAGAAGATGTCAGATGGTGTGATCATCTAGTGATTATTTATCCGTCTTGGTGGTCAACAATGCCTGCATTGCTAAAAGGTTTGTTCGATAGAGCTTGGCTACCAGGTTTTGCATACAAGTTCAAACCAAACGGTCTAGGATGGAACAGACTTCTCAAGGGTAGAACAGCTAGAGTTTTTGTTACTTCTGACTCGTCACCACTACTAGCTAGGTTTCTTTTTGGTGATAACACAAATGAAATACAAGACGGTATTCTGTGGTTCTCTGGTATTTCAACTCAAATGAAAAAATGTGGACCGATGAAGAAAATTTCTCCAGAAAAAAGAGCAAAGTGGGTTTCAAAGTTTTTCAAATGGGGGACAAGGATCTATTAGTTTTATATATTATTTACTTTACTCTAAAAGTAATGTATAATTTTCCGTTGGACTGGAGGTCCAAACAACAATGTCCGATTCAGTAGAAGATGGTTTCGAACAGGACGGTGGGGCACCTGCACCATTGCCGAAGCGTGTGACTGGCGATAAGGTGCCAGAAGAACCCCACCACGGGATGTGCACCGTATCAGATCAGACTGGCAAGGGGCTGATGCCTCTGCCATCTGCCGAGGCTAAGCCTGCGACCAGCGATTCGGAGATTACTCGCAGGTTGAGAGTGAGTCGTCTCGAAGTTGCCTTCATGGATTTCCGTGAGGAAGACTTCTACAGGTGAAGACCTCCTCGTGTACACTATAGCCCAGCTGTCATCGTGACGGTTGGGCTATTGTCGATTATGAAAATTATTTCTTAAAAGCGAAAGGCTGTCCGTCGTTTCCACGCCGTACAGCCTTTTAATCTACCGCCACTTTTT
>CBFIEZ010000067.1:0-1932 GCA_965661755.1 Minisyncoccia bacterium
CCTTCCGCCCTCGGAAGGTTTTTCGATTTGTCAAGCGTAAATGCAAAAAAACCCTTGAAAAAATGTACCAAAATTTTGATCGATTTTATCCCGAAATTTGTTCATTTTGTACAGTGGGGTGGGTGTACAAATTGCACAAAAAAAGTGTGTTTTAGACCTGTTTTTTCTACTTGCGTGGTTGGGTATATCGTGGTATAATTAGTTATAAGCAAATGAGAGATGAAAAAAAATTCTCAAAAAGAATTTTAAAAAATTCTCAAAAAAGCTTGACAAAGATTTCATTACATGGTATAATTAGTTATAAGCAAATGACACACACACACACACAACTGACGAATGGCTCATAGGAGCTAAGGAATTTTAATCATGGCAAAAACAAAAAAAGTAGACCCAAAGGCAGTAGCAAAAACAACTTTATCAGCTAAAATTCGCACTTTTTTAGAAGAGCAAGGATACGAAGTTTCAGATGGTGTAGACTATGGAATGACTAAGGGAACTTTAGTTGTTCACGACAAAGACTTTGATATTCAACTTAAGCCTATTGCACCAAAAACTGGTGTTGATAGATACGAAGAAATCTAATAAACAATGATAATGTATAGTGGGGATTTTCCCCACTGTACAAAAAAAAAGAAAGTGAGATAAAAAATGAGTAAAGAAAAAGATAAATTTATTGCTGAAACTATGGTAAAATTAGAAATAACACAAGAAGAAGCGTTGGAACTATGGGACTTTGACCATGAAGAAATAGATAACGAAGCAGTGGATGAAATTGAAAAAAAGATTGAGAAAGCTAAGCCTAAAGCACCTAGTACAATAGGTAAGGTTTTAACAATGAAAGCCAAAAAGAAGGTTGACGAAGAAAAAGAAAAAATCGTAGAAGATATAAACAACTTCATTGTAAACAATGAAAATATGAACTTTCCACAATTCATGTCAGCCAATAAAATATCATTCAAATCTAATACAAACACTTACTATACAGTAGCAATCACAAAGCATAAAAATAAGCCAGATGGTTACAAAGGAGAAAAAAATGTCGAAGAAAATTGAAAGACATTTGGATTTGCCAAAACCTAGATTAGCCTCTAGGGGTGGCAAACCTGCACAGTATGTATATTTTTTAAGAGTTGGGGACAAAGAAGATAGACTTTTCAAGATTGGGACAACTAATAATCCTAGACGAAGAATGTTAGAGCATGAGAGAGCATATGGGAAATTAGTAGAAGTCTTGTGGCTATCCCCACCACTATCAAGTAGATTTACAACATTAAGAGTTGAAGAAAACATGATTGATAAGTGGAAAAAAGATAAACCAACATGGGAATATAAAAGGAATGACAGATTTATTATTCCGAATGACGTTGACACTGTAACCATTAAAATCAGAAAAAATTATTATGTATCTATCCCACAGTAGTGGGGTAGTGCATATCACTGGACACTCTGAAAAGGGTGTCTACTTTGCTGTCCGCAGGCGGGCAGTTTTACCCCGAGCCTTCACTATAGGCAAAATTTCACTCAACAATGAGCTTCCTACTTGGCCCAGCTTTATCCCAGAATTCACTCAGCCGTGCGCGAGCACTTCTCCCATCGCACGCCCTTTACGCAAAAATCTCATGGCCAATGACCTCTTCCCCGACGTCCCCTCTCATCCCAGAACTCCTATACAAATTGCACAACAAGCCTCAAATATTTTTGTGCAATTTTACTATTGAAATTTTCATTATTTTGTGGTATAATTAATTATAAAGAAAAATAAGAAAAAGAAAAATGGAGGTACGCCTATGGATAAGAATACAATGAGAGAAGTTTCAACCCTCGCAGTTAAATTGCACATCTCTTTTGAAGAAGCCATGGAAGTGTGGAAGTTTGATAACGAGCAAGAGTCCAATGATGTGGTAGACGAAATCGAATCTAAGATCAGCTCTG
>CBFIEZ010000067.1:1945-2424 GCA_965661755.1 Minisyncoccia bacterium
CTAGCACAATTGGTAAGGTCCTCACTATGAAAGCTAAGAAAAAAGCTGACGCAGTAAAAACCTCTATCGTAAATGCCATCTTTGACTACATCGAAGGAGATCAGCTCTTTAGAATGTCGCAACAAATGACATCTAATAAAATGTCGTTCAAAGCAGAGGACGGGTCCTATTACACCGTGGCTATCACAAAGCACAAGAGTAAACCAGATGGTTTTAAAGATGAGGGTTGATTCGACATTAGTTAAAAAATAGTATATAATGTATTATAAGGTAAAGAAAAGAGGTAGGAAAATATGGGAAGAATATTTATTAAGTTTATATCTGAGTGCGACGACGCTGCAGCTTTAGTAGAAATTGGACTAGAAGAAGAATGGAAGATCCGACTAGTCGGTGACGCCTACCACAACCACATAGATAGTATGATTGAAGGATACTTGGAGAGCGCGTCCGAACACTCTAACTATTCCCTCTTCACTCTT
>CBFIEZ010000068.1:0-2147 GCA_965661755.1 Minisyncoccia bacterium
AACATTCTGATTATTTGCCCAGTTATGTAGTATGGGATGTTCGCAACTAGCTTGTACGGTTTCTTAATTAGACTTGTTATGCCAACATCCAAAACATCAGCATGGACTATTTCCAACTGTTTTGTTGATAGTTCGCGATAGAATCTTTTTTGAAGTTCTGGAATTAGGCGATCATCCTTCTCTATACATATTATATGAGCCCCAGCTTCAAGTAATTTCTCTGTTAGGACACCTTCTCCTGGTCCGATTTCTAAAACAGTATCATCTTTGCTAACCTTTCCAGCTAAAACAATATCCTGCACTATTTTTGGTGAATTTAGAAAGTGTTGGCCTAGGGATTTTTTAGTTTTCATTGATTTGTGGGTGTTTATGAGTCTTAAAAATCTATACTGAACATGGGTTTTTTAACCTCACCACCAAAGTTTTCTTTTTCTGTATACTTGTCCGGTATGTCGTCCAAGAATTCAGATGGAGAATTTACCTCCATTGTACCAAAGATCGTTCTTGTTTGTGCGTATGTCAGATACAGCTTTTTCCCAGCTCGCGTGATAGCTACATAGAAAAGTCTTCTTTCCTCCTCTGCATCTTCGCCAGTTTTTGACTTGGAACTCTGGCCCATTCCCTTGTGAGGAAAGAGATCGTTCTCTAGTCCACAAACAAAAACATAATCAAACTCTAGCCCCTTTGATGCGTGAACAGTCATAAGTCTCACCCCAGTTTTGTTTCCATTTTCTGATAGTAGATCGCTATCTAGAGAATCTTGATCCGACATAAGCGATGTATCTGTCAGGAATTTTTCTATTCCCTCTTCTCCTTCTAGGTGATCGTACGAGGTGGCTAGTGTTACAAGTTCCATAATGTTTTCTAGTCTATCGACATCTTCCTCGAGACCAGTTTTTAGAGAATTTTCTATCCCAGATTTTTGGATAATATATTTTATGGATTCGCTCGGTTTATTTTTTGTTAAAACATCTTTAAAGTCAGATAGCATTTTACGAAAGTTATTTATCTTGATTTTCATACTTTCTGGCAAATCTTTTTCCTTTTCATCCAGTATTTTTTGCAAAGTAGTTTTGCCTATACCTCTTGCTGGTATATTTACTATTCTGGCAAAGTCACTTTTATTTTCAGGGTTTAGAGATGCTCTTATGAAGCTGATCATATCTTTTATTTCCTTTCTCTCGAAAAATTTTGTTCCCAGCATTTGATAGGGCACTCCATAGGAAATAAACGCATCCTCGAGAACTCTGGATTGGAAGTTTGCTCTGTACAGTACCGCTATCTGGTCGGATTTTATACCATTTTCAATAAAACTTTTTGCTTTCAGAGCGATAAAGTGCGCTTCATCTATTTCGTTTCTTCCCTCGAAAACACCTATCTTCTCCCCTATTTGGTTTTCTGTAAAAAGTTTTTTCGGAATTCTGAAATTATTTTTTTCAATTATTTCATTTGCTACAGCCAATATAGTTTTTGTTGATCTGTAGTTTTGCTCTAGGAAAAAAGTCTGACAGTTCGGATAAGTTTTTTCAAAATGTAGCATATTTTTTATTTCCGCACCTCTCCAGCTGTAGATATTTTGGTCTGTATCACCAACAACACAAATATTTTGGTGTTTTCTGGCGAGCATTTCTACTATGGAGTTTTGCACTTTGTTTGTATCTTGGTATTCATCTATATGAATATACAGGAATCTTTCTTGGTATTTTGCTAGAATTTGAGGATTTTTTTCTAAAAGTTTCAGAGTTTTTAATAGCAAGTCATCAAAATCCAGAGCATGTTCCTTTTTTAGATTTTCTTCGTATTGAACCCAGACTTTTTTCGTTACTTCTGAGCTAAAGTCGTAACTTCCTCTTTCCATAAACTCATCTGCTGTTGTTCCTCTACCCTTTTCTTTTGAGATAATATGTCTGACACGATCTAGGTGCTCTTTTGGTTCCAAACCAATTTTTGTGATTATTTCTTTTAGAACTTTTTTAGTGTCAGACGTGTCAAAAATACTAAAATGTCTTGGTAGTTTTAAGATCTCAGCATTTTCTTTTATTATCTGAACTCCTAGAGAGTGAAAGGTGCTAATAAAAGGAGCCTTTCTTCTCATGTGTGCAAGGTCCGGATCATTTTCTATAAGTCCAAATACTCTCTCTCGCATT
>CBFIEZ010000069.1:0-2074 GCA_965661755.1 Minisyncoccia bacterium
TATCGAAGGGATCCGGTACCCCCTCGATGAACTTGTGGACTTGTGCGCTGAGTTCTGCCATGGCTTCCGGCAAATGCTCAGTGATCCCCGGGATCACACCTTGTGGATGATTCCACACCAATCTTGCAGTCTTGCAATCCATTCTTTCTCTCCTCAGTGACTCATGTTCCACGGAAGGATTTCTGGGTACATTATCACATATATGGTGAACAGTGTTGATGTCTGGATTGCGATTGACTTCACAACCCAGTTTCTCCACGGTGTTTTTCTGGGGTTCTTTAGTCTTCGATATAGTGCAGTCCATATTTCAAACTGACCTATGCCGAGACCGATAAGAGGAAAAAGCAGGAGGTATTTTTCGTACCTCATACCGTTTATGAGCCAGAGTGCGGCTCCTCCACCGAACCACCCAGACATTCCAAGCGATACAGCCGCCCAGAACAATAAACAACAAGGCTTCATTATTGCTGAAAGCCCAAGAACAACTACTAGTCGCTCTGAAACTTTCATATCGCCCTCCGCTCGTTACTATACTACATATATGTGTATAAGTTAAACATTGGACACAATTTATTTTTTATTAAATAATAGTTGTTATGCTAAAAAATATAATTTTAAGTTTGATTGTTATTTGTGCAGTTGTTGGAGGAGGATATTATTTATTCTCTGGAGATGGTGTTGAAAAAAATACAACTTCAGTCTCAGATGTATCAACATCTACAGAGTTGGCAAAAAATGAAGAAAAAACTAATATTGAAGTTCCTATAAATAATAAAAAAACACACATGATAACACTTGATACAAATTATGGAGAGATCGTTATTGAGACATACGATACAGATGCACCAAATACTGTAAAGAACTTTGTGACTCTTGCAGAAAAAGGTTTTTACAATGGACTAACATTTCACCGAGTAATAAAAGGTTTTATGATCCAAGGTGGTGATCCAAATGGAAACGGAACAGGTGGACCAGGCTACCAGTTTGCAGATGAACTAAACCCAAATACTGACTCATACAAGGCTGGTTACAAGAGAGGTGTTGTGGCTATGGCAAATGCGGGACCAAACACAAACGGAAGTCAGTTCTTTATAATGCATCAAGACTATCCATTACCAAATAACTACACTATATTTGGTCATGTAGTTTCTGGTCAGGATGTTGTGGATAAGATAGCAGACGTAAAGACTGGGGCAAATGACAAGCCAGTCTCTCCTGTGACTATGAATAAAGTCACCATAAAATAGCTCAACATAGGCCTAGTTATTGTAGGTGTTGACTTTTTGATATAATGGGTGGTATAATATAGCCAATGTAAGTATCTCGATAGTTTTCGCATTTTCATTTTTGAAAGTAGGAAAAGGGGAGAGAATTCTAGTCGCCTTACAGTTTAAAATAAAGACTAGTTATAAAAGAAAATGGCAAAGAAGTTGTATGTAGGTGGTATTGCTTACGCTACGTCAGAAGCAACTCTAAGAGATGCTTTTGCACAAATCGGTGAAGTAACATCAGCTACTATTATCATGGATAGAATGACAGGCCGATCAAAAGGATTCGGTTTCGTCGAGATGGCAAACGATGCTGATGCAGAGGCTGCTATCGCAAAGTGGAATGGCCAGGAACTAGATGGACGAAAGCTTACAGTAAATGAAGCTCGACCAATGGAACCTAGAGCACCACGAACAGGAGGCTTTGATCGTGGAAACGATCGAGGTGGCCGAACATGGTAATCTCCCACGTTCAGTTTTAAACTGCTGAACAATCAAAAAACCACAGATCGCTCTGTGGTTTTTTGATGTTTAAATGTTACAATTGTTTATATGAATATTTTTAATAAGTACAAAAAGACTCTTTTGTTCGCGGTGTTGTTTTTGCTCATTTTTCTAGGAATTATTTTCTATTTTTCTAGAGATAGGTACGATTTTTATGTAACAATGGGCAGAACAACCTTTAAAATGGAAGTTGCTGATACAAGATATCTCCAAGAAAAAGGTCTCTCTCATCACAAACCTCTAGAGCTAAATCAGGGAATGATATTTATTTTTAGTAAACCAGATAAGTATGGTTTTTGGAT
>CBFIEZ010000070.1:0-2052 GCA_965661755.1 Minisyncoccia bacterium
TTTCCTATTGCTTGAATCAGGTGAGTCTTTCCTCTTCCAGTATCTCCGTATATAAAGAAAGGGTTGTATGCTTGTCCTGGGCGTTGTATGACTGCTTGTGAAGCTGCATGTGCTAATTCGTTGAAAGGGCCGATAACAAAGTTTTCAAAGGTGTATTTTGGGTTTAGATTGTCATTTTTGTTGATGTACAAGTCCTGTAAAGGGAGGCTCGCATTCATTTGAGGGCTCTGTTTGGTCTCTATTTTCTTTTTATCTTTTTTGTCGGTGATGACATACTCAAGTGCACGCACACCTTCGTTGTATTTTCGAAGGACTCTGAGAATATTGTTGTGAAATTTCTTTTGAAGCCATTCTTGATAGAAAGGGCTAGGGACATGGAGGTATACTACCCCATCATCGATCTTTCCAAGAGATGTTTCTTTGAACCACATGATAAAATTACTCCGACTCACTTCGAGCTGTATTTCATTCAGGACTGATTGCCATAGATTATTTATATCAAGCATAAGCAAATTATATACCTGTTTATAAATGCCGCTACTTGTGCAAAGTGTTATTTTTTGTTGAAAAGCTGTTGATTAATTGGGGATAATAATATATAGTAGTAAAACTATGTCAACAACATACAGTCCTAAACGAAGAAAGCGCGCACGAACACACGGTTTTCTCGTACGAAACAAATCAAAAAACGGAAAGAAAGTTCTCCAGCGACGCCGACAAAAGGGTCGAAAGAAGCTCTCTGTCTAGTATGCTAAAGCGCTCAACCAGGCTCTCAAAAGACCTGTTTTCAGAGGTAATGCAGTCAGGAAAAGCACTGCACTCAGAAAACCTGTGGTTGAAATATAGAAAAACCGGCGATTCTCTCGGCCGGTTTTCTGTAGCTACACCCAAAAAAGTAAGTAAAAAAGCAGTTGTTCGTAATCGAGCACGACGAAGAGTGTATTCAGTGATTGTTCCCCCTAAAGGAATCCAAGGAATTTTCTTTGTTAAAAACGACCTAGAGGCAGTTTCTTTTGTAAAACTCACTGAAGAAATCGCTTCCCTATTAGCTAAAGCTTCGCTACAATAGTCCTTATGTACCACGAATATATCTTTAGACCTTTATATAACGGATTAATATTTCTTTTCGACACACTTCCTTGGATAGATGCTGGTGTGGCAGTGATTCTTTTTACTTGTATCGTAAAGCTGGCTCTCTTTCCTCTTTCTAAAAAAGCGATCATCACCCAAGCTCGCATGAAAGAGATTCAGCCAGAAATCGAAGTACTCCAGTCAAAATTTAAAGATGACAAACAAGCTCTTTCTCTGGCCACTTTTGATTTATATAAAAAAAGACAAGTAAATCCATTTTCGAGTATCCTTTTGATCCTCATTCAGCTCCCAATCTTGCTTGCACTGTACTCTATATTCGTTCGATCTGGACTTCCTACAATAAAACTCGAACTCCTCTACTCTTTTATTAAAGCCCCTGTTATCAATATGCATTTTCTCGGTTTGTTTGATATTGCCAAGAAAAGCATAATTCTTTCTATTATTGCTGCTACAGCTCAGTTTTTCCAGATAAAATATGCAGTAGGAAAAACTCCAGAGAAAAAGGAAAATGCTTCTTTCCAAGAAGACTTTGCTCGAAGTATGTCAGTACAGATGAAATACATATTTCCGATCATGGTGCTGTTTATCTCATACACAACATCAGGAGTGATCGCTATTTACTGGACTATAAGCAGTTTGTTTACATTAGGCCAAGAACTCTATGTCAAAAGACATATTAATCAGCTAAATCAACAGACCAAAGACTAAGGTCACTATTGTTTATAAAGAAGAGAGCTTGTTCGTTTGGTGGAAGGGTGAGGTTTACTGCGTCTATAGCTGTTCCAGCGTCCTCAAACAGGTTTGAGACCTTGTTTATACTGTTTGTTACTGTGTCGAGGTGCCAGATCTGGTCGACAGGCTTTAAGAGACCTTTGTACCAGTCATCAGGAAGGTTTTTTTGAGGCTCTGAGGGTACCGCACAGTACACACTGCTCTTTTTAATAGTAATCCATATACATT
>CBFIEZ010000071.1:0-2028 GCA_965661755.1 Minisyncoccia bacterium
TATGCCGAAGTGAACTCAAAAAGGTCGCTTGGCAACTGGCAACATCGTTCAAGATAGATTGGGGTCGCTTCACTTCGTTCGCGATGACGATTCTTTCAAAGTTACTTTGGTGGTTGCTGGTTCTCACATGGCTTGCCTGTCGGAAGGCTGGCGAGAACGTACTTAGAGATTGTCCTTTTAGGAGGGTTTTAACCCTCCCTGGAGTTTGGCTAATTTCTTATGTAGAAAGGTGCGGTATTACAGTACTGAAGGTTATTTCGCCCACTTCGTGTATATATTTTGTTGTTAACGAAGTCGTTAAAATCCATTTCTGTGGATTTTGCCCAAATCTGAGCGCGTAAATTGTTTAGAAGATCACCCGTTGTTTCCCTTTGATTAGGCTTTTTTTTGTACCATTTTGGTCTTGGTAACTTGAGCTCATTAGAATGGTTTTTCGCCTTATGTGTCGCCAGGTGTAGTATTGCATATGTGGCTGCTACAAAAGCAGGAAGTTTCTCAGCAGAATTGGGATTTCTCACTTGTGCTTGTCCACAGCCCATAAGAGTCTTTTCCTCTCTAAAATCAACTTCTATCTCCCATCGCCATAAATACGCTTGTAAAAGTTTTTGGATAGATATGTCGGTTTCCGTACAAATAAGATAAGCAGGTGACCTATATAATACTCTAGCATTTTTAGATAATCGATAGCCTAAGGGGCGGATAATGATAAGTGATAAATCCTGCTTCCCTGCTGATTTCCATCTCACGTCTTTGACTACCTTGATATCAAAATTATGCACTTTCCCAGCTGCCCATGCTTTAACTTTCTGCCATGGATATTTCTCAGATTGCCTAATCTGTTCCGGTGTGGGAAGAGGATCACCATATACACGCTTGCGACCTGAGCCCTTCTGCTCATCGGGGAGCATGTATAATTTAGAATCTTTGCGTGTTCGCCCGATCAGCGTAGTATTGGCCGGGAGATTTTTTAATACCTCTTTATTCGTGTAACTTCCGTCAACACCTACTAAAAGTTCTTTCTGCTGATACCCCTGTTGGTCTAGTGTTTCCCTAAGGTTAGATATTCTTTGTTGTCCTTGTCTGCTAAGTTTTTGGATTTTCTTTTGCTCTTTGTAATGCTCCCACTCTTGGCTCTCAGCCTTTTTATTTGGCTTTGCAACGGAAGGACTATGATAAAAGTCAACAGGTATTGCTCTGGATTGCCCTATTGTTCCTTGATTAGCAAGAGCTAATGATATTTGAATGAATCTTTGACCCCAAATAAAATTGGTATGAAAAGGAGGACCTAAAGGGTCTCGTCTCCAGCTAGTTCCTGATATTTTTTTCCCTGTTTTTTTGATAATAGTGTCATCCATATGTGCAACTATATATTTAAGATCAGAATTCTGTTCTACTACCCCTTTCTGGATAACGCCAAATAATTCTGACATATCTATGCGTTGTTTACTGAACAATCTATATGCACTACTCCAGTCGGAAAATTGATTCCCACTAGAAGATAGCATTCCTGTAACTGTACGACGCCCCATGCATGTTAAGCAGCCATAGATCAACTCCCGTGCTTTCACCCATGCCTCATAATTTGTAAAAGCAACAGAGCAATCCGTAATCAAATTTTCAACTTCATTGTAAAGGGAAGTTCCTAGGGTTTTTTTTTGCTCTCATTAGAAGTTTTCGACGGACGTTTAAGCGCTAATTTTCTTTTTCCTTCTATAACCCACTCTACAGTTTCACCTTTTTCAAACTCCATAGCTTGTGCAACTGCAGAAGGAAAATTGATATACCACTGTTCACTTGCTGCTCTTTTAATTAGCTGAATCTTTGTCGGATAGCCCATAATATTTGATTTTAATTATCTAGTTATACAACTAGATACAAATCTACATAAAAAAAACAACAAAATTATATTTTTGTTGAATTATTTTAACTAGTTAAAACCAAACTCCAGATAAATGATTTATCATTTAGAAAAACTTTGTGAAACTCTGTGATACCTCCGTGAAACTCTGTGTTCCTTATTAAAAAGAG
>CBFIEZ010000072.1:0-2007 GCA_965661755.1 Minisyncoccia bacterium
GGGTACTGGTCCTGGAGCTCTCGCAGTTCAGAGAAAAGATGGAACTTGGCTTATTGCAAAGGGTGCTAACGCAATTGGTTGTTGGGCAATAGGAACAGCTACTGAAGTTTACAACCCAGTATCAAAACGATTCCAGGGTGCAGGTGTTGCCATAACAGGTATTGGTCCCGGATCAATTGTTCTACCTAGATCTGATGGGAACTGGTTTATTATGAACGGTCTATCGTCCGGTGTTGTATCTGGTGCCACTCAGATATATTTACCAGGAGACACGACTGCTGTTTCTGGTGGAACAGAAGGACAGGGTGCAGCAGTTGCTGGACCAGTAGGACCACTAATAGGTGCAGGTGCCACAGCATTCCAGAGAGATGACGGAAAATTTGTAATTATCTCTGGTGCCGCGACCTCAACATCAGCAACAACTGTGACGCTTTACGATGCTGGCTGGGTAACACAGGGCTACTATAAGTCAGAACAGATAGACATGACAGGAGAATTAGATTCAAATACATCCCTTGTTTGGAAGTCCAATGGTGTTAGAGGTATATCTGCTGAGGTTAAGGTTGCTCCTACTCAGGCTGCACTAGGAACTACAACAGCTAGAGAGGTTCCTACATCTGGTGGAACAATAGGAGCAACAACAAATGATAATTGGCTGTCCGTAACATTTAACTTCAAGAGAAATCTTCCACAGTATACGGGTATTTTTGAAGACGTGACAATTTCTAATATGTCTGCCAGATTCAGAATGCCTTATCTCGCAGTAGAGAATCCAACAATTTATGAGTACAAGATTACAAAAGATAAAGATCTTCTAAATCTACAAGCTGACGGACTGTCTATGTTCAGAGTTTCATCTGCTGGAGATATATTTGCCTCAGTTGGAGCAACTATAAACACTTCTGGTGCCGACCTTGCGGAGCGATACACATCACAAGAGACTCTAGACTTTGGAGATGTTGTAATAATAGATCCTATGAACAATCATGCCGTTAAGAAGTCTAAATATCAGTATCAGACAGATATGGTTGGAGTTGTTTCAACAGATCCTGGATTCGTATCTGGTGCATACACAGAAAACTCATATCCAATCGGTCTTATCGGTCGTGTTCCTGTAAAGGTTTCAACTGAAAATGGAATGATAAAAGTTGGAGATTATCTAACAACATCTAGTGTTCCTGGACACGCAATGAAGGCTACTCTTTCAGGAAGAGTTTTGGGTAAGGCTCTAGAGTCAATAGATCCAAACAAGCTTGAAGATTGTCCAGCTAGTGATATGTATGTTCCAGGTCGAAAATGTACAACTATAATGATGTTCGTGAACCTAATAGATTACGGTGGACAGTCTGTAAATTCTGCAATGGAAGATTGGAAGACTCTAAAGGCTGCTAAACTGGCGCAGGCTGCTCTAGATTCTGGAATCGAGTTTTCTGGAACAACAGATAGTTTGGTCGCCACATCTTCTGCACTTTCATCTATAACATCTCATGATGCTGAGGTCCTAGACTTCCTATCACAACTAAAGAAAGAAAGAGTCGAAGGATCCGTTGCGTCATCAGAACTATTCTCAGATAAAATAAATGCAATATCACAAATAATTTCTCCAGAAATAATCGCAAAGATTATGAAGTCAGAAGTGTTTGAGGGTCTAGAGGTTCGATCAAACTCTGTAAATACAAAAGCTTTGACAACAGAAAGCATATCTGGAAATGGTGTAACAATGAGTCTGGTTGATGGAAAGATTGTTATTAGAGGAAACAAGGTTGTTACGAAACCTCTAGCCACATCAACTAGTCAGCTGGCAAATGCACTGGCTGCTATACAAATCGGAACTACAACAAACTTTGCATCTACAACATTAGACATGAGTACATCTACAGATATAACAGCAACTACAACAGTAGAAATAGCTACAACTACAGAAAATACAGAATCTAATATAATCGAAAACGAGGTTGTCGTAAGCTTCGACAATAGTGGAAACGCATACTTTGCTGGAGAAGTTGT
>CBFIEZ010000073.1:0-1977 GCA_965661755.1 Minisyncoccia bacterium
CCTCTTCCATAATATCCCAGAAACTATCCTGCGACTTTCTGTGGTTCTAGCTTCTTCTTCGAGTATAGAGGCCATTATAATTATATCTTTCAGAGTATGTGTTGATGTCGATACACCGCTAATAGTTTTTATTTTTTGATAGAAATTATTATTCATTTTTTCTATCATATCTTCTGGTTTTATTGTTGGAGATATAAAGTAGGTATCAGGAAAAAGATATCCCTCTTTATTTTTAGACAAAGAAATAAACTTTTTATTATCGAAAGCTATTAGATTTTGTTTCAAATAGTCAGCAATCTGAGTGGAGCTCCAGCCTTCTGGAATAGTAGCTTTAAAAGTTGTTAGATGAAATCTACCGTTTACAATCCTATGTGCTATATCAAAAGAGCCCTCTTTTTTATCTAACAGATAATCACCCGCTATTAGCTTCTTTTCACCTCCCTGCATAGTAACAAAAAGTCTAAACAAAAAGGGAGACTTTATAACACCAGAAGATTTTAGGTTTATTGAAATACCCTTTAGGTTATCTCCAGATTTTATATTTACAACAGAACCTTGAGGGAAATTGCTAGACGGCATCTCTAAATACATATAAGTGAAAGTGAGAAACAACAAAAACAAACCTGTAGAGGCTATGTATTTTTGTCTGGATGATAATGATTTTATCTTTCCGATGATTTCTGAGATTTTCTCTAAATAATTCATTACGTTGGAATATTTGTAGGAGCTTGTGATTTCTTGGATTCAATACGTGTAAATGTTGGTGTAGAAGCCACTCCACCAGGAAAGTGATAAAGCGTTGCCAACTCTTCTGAGTTTAGAACCATTATAACTTTTCTTCTATATGGTCTATAGAAATATGCTCTGCGTTTATATGCATCAAGCATCTCTTGCCTCTCTCCGTTTCTCTTTTTTGGACTCCTATCTTTCCATATAAGATACTTCCATTTTTCCGCTGAACCATTTTCTGGTTTAAACAGATTCAAGTGAGAATTGAAATGGTTTATACCACCAACTACGCCACCTATATTTGCAGGATCATGAGTATCTTTTGGAGATATGTATATAGCTCTAATACCTGTATCAAAAGCTTTCTTAGTTACACTTCTTCCCAAAGCTGTTATAGTCTCTTTTTCTATATCTGTTAGTTGTCTTCCTGTACCAGGAACTAGTTTACCTTCTTTATCTTTCTCACCCTTTGCTCCTGCTATTATTTTTTCTATTTCTTTTTCTGTAGCTTTTTGCCATTTCATATCTACCATTTTTCCCGTAGCAGGATCTAGATCTTCTGCCTTGTGAGCGCGTATGATTATTTGTATCCAGATTTGAGAATCTTTTGGTATACCACCCATAAACTCGATAAGTGGTGTGAGTGGATCTATTTTGTATTCTTCTTCTGGATCCTTATCCATACCATAGTCAATGTATGTTTTTATAGGAAAATGATCAGCCTTGTCTAATTTAAACTCAGATACCCACATACTAGTAACAGCCGGATCAAAATTTACAGGAAGTGTATAGTCTGGGACTTGATATATTTCTATACCCGGATACTGAGAATACAAGTTTGCTTCTATAAGATTTTTCAATCCCTTTCTTATCCAAATAAAAAAGTGAATAGAACCACCAATAGATACTATCTCTAGAGATGTATGAGCTCTAACCTTACCCTGCCAATATTTTTCATACCAGTTTCCCTCACCTGATACTTGAGATAAGGCGTTTATACATATCTCCATAGCCTTTGGTGATTTGAATATCTCTTTTGGCAACTTTATTTCCAAAACAACCATTTCAGTTTTTGCGAAAAACAATGCTCTAACGTACTCAACCCAGACTTCCCAAGCTATATAAACCAAAGCCACAGGGACAACAACATAAGAAATATAGTAGAGCCATTTGAATGTCATTACAACATTTGGATCTGTAATAAATTTTGTGAGAAGAGGAAACATATTTTAATTATATCTCACATAA
>CBFIEZ010000074.1:0-1828 GCA_965661755.1 Minisyncoccia bacterium
TGTTACTGATATTGTTCCAGTTACGGCCATTGTCGGAGTTTACTCTACATTGCTATACGATGTGTTGGGAACAATACCGGTGGGTATTCTCGATACGAGTATGGATTACGGACTAGGAATGGTTGAAAATGGACTAGCGGGTATTGTGAGATTAGATAGTTTAAAACAAGACATTTTAAATCTAAAAATAGCAAAACTCCCAAACGATAGCGCTCTTTTAGCAGATACGGTATACTCGATAGCACAAACATGTGGTATCCCCTCAAAAAAATAAAAGATGAATTGTTTGAGATACGAAGATGGTCTCGGACTCTATTTATGTATCCTTCGCTACACAGCGAAAAAGTAGACTATGATGCATACTGGGAATCAAAAAGAGGAGGTGAAATAGGACGATTGTCAGACTGGCAGCAAATACGAGCTGATTTTATTAGCAGTAAAATAGAATCAAATTCTTCAGTTTTAGATATAGGATGTGGCGATGGATCGATACTCACCTATATAAATTCAAAAATTAAATTAGGAAAAATGTATGGCGCAGATAGCTCTACTGTGGCATTACATAATCTAAAAAATATAGAAGGATTTCAAATCGACATTAGCTCAATTGAGTCATTGAATAAACTTCCGCGTGCCGATTATGTACTTTTATTAGAAATCCTAGAACATATTACAAATCCGGAAGAAGTAATAAAGACGCTGTATTCAAAAGCAAATAAAGCAGTCTTTTTTTCTTTTCCTAACTCTGGGTTTGTCGCATATCGACTACGATTGTTATTTGGTAGGATGCCACTTCAGTGGAGATTACATCCCTCAGAACATGTACGTTTTTGGACGCATGCGGATCTAGTGTGGTGGCTTAATGAGCTAGGGTTCAAAGCAGATATAGCTTTTTATAAAGGGATTCCTGTCTTGAAAAAAATATGGCCAAGCCTATTTGCTGCAGCGTTTATAGTCTCTTTGCAAAAAAGAACGCAAGACTGACTCCAAAAAACTTTGAAATGATTCGTGCAAAGATTGCACCCCAAATACCCCAGACTGCAATACCAACAAATATAGCCATTAGTTTAAATACATTACTAAAAATATTTAGTTTATATTTTTCTTTTATGGCAGTATGTGCTTCTAGAAAAGCCAGAGGAAGTACCGCACTCATGAGAAGGGTGACACTATATACTTGAGAATACACAACTGATGCTTCGTACTGTCTGAATAGCCATTCAAAAATATATGGTGAGGCAATTATATATAGTATTGCAACAGGGAGGCTAAGACAGAATAAAATAAAAGATTTTTGAAGAAGAGTATTTTGTACTTCTTTTTTATCTTTCGTTACATACTTTGGAGTAGCTAAGCCACCAATCTGTTTAACAAATCCTGCAAGGTTGTTAGGAATGGCAACTGCGTAGTTATATATTGCTAGTTGGATTGGTCCGAGATAGTGGAATACAAGTACATCGTCGATCTGATCTGCTACTGTGGCGAGAAGATTCATAACACTCAAATGTTTGCTTAGCGCATGCGTCTCGGGGTCCTCGATAGCATTTGGTTTTTCTGTCTTAAGGACGAGGTTAAATAAAAATAGTGCTGAGAATGTATTTAAGAAAAAGTATACAGTTATTAAGTAGAGAGGGTTATTAGTAAGTAGGATAGCTGTGAATAATCCAATAAAGATAAAGAGTGTTCTGAGTAGTCTATATATACTAAGTCCTTTGAACGCTTTTCTACCAGAAAGAAGCACTGTGTACAGTTCACCACTATCAAGGAGAGGGGCACACGCTCCCGCAATCAAAATACCAATTGCGAGTGTATTGTTATCATTGAAAAA
>CBFIEZ010000075.1:0-351 GCA_965661755.1 Minisyncoccia bacterium
AATAACTAAAAGTAAAACCTGTACTTGCAGGGAGACTGTTATAATACGCCACAACTTCTCTTAGTGTTTTCTGATCGTCGCGGTTGTTCTGGTATAACATTGTTGTCTCGAAATATGCAGAAGTATATTTTGCTGTATAGTCGATTTTATCAACGCCATAGTTTGAGCCGTCTTTCCACGCTACCATTAAATCAAAATCTAAAACTAGAATAGCTCCAATCTCTATAGAAGAAGTAACTCCTTGCGAAATAGGGAAAGATAAATCTAAAACTTTTGGATAGTCCTTTGAGTATGAACCAAAACTATATACTCCTTGTGGTGCAGGGTTTCCACTTCCATTTGAAAAACCAA
>CBFIEZ010000075.1:361-1767 GCA_965661755.1 Minisyncoccia bacterium
TCCTACAGCTTGTGGGTGTATTGTTCCATATGCTGTACTAGAGTAAACTCCGGGTATTCTTTTATATGGTTGTAATTGAGCTCCGTCATAGAAATAGATATTTCCTGCGCGTCCTGCATTTACATATACATTATTATCGTCTCGAATAAAAGCATTTATTCCCACTTCCTCGATAGGATCTGAGGTGTTCCAACTTGGAGAAACACAGTCCCAACGGATAAGTTGAGTTTTATTCACAGTTGTTGAAGTCGATACCACAGTTCCAATAAGTAAATCAATATCAAACGGAGTCATTGTTTTTACAACGAGAGGAGTAAGAATATCGAGAGCATTAGCATTGAAAGCTCCTGCGTCGTCGACACTGGCTATCTGGTTTCCGTCTCCAATAAATAGAGTCAAGTCCTGTATTGCCATAGGGTGAAAACTAGAGTTTGTTTTAGTGAATGTCGCCCAGTTTGCAGAAACAGAAGCCCACGTATCGTCGGCGTCGGCAATCGCTATTCTGTGTAGTCGAGACTCTGTAGCAAAATAGACGTACCCATTAAACTCCTCTGCACCTAGAATACTTGCCCCACCTGCCGCCGGAGATACTGTATATGCTAGAGTCCACGTACCACTAGAACTTCTAGCCCAGATTTTGCCACTTGTAGATGAAAACCAGAAAGAATACCCGTTAGAACAGGCTACCCGAACCTTACAAAACTCAGTTACAGTAGAACCACTTTCTTTTGTGAGCTTTTGTTGCACCTGTGTTAAACCCGGAGTTGAATGTAAATCTAACCCAACACAGGCATACACGGAGTTTTTTATTCCACTCCATTTGCTGTCTGCTAGTCCATTTATGTTTTGTAATATGATTGCCATTTTGTTTTTATAATATTTTAAGCAAAACTGGAACTACGATTTCCTTTCCTGTGAGTCCTAGCAACACACCTCCAACCAAAACTAACGCGATTATCACTTTTTTAACTTTTCCATTTGTATAACGAACATTTTTTAAAATTTCTGCAATACTCACGTCTTGACGATCAAATCTTTCGTGAACACTGTCGAATTTTGCGTCTATTTCTCTGTTAGAATACTCGGTTTCCATATCATTTCATTAAATAATTCGTATAATCGCCGCTAATATAATCTGTTCTCGGTTTCCCTTTGTGAGAAGCAATAACAATGCCATAGATTATGGTGATTATTCCGAGAGAGGCTAGGATTTGATAGACTTTTGGGTTCATATTAGTTGGCTTGACCAGAGTCAATTTTATTCTTATAAGCAGTTTTGAACTGTGTAATTGTCCTGTCTGGTAAATCAGGAAGTGTCGCTACCTTTGTTTTCAGGTCAGCTAAACTTGTTGCTGTTGCTGTCAGGGCTTTGAAAGAAGCAGACCATTGTCTTAGTAGGTTTATTT
>CBFIEZ010000076.1:0-1753 GCA_965661755.1 Minisyncoccia bacterium
TTATAAGGTAAAAGAAAAAAACAACTAATTTAAATCCCTGAAGGGTCAAAGAAAGAAAGAGGTACTATACCAATGGCTAAAACTAAAAAAATCGATGTGAAAAAAATTGCAAAATTAAAAATCTCTGAACTTATCGCTAAAGCTCTAACTGAAGCTGGTTACACTGTCCACACTGATAACGAGAATTATAACTTCACTGCTGGTACTCTTGTTGTTGAAGATGAAGTAACAGATGTTCAAGTTAAGTTCATTGCACCAAAGCCAGGCGAAACTCGTTATGACAAGATCGAAGATGAAGAAGAAGATGAAGAAGGTCTTACAGAAGATGAGCTTGAAGCTGATAAGAACGCCGCAGAAGCAGTTATCACTGAGCCAATGAGCGTAAGTGAAGTAATTAACCTAGATTAGATATTATAGGGGAGTAAAACTCTTATTCCCCTTTCGCCCTCTTAGCTCAATGGATTAGAGCAGCTGCCTTGTAAGTAGCAGGTTGTCAGTTCGACTCTGACAGAGGGCTTCTACCCCAATGTGTGTGGTGATAGAATAGACGGAGTTGTGACCGTCGAAGTAGTAGCTTGTGTGGACAGCCATTCTTTTGAAGAATGGTAGAGAGTTCGAATCTCTCAGCTATTGTAAGACTTGAGGTAATAGGAAGTCCTCGTTCGAATCGGGGATTGGCGCGATAAAGTGCCGATGAGTGTAGATGGACCGCACGCCTATGAAAGAGTCTAGTGAAAAGGAACCTAGTCAGTTCTTTTGAGCGACCTCTCGGAGCAGATCACTCCATTGGTATAGCAAGATTGGAATAGGGACTAATAGACTTGACCGTTGAAAAGTCCTGCTCCATGAGCTCTTGATGATAGCTTAATGGGTAAAGCGCCTCTTTGACGAGAGGAGGATGCAGGTTCAAATCCTGCTCATTCTGTTCGGTAGTAAAAGCTTTAAAACTATCATTTTTGTAAGATTTTTTATCAATAACCATGCAATTTAATGGATTATCTCGTTTTATTTCACAGTTTTCTACCAGAATAGCTCTGTGCTAAGGTAAAATTGGAAGTTTTAAGGGGAAAATTCATATAATTCTCAGTTATGGGGACATTTTACGCAGTTTTAGCTCTTATAATCAATTTTGTAAGAGAAAAATATGATAAAACGAGTATTTATACCAATTAACTCTTTTTCTTTAGCTAGTGTCTATGAGAGATACCCTCACGGATATAAAATCCACAGGAGAAAAAGCCAATTTTAAGATTAAAAGGAGATTATTATGCGAATATGGGAAATGATTGAGAAACTAGAAAACAATGCAACTCGCAGATTTATTTTTGAGGATGTTGACACTGGAGAGAGCAAGATCGTAAGAATAGACTTAGAAGCCGCTCCATTCAATCTGTTAATTGAAGATGAATTTGGTTTTGTAGAAACATTTCCAGTTAATGGGGCTACTGTAGCTGCTGAGTATGTAGAAATAGAATCTGAAGGAGAGGACCCTTATGTGGAGGATGACACAGATTGGATGAAGGTACTTCTCGACATGCTGGTAAGTGACTAGATTCAACAGGGGCCGTAGCTCAGTTGGTTAGAGCAGGTGCCTCATAAGCACAAGGTCGGAGGTTCGATGCCTCTTGGCCCCACTATGGGGAAGATGGAACTTTGAAAAGTGAAGAGGTAGGATAAGAGTTGGGTTGGTGGGAGGTGTGAAGCATCGTTAAACGGGGGTGTTTTACAAGTTGAAAGTTAGAGGGGATCGAGC
>CBFIEZ010000077.1:0-1740 GCA_965661755.1 Minisyncoccia bacterium
AGTCTTAAATCGTTAGTCTGTTGTGTCTACTCGTTGTCGAAAAGTCCGCTGAGGAACAATCCCCAGTAGCACCTATAAAAAACCCAATGGTATCGAGTTCATCGCCTCAGTAAAAAACCCTTCGGCTTCAGTGATAATCGGAAAAGCAATAGATTGCTTCCCCCTTGACTAATATGTCATATCTCAACAAAAACTGAAAACTAATAGAAAAAATAAACCCACATTTTATAAAAAAAATCTGTAAAAAATAAACTTTTCTTACGAAATCTCTTGTGTTTTGGAAAAAATAGCGTTACTATTGCATCATGGGACAAAAACGAGTGAGAAAACAAATTAATTTAACAGTTAGACCTGAAACACATTATATATTGGCTCAATTCAAGCAAAACAATCGAAGTCAATTTGTAGATGAAATCGTTTCATTTTGGCTTTGCAATCAAAACTTTACTGTAAATAATGAGCATGGTGTCAGTATAACCGTTTCGCTTAAGCAATTTGGACCTTTGTTTATGTGGGAAACCGATTACGGCGATATAGTAAGCCCTGAATTTAGGTCTGAAATAGTCGCTTTAAAATGGATAGAAGATACATATAAAACAGAATTGAAATAAAGGATAATAGAAAAAACCCTTGCTTACGAGCGGCAACTCTGGCAAGGGTCTTTCACAAAAACTATGACTAGATATTACAACGATGAACCAATAAAAGCAATAATTGAATTATATAAAACAACTGCCGTTTTTAAAACAAAAGGCTGTTCAATGGGCAATCATGGGCTTAGAACGCCCAAACCGGGCAAAAAAGAGAAAATCAAAGAGTGGACACCAAGAAGTCAAAGAAAGTGTGAGCTTAGCTTTGAAATGATACAAGATGTCATGGAAACTGAAATCTGTCTAACTTACCCTTTAGATCATGTTCCTAACCTAGATGGAAAATTGATCCATAAACAATTAAATTCATTTCTACAATCATTAAGATATAGATTTGGTAAAGAATTATTATATGGTTGTGTAAAAGAATACACACAAAAGGGTGCTCCTCACTTTCACATAATGATTAATCAAACGTGGACAGAAGATTTATCAAAATGGTTTTATAAGCGATGGTATTCAATAGTAGGAACTGAAAACCCCTGGCATCTAATACATGGTGCTCATAGTGCTACAATTAGAAATCAAGGCGAGTTTGCTCATTATATGGTTAGCTACTTGGACAAAGAGAAACAAAAAGCTGTCCCCGAACAGTTCAAAGATGACACTGGTCGTTTCTGGAGTTGCTCACGCTCTGCGCCAAAACCACAAAAAATAGAAATAGGCTTCACTAGACAAAGAGAAAATCTATCTGGTGAATATGCTTGTTTAAGGCTTGCTAGACAATTCAGAAGATACTATAAAGCTAAGATTAGAAACTTGAATGTAAAGCGTAAATTAGAAGGAAAAAAGCTTCTCAAGATAAGAAGTAAAACTGGCTTCACTGTTAGATGTGGTAAAAAAGCTTTCGAGCAACTTTTAGAACATCTGGTGCCCTTCTAGGTTAGACGCCACATAATAGCGAAAACGAACGGTGCCTACGGTGAGCACCGTTTTCGCATGCCTGCCTATTAGCAAATGGGGCGTTTCGCCTAGGTTAGACAAGAAAAAAGAAATTTCTTTCACAAAAAGTAGTCTTAAATCGTTAGTCTGTTGTGTCTACTCGTTGTCGAAAAGTCCGCTGAGGACCAATCCCCAGTAGCACCTATAA
>CBFIEZ010000078.1:0-1705 GCA_965661755.1 Minisyncoccia bacterium
TGTTGTTTATTTCATTGCTGGGTTATATGAAAAGCACACTCTCATACTAAAAAGTAAATTACCTAGTGTTATATTTAACGCACAAGTCGTTAACTCTATATTTGCTATTGTATTTTTCTACACTGTATCTGTTTTTGGTATAACTCCAAAGACAATTCTTTTTGTTTATCTAGTCATATCTTTTATTTGCGTTCTGCTTTGGAGACTTTATGGCATATCTCTTTTTTCTAGTCTTGATAAACAACCAGCGTTGCTCATTGGAGCGGGGGATGAGATGAAAGAACTTCTAAATGAAGTTAACAACAACACTAGATATGATCTAAACTTTGTTTCTTCTATAGATGTAAATGATATGGACTCTATAGATATACAAGAAGATATTATCAAGACTGTTTACTCAAACGACATAAAAATAATTGTTATTGATTTCTCAAACGAGAAAGTTGCTCCACTTTTGCCACATCTTTACAACCTGATTTTTTCAAAAGTTAGATTTATTGATTCACACAGAATATATGAAGATATTTTTGACAGGATACCGTTGTCACTAGTTACACACTCTTGGTTTTTAGAAAACATTTCAGTTTCTCCAAAATTTACCTATGATTTTCTGAAGAGAATAATGGATCTCGGTTTGTCTCTGGTTCTCGGGGTTGTTTCGCTAGTTTTTTATCCATTTGTTTATGTTGCGATAAAAATAAATGATGGTGGAAAAGTTTTTATCAAACAAGAAAGAGTTGGTAAGGACGGAAAAACTTTTAAACTGTATAAATTTAGAACATATATGTATGACGATAATTCTATACACGGCCGGGAGGATAATAAAGTCACAAGAGTTGGAAGTTTTTTGAGAAAAAGTCGTATAGATGAACTGCCTCAACTCTGGAATGTTTTGCTAGGGGATATTTCTCTCATAGGTCCTAGACCTGAGTTGCCATCAGGGGTCGCAATATATGACAAAGAGATACCTTACTACAATATCCGTCACCTCATAAAGCCTGGACTTTCTGGCTGGGCACAAATAAACCAAGAGTTACATCCGCACCATAGTGCACATATCTCTCTAACAAAAGAAAAATTAACTTACGATATTTATTACATCAAAAATAGATCTTTTTGGCTCGATATAAAGATAGCCTTAAAAACTATAAAATCTCTATTGTCTAGAACCGGTATATAAAATTATAGGTTTATTAGCTTCCACTTTCTGTTGAAAAATTCTAGTCCGTTTATATCACCAGGTTTTTCGTCACCAAAGAATCTATAAAGTAGTTTACCTTCATACGCATATTGGTATAGGCCATCATTTCTTTTTACTGCTGTTATTTTTTCGCCAAAGTTATAATTTTTTTTCATAAACTCATCATTCCCACCATTTGCTAGATCAACAATGAAAGGTTTGAAAAATTTCAAACAGTCATAGTCGCATGCAGTTTCTTTTGTTGGGTCGGTAGAGTTTATGTAAAGAGTTATGTTGTTGTTGTCTGTGAGGTATAAACCAAACTTTTCAGACACGTTTGAACTGATAGATATGTGTTCGGGCTGTCTCTTGTAATACGTAAATCCAGCAATAGATACTAATAATATTGTGATAATAATAAGTAATTGATTTTTTCTCATACCTATAATCATATTACATTTTTAGGCCTATAAATAGGGCTTTTTTAGCACCTGTGGAAAACTCGGTTGACAGGCTTTACTTTTA
>CBFIEZ010000079.1:0-1613 GCA_965661755.1 Minisyncoccia bacterium
CTTCATTTTTAGCATATTTTAAAAACACAAACAAAAAAAAGAATTGGTCAATCTGAATTTAATACTTGGTATTGCCTCCTTTGGCCCTAAGAACCGCCTCTATCCTTCTGGGCATGCTATCAACAAGGTTAGCAGTCACTTCTGGACTTATTTCTTCCCAGCACCTCATAAGAATGCTTTTCAGATCCTTTAGATTTTTAGGTTTATTCCTGGCTACTTCCTTCTTCATATGTGCCCATAGGTGCTCAATCGGGTTCAAATCTGGGGATTGAGATGGCCACAGCATCACCTCGATGTTGTTAGCTGCAAAGTATTCCCTGGCATGCTTCGAGGTGTGCTTTGGGTCATTGTCCTGCTGGAATGTATACCAGTCCATTCGAAGCTTTGACGCTGACTCTGCCAAATTCTCTGTCAAAATGCGAACGTAAGATAACCTGTCCATTATCCCATCGATAAACACAAGTTTACCAACTCCGTTCCTCGCCATGCATCCCCAAACCATCACGGATCCGCCATACTTTACTGTGGGTACAATATTTTTTTCCTCGTACCTAGTATTTTTCGGCCTCCAGGTCCTGGTAGACCTATCCGTGTTCCAGACTTCGAACTTACACTCATCACTGTATATTACAGTGCTACATTCGGCAGGTATGACCACTTTTTGCACAGGTCGAATCTTAGTTTTTTATTCTTCATTGAAACCAAAGGTTTGCGACATGCAGATCGACTCTGCAGCCCAAACAAACGAAGATAATTGCGAATAGTTTGTGGTGTCACGCATGAACCACTATATGCTGCCAGATCTTTTGACAGTTCCACTGCTGTCAGCCTTGGACACTGACTAACTTTCTCCAGGATGTACTTTTCTTCCCTGTCAGAAAGTGCTCTCTTTCTCCCAGAACCACCCAGGACACTCAGCTTGTCAGTTTTGTTATACTTGGCCAGGATATACTGCACTGTGCTCTTCGGAAGCCCTGTAATTTCCGAGATTTCGGCCCGGGAGTAGTTTAGTTCATTAAGGGTGACTACTTTGTTTGAGACCCAGAGAGAATGCATTCGGTAGGGGATGAGCAACACTGAAAATTTTTATCTCAAAGTGTGGATTTGGCGGGAAATTTATTGAGTGTTTTTTAGATCGACCAATTCTTTTTTTTGCTCAAGTTTTTGAAATAGCCTAAAAATGAAGTAAAGTGAGGGTATGTAGTTATCTAAGAGATCAAGGTCATTACCACCGATACCTATTTTTATTTCCTACCCGACGCTTATTCTTTGAGTCTCTGAGGTTTCATATCGATCGACTTTTCAGGTCGACCAATTCTTTTTTTTGCTGACTGTATATGTTTGATTTTCAAAAAAATTGATCAAACAGGGTCTTCAAAAACAGTTATGAACCTAGAACAAGAACATAGATGGGTTATTTGATAAACGAACCTTATCCATGAAACTCTCTCGTCGTAGAAGTAAAAACCTGAGACTATACAAAGACAAACATATATACAGTGCGTTGCAAAAGTGGAACAATGTATACATGGGCCAAAAAAGATGAAAAAGTGCTCGCTGGTACAAGACAACCAACAACAAAGTACACAAAACCGTCGCTAGAATATAAATAA
>CBFIEZ010000080.1:0-1571 GCA_965661755.1 Minisyncoccia bacterium
TTAGTCCCTGAGAACTTCACCCCTAAAATAAAATTCATTGCAGTTCGGGGCAAAGTACCCCAGCGGGGTGTAATATTGGTAGTTTTTCGTATTTCCGCGAAAAAATGTATCGAAGGCGGAGGGTATTAGTCCCAGAGCACTTCACCCCTAAAATAAAATTCATTGCAGTTCGGGGCAAAGTACCCCAGCGGGGTGCAATATTGGTAGGGGGCTGTATCAAAATAATTTTGTTTTAACATTTTTGCATTTGTAGATTTTTGTAAAACTTCTCATGTCATCCGTACTTTTGCTAAAAATACTTTATATGCCTTCATAACAGCTCTATTTTACCAAAAATGAGCAGAAAAACGAGTTATCAGGCTCTCAAGCACGTTATGCCAGCTCTTCTATAACCGCAATATTTAGTTTTCTTAGATTATAGCTTATCGCCAGCCAACTCATTTCTAGAAGAGCATTGCTCAAACCTCTTAATCTGATTCGTCTGTATTTTTGATTGTGCTTTAAATCCCCAAAGAATGTTTCAATCTCAAAACCCCGCATTTTCCTAAATATCTCACCTTGAGGAGAGTTTAAGTTCTCACGAGTTATATCCTTATGCCTTTCCAGCTTCTCATTTACTTGAATAGTTCGATTACCTTTAGCTTTTGTGCATTTTTCTTTAAATTGACATCCATCGCAACCTTCTGATTGATAGACTCGCACTTCCTGCTTGAAGCCATTTTTATTCGTTTTTATTATTGTTTCCTTAAACGAGAGGTTAACAGAATTAGGGCAAACAAAACAATCCAACTCTCTGTTATATGGCATGTTGTCTCTGTGAAAAATGTTATTCTTATGTTTTTCTGTCTGTTCATAACTAAAGGTTGGAAACATCAAATGATTCCCAATCTTCTCCTGCTCAAGCAACTCATAGTTTTCTTCACTTCCATAGCCAGCGTCTCCTACATAATTACTAGGCACAAAATTTTCTCCCCTTTCCTGTGAGCGTCTTAAGTGCTCTGGAAAACAGACTGAATCAGATGCATTTTGACCAACACTAACCTCTACCGCAAACTGGTTTTCACTACTAACTTGTACATTATAACCAGGACGAAGTTCGTCGCTGCCTTTCATCCGCATCATAGTGGCATCGACATCAGTCTTTGAATAAGAATTTCTCTCGCCAAGATTTTCTTCTTGTTTTTCATAGTTTTGCAACTTATCTTTTTCCTGTGTCAGCTTCTTTATCTTGCTTTTTACTTGACGAGCTTTCTTCTTTGAAATTGTCTTTTCCTTCTGTTTATCAGCGAGTTTTTTATCAATGCTATCGGCGACTTTCTTTACCTGTTCTGAGCTAATATTGCTTTGTTCTCCTAGCTCAGGCAAATCTTTCTTATTGTAAATTTTGTCCTCGTTTGTATTTAAATCATCAATCTCCTCCATCAGCGATTCAATACGCTTCTGCACTCCAGCCTTATAACGCTCTGTGTTCTTTCGCCATACTTGTGAATGCTTTCTTGCATCAGCTTCTAGCTTAGTGCCATCAACAAAATAGTTTTCAAATGAAATGTATTGATGTTCTTCCAAGAAGA
>CBFIEZ010000081.1:0-1561 GCA_965661755.1 Minisyncoccia bacterium
TTACATTTTTAGGCCTATAAATAGGGCTTTTTTGACACCTGTGGAAAACTCGGTTGACAGGCTTTACTTTTATAAAATACAGAGGTATAATATAGCCAGAGTTAACCAAGTGGTTAACCAACAATTCGTCTCAAGGGGGGTGCATCATGCTTCGTCGTTCGGTTCGTTCGTTCGTCGTCGTTATCGCGCTCCTCTACGGAGCTCTTCTTTCCAGTGCTTGCACTGATGGCAGGACTCTGGGGATCACGTCATCGATCACGTTGACGTCCCCGAGCACCACCACCACACCGTCGACACCAGTGGTCAACACTTCAGGTGACGACTTTCAGTCGGTCGTCATCAGTGCATCACCTGAACGGGCATCGAGTCCCGTTGACGTCAGCCCAGATACTTCCTGGATCGCTAAGTCTTGGATCTGGTGCAAGTCCAGTTCCATGGGATTTGGCGTCGTCTTCGTTCGCGACGACGGTCAGGTTCTCGCCACCCAGACTCCTGTTGCATGTGCGAGTGACACTTTCAGATCACTCACACTTGGACCAGAAAAGTTTTCAGCCAGACCAGATTTGTTGGAGTTCGCTCGGGGTCACACATTGACTGCTGAGTATGGCACCATCGAAAATGGTCGTGACTGGACGCTCCAGGCAACGGGAGTTCGTGTTTGGAAGGACTCTCTCGGTATCAAGTTTCGCGTGGTCATGTAGAGCTTTCGGGCTCGTGACCACAAGGCGCTCGGATTAAAAACCTGAGCGCCTTGTCTTATATGAATATTATTTTATACACAAAATTATTGTTTAATTGTATCTTACAATGTTATAATTATTTGTAAGATATGAAAAAAAATATTTATATAAATTTTCTAAAAATTTTTTCGATTGCTTTAATTTTATTTATTTCCCCAAATTACGCGTCTGCATCATATACGTGTACCACAGGTGGACCTTATTGGGTGACAGGTTATGGTTCAGGCCCTACTACTGCTGTGGCAGGTCAGTTGAGTGACGCTTTTAGTGTGTCTGCTACCGCAAATCCTGGCTGGTTAAATATATATCTTCTTAGTGCAACTCTTGATTTTGGAGATGGGTCAGCTCCATTAAGTATAAATTCGACAACCAATAATACTTCAGTGGCAAGTACTTTTGGTCATATCTATATGACTCCTGGTAATTACACAGTTACTGTAAGTGCTTATGCTGCTGAGGGAGGGGCTGGTATTAGCTGTTCAAATACAACAACTGTAACAGTAGCTCCAGCATCTATTCCAACATGTAATGATTCAGCAGCAGATAATGATGGTGGACCAGCACCTTGTACTTATACATACGTAAACTTAAATTATATTGTCTCAAACGCTTGTACTGGCGCAGGACTTCCAGGAGCTTCTATCGGTATAAATAGGGATTTTGGAAACGGTACCAGCAGATCGACCGATGGTTCTGGTTTTGCAAACTTTGGTGTTATAAAAAATACAAATGTTGATTGGAGTGTTAGTTTGTCTGGTTATGGAGGTGTTTCCGGAACATCAAACAGTGGTGCTGGAGGAACTACTGTATATGTGCCACTT
>CBFIEZ010000082.1:0-1408 GCA_965661755.1 Minisyncoccia bacterium
AGATAAGATGCGTTGTATAAAACCCTAAAAACGTTTGCATATGCTCTGGGTGTAATGAGATTTTCCTTTTCACCATTTGGTCTGCTTATTTGTATACCTAGTGCTTGCATTATTCTATCCATAAACTCATCTGGATAATAATCGAAGAGCATTTGAGCTGCAGTATTGTCGGAATACTTAACTGATCTCTCTATTAAATCTTCTAGACTATATTCTTGACCAGGCTTCAACTGATATTCTGGTTTTATTATTTGGTCACCATATAAATTTTGTTTACCTGTGTACAAGATCTTTTGTTCCAAAATCTTTGGCTCAACTTCAGCCAATTTATATCCACCAACCATTAGAGGCACTTTTAATAAACTGGCCATATAATAGACATCTGTATCATTCACACCAGCAAATCTACTTGTATTAAGGTCTCTAACAAAAACTCCTATTCTTTTCACTCTTTTAGTTTTCTCTAAACTCCCAACTATAACTTCTAGCTTGTCCTGCAAAACGGTTATTTTTTCTGACTTATCATCATAAGTTTTACAATCCAAATTGGACCTAATAAACTTTAGATCCGATATGCAGTCGTTACTATCCCATCTTCCTGTGTGACTATAAATGTATCCGCTAGAAAAACCAACTATCACCAAAGATATTGATAAAAGTTTATTATCGAGAATTTTTCTAAACAAATCTCGCATTTTAAATAAATTTAATTAGTCTTTGGCACACCTGCAGAAGTATTTATTGGAGCAACTTCAACAATCCTGTCTGTCTCTGGATTATAGAGTATAGCCTTTTGAGAATTTGCATAAATCAAAACCTTGTCACCTTTCTTTGCATTAACGAAGAAAGGTTGATCTTTTAACTTCTCTGGGTCAGAGACTGTGGCCATTGTTGGAGTTTCTGTTGTGGGAAGTACTATATGCTTGCCCACAGACTTTATAGTTTGTTCTAGTTCTTTTACTGGATCCTTGACTGTCATAGACTGAGATTTCTTATAAAAGAAATACGTTGTACCTAAAGTAATAACTAGCAGAATTGCAAGAGCTATCATCACGACAAGGCCCGCGTTGCTTAGATTCAATAATTTCTTTTTTGGTTCTGTGTATCCGTCCATATTTTTTAATTAATTTCTAAAATATTATCACAACTTAAGGCGTAGAGGTAGTTGTATCAACCGGAACAGTAGTTGTATCTATGGTTTGTGTAGCTGGAGCCTCTGTAGTTGTATCCGGTGCAACTTCTACTGCTGGCTGAGTAGCGGTTTGTGTAGGATCTGTTGGATCCGAAACAGTCGGATCTTGAGAATTCACACTACTAGCATTTGGATCCACTACAGGTGTAGTAGAAGCACTACCACCTGTCGGATCTACGGAAACAGGTGTTGATGTGGATAGAGTCGCACCGATTA
>CBFIEZ010000083.1:0-1404 GCA_965661755.1 Minisyncoccia bacterium
AAAAAGTACGGTTCGATCCTTAATTTGAAAGTTCGAACCGACTTTTTTGAACAAATGAGTATTTTCCTCATTTGTTCGGTCGTTTGCCAATTCCATATTGTATTTCAAAAACTTTTCCGTAAGTTCGAACCGATTATTCGCTTTTTGCTCAAAAGCTGATAATTTCTCTTTGAGAAGCTGACTTTGATTAACTAACCTGTTTTTAGCTTCGCGATATTCCTCAAGCGACAACGCACTTTCGAGATAGGCACTCATCAGCTTCTCTATTTTAGAATCCAAAAGAGAAATATCGGCTTTTATTGAATCCGCAAAAAGCGTACTCGATTGGACTTCCGATTGCCGATCTTTTGTATTTTCGGCAATCATCCATTCTGTCCAATCGAGAGGCAAAGAAACTTTTTTGATTTCCTCTTGAATTTGAGAAGTGATGAGTTCCTCGCGGACATACTTTTGAGTACAAGGATTTTTCCTTTTCGTACACCGCAAATAGTTATGACCTTTTTGTTGCTCGGTGGTAATGAAACAACCACACTCTCCACAACGGAAAAATCCGCGATAGATGTACGGCTTCAAACCTTTGGAATGCGGTTTAGATTTTCGGCTCATCACTTCTTGCACTAAATCAAAAAGTTTCTTTGTGATAATCGGTTCGTGCTTCCCCTCAAAAATCTCTCCGTTATACCTCATTAGCCCCGTGTAAATAGGATTTTTGAGAAGTTTTTGATAATTCGACACCGCAAGCTCTCTACCGCTTTTTCGCTTCAATCCAAGTCCGTTAAATTTGTCGCGGACTTCCCGCAAAGTGAAGTTTCCAGTTGAATATGCCTCAAATGTCTTTTTCACTAAAATTGATAACTCTGGATGAGGCACAATACCTTTGCCTTTTTCGTTCACATAGCCAATCGGTGACATTTGAGGCCATATTCCTTCCTTCACTTTGTTTCTATGTCCGCGCTTGATGTTTTCACTCAAATTGTCCACATAATACTTGGATTGCGAAAAAGCGATTGAGAGCATAAATTTTCCTTGCGGTGTCGGATCAAACCAAAAAGTTGGGAATTTCATTTCTGAAATTACACCAGTATCAACGAGGTAGATGATTTTTCCTCCATCTACCGAGTTTCTCGCAAGTCTATCGGGGTGCCACGCCAAAATACCAGTTGCTTCGCCCGCTTCCATTCTCGCCATCATTTCGTTAAACACAGGGCGACCTGGTATTTTGGCGGTCTGCTTCTCGACAAAGACATCAACAACATCAATTTGTTCTTTCAACGCGAGTTCCTTTAACTCACTTAGTTGGTCAGCAATACTGCGGACTTGTCTGTCTTTGTCGTCCGTAGACTTGCGAGTATATATGAAAAACTTTTTGGTTTGATTATTCATAGAATTGTATTGGCAAACGAC
>CBFIEZ010000084.1:0-1381 GCA_965661755.1 Minisyncoccia bacterium
GTTCGAGTCCAGTTCCCGCTACTAAGTAAAAAGCTTCACAGTAATGTGGAGCTTTTTTTATGCGTGGTATTTTGTTTTAGATGCAGGATAAATGTCCCGCTCTTTAGCTATTGTAAAGTTGAATTTTGCTTTACAAGATTGCACATAATTATTTGGAATCATTCTCAAAAGTTGTGTGTGAATTGGATAATTTTTAGATTTTTGTAATAAAGCCTAGCCTTGGACAACTATCTAGAATTGTTAAAACTCATTCTCCCAGAATTTCTCATTAACCACTTCGATCTGGTCAGAAACACCAAGAATGGTGAAGTAATGCATCTTTATTTTGAGGAGCGTAACGAGAGTCCAAAAGAAGAATATATCCGCATACTTATTGCACACGGTTTTCACAAAGAGGTCACTATTCAAGATTTTCCTCTACGTGGCAATACTGTTTATCTCCACGTAAAGCGACGCAGGTGGATTGACAAGCAAACCAAAGAGATAGTTCAAAGAGACTGGAACCTAGTAGCACAGGGGACACGGATGACCGCCGAGTTTGCTGATTTTTTAAAAGAAATTAGTCAATACTAGAGCCTCGGACTGTCATACTATCGGGCGTTTTTATGGCGTTAATGGAAAGAAGCTACAGCGCCAGTACAAAGATTATCTAAGTGACTTTAAAAACTGGGATCAAAAGAAGCACGCAAAACAGTACCTGATTTTTCCAGAGAATATAGGACCTTACCTATCTATAGACGAGACCGCATTATCCAAAGGAGAACTCTATACGATTATTACCAATAAAAAAGCCAAAGGAAAGAAAGGCAGTATTGTTGCCATCTTCGAGGGAACAAAAGCAGAACCAATCATAGCACAACTGCTGAAAATATCGGCTAAGAAAAGAGCCAAGGTAATAGAGATCACCCTTGATATGGCTAACACTATGAAAACTATTTGTAAAAAATGTTTCCCGAAAGCTATACAGGTTACAGACCGATTCCATGTACAAAAACTAGCACTAGAGGCGCTACAAGACATTCGTGTCAAACATAGATGGGAAGCAATAGACCTAGAGAATGAAAACATAAAACTAGCACGAGTCAACAACACACCCCATCAACCTGAAATCTTTGAAAATGGTGATACCAGAAAGCAGCTTTTAGCAAGAAGTAGATATCTACTTTATAAAGCACCCAGCAACTGGACAAAAAATCAACACCACAGAAGTAAAGTTCTCTTCAAGGAATATCCAGATATAAAAACTGCATTTAATCTAGTACAAGGTCTAAGAAATATCTTTAATACAGCAAGATCAATAGAAACAGCATATACCAAATTAGCACACTGGTACAGTGACGTCGAAAAAACAGGTTACAAAGCATTTAATTCAATCGTAAAC
>CBFIEZ010000085.1:0-1336 GCA_965661755.1 Minisyncoccia bacterium
TGTACTTCCAAGAAGAATAACACCTCACTAAGTACATGACAAAAAATTGACGATGCCAATATTGTCTTTTTTATATATTTGATTTAAAAGGATTTGGCTAATATAGTCTAATCCATATTTTACTAAGCTTTTGGCATTTCTACCATGCTTTTTTCTTTTAATTTTCTTTACATCCTTATCTAGGTGTATTCCCACTCTATAACACCAGAGGTAGGCAATCATCACAAGAAGCAGTAGCTTTTCAACTCTCTCTATATCCTTTAAATGTGTCTTCTCTATATTAAAGCCACTTGACTTCATGGCTTTGAAACACGTTTCAATCTGCCACCTTTGAGCATAATAATCCTTTGCACTGTCTGGCTCATTGAATGAGATAATAATAAGATAGCTCAGTCCCTTTCCTTTTTCCATAATCTTCTGACCTGAAAGGTAGCATAACTGATCTCCTATTTCTACAATATGTGGATAGCTATAAAATTCATTTGTTCCTAGAGCATTAAATAACCAAGATACCTTTAACTCTTTTCCTTTGCGAGGGAGGTATACCTTGAAGTTGTTCCTGATGCGAATATAGTATCTTATCTCATTATCATTCAGATATTTTATCCACTGATCTCCGACAAACTCTCTGTCTGCCATTAAAGCATCAATGCACTGTTTTCCAAACAAATCGATGAATCGCTCTATAAGCTTTATTCTTTCTATCATATTAGAATTCCCACGCTTGGGAAGCATTGTAAAGAGCAATGGGAAAGCTAAACCTTTATAACATACACCAAGCATAAAGATATTAATATCAAAACTGCCAAACTTCCAATTACTTCTGTCTATGCTCAGACAGAGGTTTTCTTTTTCTGGAAGCAAGGCAAAAATAAAACGTGCTATTAAGTCTCTATCAAGATTAAATTCTGCAATAAAGCGTTGAATTCTTCTCAAACTAGAAGCTGGTGATGTGCTCGATTCAAAACCACTTGCAAGCCGCTCAAAATTGACCGTTTGTACTTTGCATAAAGAAATAACAAACAAACTCATCAACTTAATGCGGGCCTGATTGATTTTTCCACCAAAGTGTTCTTTTAAAACTAAAACTAATTCACTACTTTTACTCTCGACGTTGATTATCTTCATTAGAAAAATGTGTGGTAATATTCTTCTAATATACGGATAATCAGCGTCTTATCAAAACTTTTCCGTGTCTATTTTCCTGGTTTTCAGATATTTGTGTTTTTGTCATGTACTAAGAGGCATAAGTTAAAAAAAGAGCGTTCAACTATATAAAATGAAAAAGAATTTCTTTGTAAAATCACACGGATTAGGAAATGAATATATTGTTCTT
>CBFIEZ010000086.1:0-1326 GCA_965661755.1 Minisyncoccia bacterium
TGGTACATGTATACATTTCTCCATCTTTTTCTTGTATTGTGTGATTGTTATTATTCATATTATTTCTTCTTTTGGGTTAATTTATAAATTTTAAGAATCTCAGCGGTAGCTAGTTTTTCTTTTCCATGCTTCATTTGATGTAACACGTGAGTTTCAAGATGATTTTGTAATATCAAATTTTCGATAGCAGAAAGTGCTTCTTTGACTGCACTAGATTGAGTGATGATATCGACGCAATATTTCTCATCCTCAACCATTTTCTGAATACCTCGAATTTGACCTTCAACGAGCTTGAGGCGCCGGAGGGTTTTTGATTTGATATCTTTACGCATATATCCATAATACCCCTAGGGGGTATTCTATGCAAGTATAGAAAATAGTCTCTACTCGTAGCGGAGTTCGATCTTATCTTTATCCTGCATCACATAGTTTTGGGGTTCAATGTTTTCCTTCCCGTTGACGGTCATCTTCATGTCCGTACCAAATGAATTAATATCTTTGTTCCAGATCTTAAAAAACTGGTCTAGAGTTATATTACTCTTGCGGACTAATCCTTGAAATTCAAGGTGAACAACACCATTGGGTTCGTGTGTATGAACCGGAGACATAGATGAAAGTCCAACACCAAGGTTAGCTGGCATTTCCTGCTTAACACCCTTCACATAGATTTCAATTTCTGGGTGCCAATGTAAGCCATTGCCAGCGACTATATCAGGGTTACTTTTTTGTGAGTTTTTTGACCACCAAACACTTAGGACAAGTAATAGTAAGACAAGTCCAACACCGATTAAAGTTTTTTTCATAATATTTATTAATTAAGCTTTTAATTTTTTATATTTTGCAAACAGTAGGATTCTGGATTTTCTTTGCTATTGTGTAGATAGAGATTGAAAGCAAGATCACTCCGAGAATGCCGAACTCTCCACCAGCTAGTGGCAAATATGAGAGTATCCACGTAGAGCCAAATAGTGAAAGGATACTAGTAAGAAGAAGTGATCCACAAGCGGCACAACCCATACCGATAACACCGCTTGCTATACCAAAAAATCCTGTAGCGATTCCGCTCTGCTCTATTTCAGTAATCCTTCTACTCAAGAAGTAGATAATCAGAGCGAGATTGATTCCAAAGAGTATGGCTATGATAATTGTGTACAATGCTGAAAGTAGAGTAAAGTTTGTAGCGATTGATCCTAAGAGACTTATTGGTAATACAATTTTTTGTGAAAAAGGTATTCCTGCATGACTCATAATTTCAACAAACAATGAGATATTTGGAAACCATACAGCAAATGCAAACACCACTAAGCTTGCAAAAATAGCAAGGAG
>CBFIEZ010000087.1:0-1314 GCA_965661755.1 Minisyncoccia bacterium
ATCTTCCTCACTCCAGAGTCTTCTCGCAAACTCGGCTTCGCCTCAAACAGTGCTTCAGACTTCTTCTCGTTCGTTGTTGTTTTCTAATTTCCTGTGCAATGCTTCAAAATATTTGAGAAAAATACAGAGATTTATACGTTAAATTTCTTTCTCAAAATTTCCTCCGCTCTTTCCATTGTACTACCATGGTCCATTCCTTTCAAATGCATCAAACCGTGGATAAATAAAAATGTCATCAAATTTTTAAAATTTCTCTCAAATTTTTTTGTTTGTCTTTTTACTAGTGCTGGTGTTATAAAAATTTCTCCACTTTTTTTGTCCAAAGTGAAACTCAGTATGTTTGTTGATTTGTCTTTTCCTCTGTATGAGTTGTTTAGTTTTCTAGATCTTCTTTCACCAATAAAAACCAGAGATAGGGAATAATCTTTTCCCATAGCTTCATCTTTTATTTTTGCAAAAGAGACCGAGCACCATTTCTGATGCTCGGCTCCTTTTGTTTTGTCTGTGATTGAGAAATTCTCAGACTTCATTTTATTTTTTTCCTCTGCCTGTAAACTCTGTCATCTTTCCCATCTTTATCATCTCTGTGATTTCCTCTCTCTTCTTTAGTGTTTTTAGTGTCTTCTTCTTCTTTACGTATTCAGATTGCTTTCGAGAAGCGTATCTTATACCTCTAACACGAGGTAAAACGCCAGAACCCTGGACCTTTTTTGTAAATCTTCTAATGAGATTTAGGTTATTTTCACTGCCTGTTTTTACTACTTCTGCATTTATCATATAGGGGATACTCTAACATATGGTAGAGGATAAAACAAGCCTGAAATACTAGGGTTTCTGTATGTATTGACTTGTGCTATATTATATATTTTAATATAGACTATTTCTTCTTACCTTTCTTTTCTCCCTCTAGATTTTTCAAGAATTCAACCAGTTTTGTCAGAGGTACAGTTTCTTGCTCTCTGTTTATTATATTTCTAACTACAATACTATTTTCTATAGCTTCTTTTTGACCCATTATCAGAACGTGACTAGATTTCATATATTCAGCACCGTTTAGTTGACCAGTTATTTTGTCTTTTGTTATTGAGTGGTATACAGGGATTTTGTTTTTTCGAAGAAGCTCAACAACGTTTAGGACTTTTAGTTTTGCTGTGTTTCCGAGTTGGACTAGGTAGAATTTTGGTTTCTTTATGTTTTTTATAACAACCTTTTTTGCCAGACTGTTGTTTTTCCGAGCGATTATTGTTGCACCTATTGAAGGTATTTCTTTTTTTCCACCTATTTTTTTTGCTAGGTTGTTATATCTGTATCCAT
>CBFIEZ010000088.1:0-1266 GCA_965661755.1 Minisyncoccia bacterium
GTTTGAGGCACAAAACCATAGTCATAAGGATAGTCTTGAGCAGTGTGCATCGCTCGGTCTAAACAAATAAGTCCAGTTTTTTTGTCTATCTCGTATTTGTTTTTTGAACCCTTGTTTAATTCTATGATAACGTTTATCTCATCTCGTGTTCCTGGTTCGATTTCTTTAATTAGATTCATATTTTTTAATTAATTTTTATTATTATACTATAACAATAATTTGAGATTGTTTTTAGGCTTCAGTAGTTTCAGATTTTGTTCCTGCAACAGACTGTATATCAATCTTCCAACCAGTTAGTTTCGCTGCTAGTCTAACGTTCTGACCTCCTTTTCCTATAGCTAGTGACTGCTGGTCTTCTGAAACAGTGACAGTTGCTTGTTTTTCTGCTTCGTTTATTTTTACATCTAGTGTCTTTGCTGGTGATAAGGCATCTTCTATAAACTTTTTAGGATCTTCTGACCACTCTATAATATCTATCTTTTCACCACCCAGTTCTGACATAACAGTTGAAACACGAACACCTCTCTGTCCAACCATTGAACCAACTGGGTCAATGTGAGAGTCTTTTGATGCAACTGCTATCTTTGTTCTTGAACCAGCTTCTCTGGCTACAGATTTTACAATAACAGTTCCGTTAGCTATTTCTGGAGCTTCTGCTTCAAACAGTTTCTCAAGGAATTTTGGATGACTTCGAGAAAGTCTTAGAAATACACCTTTTCCTGACTCTTCTACTTTATATAGATAAGCTCGAACTCTTTCTCCTTGGCCAAATCTTTCTCCTGGAATCTGCTCCTCATATGGCAAAAGTCCTGGAGCTCGTCCCAAATCAATAAATATATTTCCTCTTTCCATTCTCTGGACTGTTCCTGTAACGATTTCTCCTTCTCTCTTTCCATATTCTTCCATTATGTGAACCTTCTCAGCTTCTCTGATTTTTTGCATTATTACTTGTTTCGCAGTCTGAGCAGCGATTCTACTGTAGTCGTCTTGTCCTTCAAGAGGGAAGACCATTTCGTCTCCTAGTTGAATATCCTTCTTGATTCTTCGTGCATCGCCGATCATTATGTGTTTTTCAGGGTTGAAAAGTTCGATTTCCACCTCACCTTCTTTTAGTTCTAGAGGTATTTCATCCTCGTTCATTGCTACAGTCGATTCATCGACAACGATTTTTACTTGGAACATCTCACTTTTTCCACTATTTATGTCAAATTTTGCTCTAACTATCTGACCCTTTTTTACGTATTCTTTTCTGTATGCTGTTGCTAG
>CBFIEZ010000089.1:0-1221 GCA_965661755.1 Minisyncoccia bacterium
AAAATAACATCTATAGGAGTTCCGTCTGCCATATATGGCATATCTTCTTCAGGAAGTATTCGAGAAATAACTCCTTTATTTCCGTGTCGTCCAGCAAGCTTGTCACCAACTGATACGTTTCGGAGCTGTGCTATCTCTATATGTATTCTCTTTATAATTCCAGAATCTAGTTTGTCTCCCTTTTCTCGACTAAATATTTGAACTTTAATAACTCTTCCTCTCTTTCCTCCTTCCATTCTCTTTGATGTATCTTTTACATCGTGAGCTTTTTCACCGAAAAGTGATCTCAAAAGTCTCTCTTCTGGAGTGAGCTGAGTTTCTCCCTTTGGAGTAATCTTTCCAACCAAAATATCACCAGATCTAACTTCACTACCAACCATGATAATACCGTCCTCTGCTAGATTTTTTAGTTTTGTTTCTCCAACGTTTGGAATATCGCAAGTAGTAACCTCTGGACCTAGTTTTGTATCTCGAACGTTAACAACAAACTCTTCGATATGAATAGATGTAAACTTTGAATCTTTTACAACTCTCTCTGATAGAATAATCGCATCCTCATAGTTTGATCCAGACCATGACATAAACGCAACTAGCATATTTTGTCCGATAGCTGACTGGCCATTTTCAGATGCACTAGTATCAGCAAGAATATCTCCCTTCTTTACTTTATCTCCAACATCAACTGATGGTCTCTGATGGAAAGCTGTAAAACCATTTGTTCTTGAAAATCTAACTAGATTGTATTCTTTTTCTTTGCCCTTTGAATTCTTTACTACGACTTTAGCACCATCTGCGTATGTAACTATTCCTTCTTCTTCAGCAACAACAAGTCTTCCTGTATTTTTCAAAGCTGCACTCTCCATACCTGTAGCAATAAGAGGAGCCTCTGGAATGATACAAGGTGTAGCCTGCTTCTGCATGTTCGATGCCATCAGTGCTCTTGTTCCTTCGTTGTGGTTTAGGAAAGGAATCATAGATGTTGCGATAGAAAATGCCTGGTTTGTTGCAACATCCATATAATCAACTTTATCTTTTGTTACTGTTGTAGGGTCTCCTTCGATTCTAACTTCCACCTCATCTGTCATTATCTTTCCGTTTTCATCTACAGGAGTAGCAGCGTGAGCGATAACATATCCCTCTTCTTCTGATGCATTCAAATAAACTATCTCATCTGTAACTTTTCCACCTTTAACTTTTGCATAAGGAGTTTCGATCATTCCA
>CBFIEZ010000090.1:0-1132 GCA_965661755.1 Minisyncoccia bacterium
TGACCTCCAAGGTCAGGATAATCGCTTCCCGAGCGACTCATACCGGTACTGGCACATTCTCCCGAATTGCCTTTACCCATCCGCTTTGCCGTAGCGTAAAGCACTCTGCCGAAGCCGGCACTCCAAAGCCTCGCAACCCCGCGAGGCTTTTTCTATATAAAAAATTATTTGACCATGTATTGAATAAATGCAACTATGTTTTGTTGGAGGTCTTGATGATCGCTAGCGTTTTAGATCGGAAAAGGAGGCTTGTCGTTGATGAGTCTCTCCTGGTGCCCGCGATTGCTATCGACGGCACTGCCGGTTCTGGCAAGGGTACTCTTGCCAAAGCCGTGGCGCAAGCCATGGGGTTTCGTCTTGTGGACAGCGGAGCCTTGTACAGGTGTGTGGCGCTACTGGCTCTTCGAGAGGGTCAGTCACTCGATGATGAGGCTGGAGCGGTGCGTATAGCTCGAGAGATGCCTCTCACTTTTGATGATGGAAAGTTCATCATCTCTGGTGAGGATGTCACTGTTGCTATTCGCAGTGCAGAGGTCAGCGCTAGGGTTCCTAGCGTTGGCAAGATCGCTGGCGTCAGAGCTGAAGTCGACAAGCTTCAGCGACTGACTCGTGTTCTTCCTGGCGTCGTGGCGGATGGCCGGGACATGTGGAGCGTTTTTCCAACACCTGTGATGTTCTACGTGGATGCTGACATTCGAGCGCGGGCAATGCGCCGACATTCAGATCTGCGGGGTCTCGGTAGTCAGGACAACATCGGCAAGGTCTTGCAGGAACTTCAGTTGCGAGACTGGACTGACAAGACCCGACCTGTTAGTCCGCTCGTATGCCATCCGGATGCGTTCCGGATTGACACCACGCATCTCACGACTGACCAGGAACTCTTGGCTGTCATGAGTTGGTACAACAAGAAGAAACGCTGGGATTGGCCGGAGATGCGGCTTCCCAAGTAGTGCAGGCTCGTCGAGACTGAAGAGGCAGAGGCCGTCAGTCCACCGACGAGCCTTTGTTTTTATATAAAAATAAAATGTTATAATTATTTTATGATAAAAAGCAGACTAAATTCTCTAGGTTTCGCATTAAAAGGTATAGTTACAGTTTGGAAAGAAGAAACAAATTTTCGGATCATTGTCAT
>CBFIEZ010000091.1:0-1127 GCA_965661755.1 Minisyncoccia bacterium
CGTCAAAACTAAATGGTGCGCCTGTTTGTACATAAGCTACAATAAAGGCAATCATCAGAAAAACGACTCCGATATGCATTTGTATCAAATATTTAATGCCAATTTTAATGGTCTCTTTTTTTTCTGTTTCAAAAATTACAAGAAAAAAAGAACTGGTTAGATGACGATTATGTAAAATTTATTAGACTGGCAGAAAGTCTAGTTGAAAAAAATGGTGAAGGAGTTGTGGGAATGATTACTCCACATGGATATATCGACAACCCTACCTTTAGAGGGATGCGATGGCATTTACGAAAAACATTCGATACTCTATACATTTTAGACTTGCACGGGAATAGCAATAAAAAAGAAGTTTCTCCAGATGGAGGAAAGGATGAGAATGTTTTCAGTATTAAAACAGGGGTTTCTATTATGTTGGGGATTAAGAAAGGTGGTAAGAATAATAAACTTGCTGAAATCTATAAAGCAGATTTGTTTGGCTCACGAGAAAATAAACTCAAAGCCATAGACGAGTCTAGTTTATCTAGTATTGAGTGGAAGAGACTACCTAATGAAAATGATGTCTGGTACTTGGAGGGTGAGGGTAAAGATGAATATAATAAAGGTTTTTCAGTGGCAAAGTTATTTAATTCTTCTGGATCAGGAATTGTTACTGCTAGAGACGATTTTGTTATCAGTACTTCCAAAGATGAGTTACTAGAAAGAATGGTTGATTTTGCCCAAATAAATACGGAAGATGCAAGACAGAAGTATACTCTAAGGAAAGACGTTGAAGCTTGGAAAGTGGAATGGGCACAAAAGGATGTCATTAGAACTAATGCTTCAGGAGAAAATATAAAGATAATTGATTACCGGCCATTCGATAGTAGATTTGTTTATTATACTGAAAAATCTTCTGGCATATTAGCAAGACCAAGTTCAGGTAATATGAAAAACTTTATCTCAGGTGGTAACCTCGGGCTAGTCACTACTAGACAAGTAAAAACAGGGAAATGGCAGCATTTATTAGTAACACGACACCTGTCAGAGTCGTCTCTAGTATCAAACAAAACTGGTGAGATATGCAGTGTTTTTCCACTTTATACATTTGGAATTCAAAATGAGAGACAATCAAACCTTAACGTTGA
>CBFIEZ010000092.1:0-1095 GCA_965661755.1 Minisyncoccia bacterium
TGCCACCATAGATGTTCCTCCCGTTGCTCCTATGAGTATGATAACCACAAAAGCACTAGAGAGTATTTTGTGATGCATAAATATATTTTGATTGAAAGGAGATATTATTTTGTTTTCTATTTTTTGATACCAAGGAGTTTTTGTGGGATTATTCTCAACAAATTTCTCTAGTTTAGAAAACATCATCTGTTTTTCAGTATCTGTCAGTCTCTCATTATTTATTTTTTTAAATATATCTTTCATATTTTTATTTTTGAAATTTTTCTATTTCTGAATCGACCATTTCCTTCAATTTTTTTATAGCTCTATTTAGTCTAACAGAAACTACGTTTTGGCTAACATCCAGATTTTCAGAGATTTCTTTTATAGATAGTTCCTCGTTGTATTTCAGGAAGATTATATTTGAGTACATAGGCGGAAGTTCTTTTATCAGATCAAACATCTTTTCTCCATCGAGTTTGTCTGTTATGGACTGGAACTCGTCTACGTCTGAGCTTGGGTCAAAACCGTCTTCACTCATATTTTCTAGAGAGTCGGTCATATAGTCTTTTTTATCTCTTTTTCTGTATTCGTCTATGACTAGATTACTTGCTACCTTGTATAGAAAAGCTCGAATATTTTGTATTTCTCCGTTGTTCGATATATGTATCCAAGTTTTCATAAAAGTTTCTTGGGATAGATCGAGGGCTTTTTCTCGGTTGTCTATTTTGAAAAGTATAAAACGAAATATAGCATCAGAATGCATCCGGTAAGCGTCAAGGAACATTTTTTCTGTTACTTTGTTTGACATTTGAGACGTATAGGTTCTTGTTTTATTACAAGTCTGGATACTGTTATTTTGCTTGAATTATACTATAAAATCAATAAAACTGAATTTGTCTGTTTGTGTAAAGATAGTATAATTTGGCTCACAATGTTGTTTGGGGATAAAAAAATTCTGTTTTATACACTTTCTGCTCTTTTGGTTGGCGTTTTTATTGGCTATTTTATTTCATCTTTTTACATTAATAAGACTGTAAATCAAGGATCCTATGCCGTTAGAGTCGGTGGTTACAATTTTATAAATCCACTTTTGTCTTGCAATATTTCAGAGGA